>JARLIN010000464.1 GCA_031291715.1 Rhodopila sp. | reverse complement strand
CGGCCGCGATGCTCGCATGTCACCAGGCGCCCCTGACGGTCGCGGGTGTTGCCGTTGGCGTTCCATGACGTTTTCCGAAACACGCTGACCGTGCCGGTTTCCTCTTCCCATTTCAGGATGCGGTCGTTGGGAATGTCGCTCCAGAGCACATACCGGCCATCACCGAAATACACCGGCCCTTCGGACCAGCGGCAACCTGTCGCCAGTTGCTCGACGGATGCGAGCGGCAGGCGCAGTGCGTTGAAGCTTGGGTCCAGCACCTGGACGTTCGGATCAGGATAGCGCTGGCTTGGTTCCCACATGCTCGGTTTCCCACGGTTCGTTGTGGGAACAGCTTAGAGCAGGCCGAACCCAAGGGGAAACCTACGAGAGCGGCTGTTAAAGGCTGCTTTTGGGAGATGCCCCGCCATGAAGTGCCCGCCGTGAAGTGCCCGCCGTGAAGTGAAAGCGCGGTTTCCCGTAATGGCCATCCACCCGGCTTGCCGCCTTTCGCCCAAACGACGACACTCCGCCGCCCAAACGAGGAAGAGTGCGATGCTGCAAGTGCCCCCCGCCGTCCCCGGCATGCGCGAGGATGAGATCGACACCCCCGCCCTGATCATCGACCTGGACGCCTTCGAGTCGAACCTCGACACCATGGCCGCACTGCTCGCCCCCACCGGGGTGAAGCTGCGGGCACACGCCAAGACCCATAAATCGCCGGTGATCGCCAAGCTGCAGATGGCCCGCGGCGCCGTTGGCAACTGCGTGCAGAAGGTCACTGAAGCCGAGGTACTCGCCTGGGGCGGCATCCCCGACATCCTGGTCAGCAACGAAGTCGTCGGTGCCGCCAAACTGGCGCGCCTATGCGCTCTTTCGCGGATTGCCAAGGTCGCGGTCTGCGCCGACGACGCCGGCCAGGTCGCTGCGATCGAGGCCGCCGCCGCGGACGCCGGCATCCGCATGACGGTGTTGGTGGAAATCGACGTCGGCGCCGGCCGTTGCGGCGTGCAGCCTGGCCCGGACGCGGTGACGCTGGCGACCCGCATCGCAGCGTCGAAGCATCTGATTTTCGGTGGCCTGCAGGCCTATCATGGCAGCGCCCAGCACAAGCGCACCCCAGCGGAGCGGCGGACCCTGATCGGTGGCGCGGTCGACGCCTCCCGCCGTACCGTGGAGCAGCTTCGCCAGCAGGGACTTGACTGCGCGATCGTCGGCGGTGCCGGCACCGGTACGTTCGAGATCGAATCGAAATCCGGCATCTACACGGAAATGCAAGCCGGCAGCTACGTCTTCATGGACGCCGACTATGCGCGCAACCTGGATGAGGCCGGCAGCCCGGTCAGCACGTTCAGGCATGCGCTGTTCGTGCTCTCCTCGGTCATGAGCCAGAGTCAGCCCGGCGTCGCCGTGCTGGACGCAGGCCACAAGGCGGTTGCGGTGGATTCAGGTCTGCCGGCGGTTTGGCAGAGGCCGGATATTCGTTACACCAGCGCCTCCGATGAGCACGGCAAGCTGCAATTCGGCAGCGAAACGGCCGCGCCGAAACTGGGGGAGAAATTGCGCCTGATACCTGGCCATTGCGACCCGACCGTGGATAAGTTCGATTGGTATGTCGGAGTACGGAACGGAAGGGTGGAGTGTCTGTGGCCGGTCGCGGCGCGCGGGGGGCTGAGCTAGACCGCGATGGCCTGAGGTTGCCTCAACCTCAGGCGTGCATCGCCCTCTCAAACAAATCATGCTGGAACGGGAACCGAAAACGCCCACACACCAGAAGTGCCGGTAATGCCAGACCAGCACATCCAGCGGCGCAAGAAAGCACAACAGTTCCAGCCCGATTGCCGCTCGCCCAAGGGCAGGCGTCAGACCGGCAGACGGATGCGGGCGCGGAGGCCGCCGAGCAGCGGGCTGTCCTCCAGCACGATCTCGCCGCCATGGGCGCGTACAATATCGCGCGCAATGGTCAGACCGAGACCGGTGCCGCCCGTGGACCCGCTCTCGAACGGACGGAACACGCTTTCCCGCCGATCGGCCGGGATGCCGGGCCCGTCGTCATCGACCGTGACGAGGACGGAGCGTCCCTGCGCCACCGCCGCCAACCTCACGTGGCGCGCGTGCCGGCGGGCGTTGTCCACCAGGTTGGTGACGGCCCGCCGCACCGCATCGGCACGCAATTTCAAGGTCAGGTCCGGCGGCACATCCAGGTCCAGCATGGCCCCGGCTCGCCTCGCGCCCGCCGCGACATCGTCAAGAATGGTGGCCAGGTTCACCGGTTCTGCCTGCTCGGTACCCTCGCCGCGGGCGAAGGCGAGATAGCCGCCGATCATGCGGTCCATTTCTTCCACGTCGGCGGTCATCTCGGCGACGTCCTGCCGCAATTCTTCCGTCCGCGGCAGCATGGCCAGCGCCAGGCGCAGACGAGTTAGCGGCGTACGCAGGTCGTGCGAGACGCCTGCCAGCATCTCGGTGCGCTGCGCCAAAAAGCGGCGGATGCGGTCCTGCATGCGGTTGAAGGCGGCGGCGGCCTGCCGGACCTCGGCAGCGCCCTCGGGCCGGATAGCCGGTACGTCGCGGCCCATGCCGAAGGCTTCGGCCGACCGCGCCAGGCGGCGAATCGCGCGCACCTGGTTGCGCATGAACAGCGCGGCGATGACAAACAGAAACAGGGCGGAGCCCACCAGCCAGCCGACGAACAGAAAGACGGTACCGATGGCCAGGCGCTTGCGCGGCGCTTCCACATCCAGAACGCCGTCCGGAAGCTGCATCCGGATCAGGACAGTGTGGGGGTCGGAGGTCCAGTCCATGGTGAACGGGACGTTGAATTTTTCCGTCAGCGCCGCCGCCAGGTCGTCGTCCATCGGGCCCAGGATGTTCACCTGCTTGCGTGGCTCCAGCACCGCGCCAGGCTCCATCCTGATCCCCAGGGTAAATTGCCGGCGCGCCATTTCCAGCACCCATTCGCGGTCGTCAGGCGCCTGGAATTGCCGCAGCAACTCGACGGTATAGGCAATCTCCCCGGCGATGCCGCTGGACAGCCGGCGCGACACGACACCGAGGTGATTGCCGTAAAACAGTTGCAGGGCGATCGCCTGCACCAGGACCAGCGGCACCAGCATGATCAGCAGAGTGCGCCCCAGCAGCGACCGTGGCATGAAGCGCTTCAACCCGATAGCGAACGGCGAGGGCACGCGGGCACGCACGTCAGGCGCCTGGCTTCAGGATATAACCGCGACCGCGCACGGTGTGCAGGAACCGCGGCTCGCGCGGGTCGGCCTCGATCTTACGGCGCAGCCGGACGACCTGCACGTCGATCGCGCGTTCACCGGAATCGTCCATACCCAGGGCCTCGGCGATGTCTTCGCGCGACAGGACTTCGTTCGGTTTGCGGGCAAGCGCGGTCAATAGCGCCGCTTCGCCACCAGTCAGGCGGATCGGCCCCGTGCCATCGCGCAGCTCGCCGCGCTCGACATCAAATTCCGCTTCGCCGATCCGCACAGGTCCCGCTGGTCCTTCTGCGGGCGGTGGCGGAGCCCGCCGCAGCAAAGCGCGGATGCGCAAAACCAGTTCACGCGGTTCGAAGGGTTTTCCCAGATAATCATCCGCCCCAGCTTCGAACCCAGCGATGCGGTCTTCCGGTGCGCCACGCGCGGTGAGCAACAGGATAGGCAAGCTGTGCTTCTGCTCCTGGCGCATCGACTGGGTCAGGTCGAGGCCGCTTTCCCCCGGCATCATGACGTCGAGCACCATCAGGTCGGGATTGATGGCCCGCAGTTTGGCGCGCGCGTCAGCGGCGTCACCCGCGGCGGTGACGCGGAAGCCCTCGCCGGTCAGATAGCGTGCCAGACGCTCCCGCAGGCGGGGATCATCCTCTACGACCAGGATGTGGCAGTCGTCGGCCATGGTGCTAGGCATCCTCTGCCGAACCGGTGCCGTCCATATAGGCACGCGCGCCCTTGTCCATCATCGCACGCATGACATTTCGGAAGCCTTGCACGGCTTGCGGGCCGGATTCGCGGTAGGCCTGGGCGATCTTCGTGCACTGGGCGTCAAAGAGTCGCTGCTCCAGCGCCTGGCCTTTGTCCGTCAGGGTCAGCAGGCGAAGGCGGCGGTCCTCGAAGCCAGGGGCCTGGCTGACGAAGCCTTGATCGACCAGCGCGTTCAACACCCGTGCCAGAGACTGCTTGGTGATCCGCAAGATCGCCAGCAGGCCGGAAACCGTGATCCCCGGATTGCGACCAATAAAATGCAGGGCACGGTGGTGCGCACGTCCCAGGTCGAGTTCCTCCAGCACCTTGTCGGCGACGTTGGTGAAATCACGATAGGCGAAGAACAGCAGGTCCTGCGCCAGCCGCATCTCGGCGTCGCTGAGATCGACAACCGGTGTCGGCGGCGGCAGCTTGGGCGGCGGGACAAACCGGCCGGCTTTCGACTCATGGGGCTTGGCTTTGAGCATGCCTGGCATTCGATCCCGAAATAGGTCAGCAATATTGACTTAAAACGCGCCTGCGTTTTAAATTCACGGCACTGCAAGCAACAAAATTACGGAGAAGACGGCCATGGCGCTACTTCCTTTCGACGACCGAGACGGCTGGCTGTGGATGGACGGTTCCCTGGTTCCTTGGCGGGACGCGAAGCTGCATGTTTTATCGCATGGGTTGCACTATGCCAGCGCTGTCTTCGAGGGCGAACGGGCCTACGCCGGCAATATCTTCCGGCTGCGCGATCACACCCAGCGACTGATCAACTCCGGCCGAGTGCTGAGCTTCGAAATCCCGTGGTCGGCCGAAGAGATCGATGCGGCCAGCAACGCGGTGTTGAAGGCGAATGGCCTGACCGACGGGTATGTCCGGCCGATCGCCTGGCGGGGGTCGGAGCAGTTGGCGGTGTCTGCGACCGGTACATCCATCCATCTGGCGATCGGGGCCTGGCCGTGGCCGAGCTATTTCGGGACCGAGCGGATGCAGGGCATCAGGGTGGGTGAGGCGGAATGGCGGCGGCCCTCGCCCGAGACGGCCCCGGTCCATGCCAAGGCGTCGGGGCTTTATATGATCGGGTCACTGGCCAAGCTGAAGGCGGAGCAGGAAGGATATGCCGACGCGCTGATGCTGGACTGGCGCGGGTTGGTGGCGGAGACGACGGGGGCGAATATCTTCTTCGTTATCGATGGCGATTTGCACACGCCGATACCGGATTGCTTTCTGGATGGGATCACGCGACGCACGGTGATCAGCCTGGCTCGGCGTAACCAGATGAAGGTGATCGAGCGGCGGATCGATCCCAGCGAACTGACCCGGGTGACGGAGGTGTTCCTGGCCGGGACGGCGGCGGAGGTGACGGCCGTGCGCGAGATCGGGCCGCACCGGTTCACGCCGGGGACGATCACCGAAACCTTGATGAAGGATTACGACCGCTTAGTTTTACAGTCTCCGGAAGAGGTCGCGCGGATCGTGGCCTGACGCATAGGAGCACCACGTGACCGACACCGACGTTGTGATTATCGGGGCCGGTCTGGCGGGCCTGGGTGCGGCAGCGGCGCTGCGGGACTCCGGCAAGCGCGCGGTGGTGTTGGAAGCATCCGGGCGCGTCGGGGGACGGGCCTGGACCGCGTATCCCGCTGCCCTCGGCGGTGTCTGGTTCGACATGGGCGCGGTTTGGTTTCACGACGCCGAGAACAATCCGCTGGTGCCGATCGCGCGCGCCGCTGGCGACACGCTGCTGCAGTCGGACGAAATCCGTACGGAACGCACATTCGTCGGCGACCGAACCACGACCAAGGCGGAATTGGCCGCCTACGCCAGCGCCTGGCCCCGTTACGAGGCGGCCGCCGAAGCCGTCATTGCGGCCGAGGGAGATGTCTCTCTGGCGGAAGTTACACGCCGGCTGTCCGACGATCCCTGGGCGGCGACCGTCGAGGCCTGGGAAGGCCCGGTCATCTGCGCGGCCGATGCGGAAAACTTCAGTGCGCTGGATTGGCGCCGGAACGTCCTGGGCGGCATCAATCTGGTGCCGGAGGGCGGGATCGGAGCGTTCGTGCAACGGCGGTTGACGCAGGGACTGGATATAAGGCTGAACACGCCAGTGACCCGGGTTCGCTGGGGTGGTCCGGGCGGTCAGGTCACGGTCGATTCCGCGAGGGGTTCGATTACCGCGGGTGCCTGCATCGTCACGGTTTCAACCGGCGTGCTTGCGTCCGGGGCGCTGGTGTTCGATCCGGTGTTGCCCGTGCGTGTAACCGAGGCGGTGCATGACTTGCCGATGGGGCTGGCGATCAAGGTCGCCCTGCGCGCTGACGGGCCCGACCGGCTGGGTTTGCCACCGCATTGCTCGGTTGACCGGATCATCGAGCGGGCGGGCGACCCGTTGATGCCTTTCCAGTGCTGGCCGTTTGGGCGGGATTACGTGCAAGGGTGGATTGGCGGCTCTGCTGCCTGGGACCTGGCTCGCGCCGGGGACGCGGCGGCGGTGGATTTCGCGCTGGCCTATCTGCGCCGTGCCTTCGGCGCGCGGGTGGATCGGCTGTTCGCCGGGGGAGCCTCGCTGGTCACGCACTGGGATGCCGATCCGTGGGTGCGCGGGGCCTATTGCTACGCGACACCCGGTTCGGCGCTTGCGCGGGATGCGCTGGCGGATCCGGTTTCGGATGGGCATCTGATGTTCGCCGGCGAGGCCTGTCACGTCGGGTTCGCCGGAACGTTGGCCGGCGCATGGATCAGCGGGCAGGCGGCGGCCCGGACGGCACTGGCGGTCGTGGGCAGGTAGGGCGGAAAGAAATCCGGCCCCGCTCCGGCCCAAGTCGTCACGGCCCGGTTCGTCCGCCTAAGCGCGAATTTTCGGTGACGCAGCGGGGATTTCCCCTTTCGTGTCATAGCTCGCGCGGGCCGGTCACCCACGATTTGTGGATTGGAGGCGCCAAATTCGCGGCTAGCCGGGCCGAGCACGGTTTCCATCGGGTCGTCATCTGGTCGTCGTGGAGAAGCTGGTGGGGTCGCTTGATCCAACGTCATTCGACTGAAGGGTCGATACTTCGCGCCGTTGGTATTAGGCGCACGGTGTCGTG
>JARLIN010000463.1 GCA_031291715.1 Rhodopila sp. | reverse complement strand
TCCGGGCCACCTGATCCCGCGGTGCGGTGGCAGATCGCCCGGACTGTCGCCGGGCCATGACGAGGATAGCCGGGCCATGACGAGGATCGAGAGTCGGCACCAACGCGCCTTGGTACAAAACAAATAAGCGAGAGCCTACCGGTTCGGACATTCGTCGGCATCAGCCGGCGAAGTCCGGATCGGTTGGCACGATGAATGTCACGGCGATAAATTCGGCATCCGGGGAGGCGGTTATATGAAATTCGGCGCGTCGATGTTCTTCACCGACTACTCCATGACGCCCGCGGCGCTCGCGCGGGCACTGGAAGAGCGTGGGTTCGACATCCTCTGGGCGCCGGAGCATTCGCACATCCCGCTCAGTCGCAAGACACCGTTCCCGCTGGGGCCGGAATTGCCGAAACGATATTATGACGTAATGGACCCGTTTGTAACGCTGACCGCGGCGGCTTCGGTCACGACAACGTTGAAGCTGGCGACCGGTGTTTGCCTGATCGCGCAACGCGATCCGATCCAGACCGCGAAGCTGGTGGCGTCGATCGACCAAGTCTCCGGCGGGCGCTTCGTCTTCGGCATCGGCAACGGCTGGAACCAGGATGAGATGGAGAACCACGGCACCGATTTCGCGAAGCGCCACAAGCTGGCACGGGAACGGGTCGAGGCCATGAAGGCGATCTGGACGCAAGACGCCGCCGAGTACCACGGTGAGTTCGTGGATTTTGGCCCGATGGCGGCATGGCCGAAGCCGGTGCAGAAGCCCCATCCGCCCATCCTGATCGGCGGCGCCTTCCCCTACAGTGCGCGGCGCGCGGTGCGTTACGGCGACGGATGGATGCCACAGGTGACGAAAGCCGATACGGCGCCCTTGACGGAACTGATCCCCCGGTTCCGGCAAATGACGGCTGAGGCAGGGCGCGATCCGGCGGCAATGCAGATCGTCATGGGGGCTCAGCCGCCGGATGTCGCGCTGATTGGGCGGTATCGGGCCCTGGATGTGAATATCGTGTACCCGAGCCTGCCGTCGGAGAAGGAGGATACGATCCTGCCGATCCTGGACCAGTGGGTGGAGGTCATGCGGCAGGTGAACGGGTGAGGGCGTGCTATTCGTTCCGCACCAAACGCGGCGTTCAACGCGGTCTATGTGTAAGCGGCTTCGACCATCCGTCTGACAGTCTCCTCCGCAGGGTCGTCCGCCATGGCTGTCGGCGTCGGTTGCCCGCGGGTTTCCTTGGGATCTGGCTGGAACGTCGGCACGTCGGGAATGCCGGCATTGCGGCGCAGAGGGGCGACGACGTGGGGCGTGGAACGTTTCCGGGGCAATCGGGGCATGGCAGCGAGGTCCAGATCCGTTTGAAAAAATACGATCGCGTTCAGCCTTGTTGAGTTGGCACGCCGGTCCCAGGTCGCCACTCGGGCAGCGGACGCTTACCTAAAGTACCAGCCGCCCGCCAACGACGCAAAGCGTCGCCGCGAGGATCGGCCGCAGCACGGCGTCAGGGACATGCGCCGACAAATAGCTGCCCAGGACGATCCCTGGAATAGACCCGCTCAGCAGCGACATCAGCAGCGGCCAGTCCACCGATCCCAGCCACCAGTGCCCGATCCCGGCCACCAGCGTCAGCGGCACCGCATGGGCGATATCGGAGCCGACGATGACCGCCATCGGCACGCGCGGGTAGAGTATCAGCAGCGCGGTCACACCCAGCGCGCCCGCTCCGACCGACGATAACGTGACCAGCACGCCCAGCGACACCCCTGTCGCAACGGTAAGCCGAGCCGCCTGTTTATTCGTGATCCGCTCCAAAGCCGGTCCGACAAGGGCCAGGAAGCGTTGCCGGAAGATCAACGACAGTGCCGTCAGCAGCAGCATGATGCCAAGAAGCAGCGAGATGATCCGCCCGCTGGTGGCGCCCGTGATGTTGTAATGGGAGATCACCAGCAAGGTGATTACCGTTGAAGGCACGCTGCCGGACGCCAGCCGCCGCGTGATCCGCCAATTTATCGTGTGGTTCAACCCATGAACCAGCGTCCCGACACCTTTCGTCGCGGAGGCATAGAGCAGGTCGGTGCCCACGGCCGTCGCGGGATGAATGCCGAAAATCAACACAAGGATCGGCGTCATGAGCGAGCCGCCGCCCATCCCGGTCTGCCCGACCAGCAGGCCGACGATAAACCCTGAGAGCATGAACATCGGGCTGACGGCGGAAAACAGACCCATGCATCTACACCTGATTGTAGCGGACCACTTACCACACCATCCGAGGCAGTATCAGTGCCCTGGTGCGATGGCGTTATCAGGAACCTGATAGGCGCGTCGCCGCCCCTCGCGGACAGATACCGATCGCCCGAGACGGGGCGACCGGTAGCTGCGACCAAATCCTTATCGATCGGTCAGAGAACCCGCCATATTGGCCAGCAGAAGGGATGAATTTCCCGATCGGGAAGATTTTTACCTGTCGTCCACCGGCATGTTCGCCTGAACCGCCGGGCGCGCGTTGAATGTTTCGTGCCAGGCGGCCAGCTTGGGATGCCCGTCGCGCCAGGACAGCGACGCGAAGCGGAAATCCAGATAGGCCAGTGCCACACCGATGGTGAGATGGCCAACGGTGAAGCCGCTGCTCGCCAGTGCCTCGGCTTCATCCTCGAGCGCCGCCACACAGGCGACCAGCTTCGACCGCCACAACTCCTTGTGCGGTTCGCTCTGCTGCTCGGGCGGCCGAAAGCCCTCGGACAGCAAAGGCAAGGCATTGTCCAGCATCCCTTGCCCCAGAGCATGGCGGCGCAGCGCGGTCAGCCGCTCCGGCCACGCAGCGGGATAGAGTTTCGGCCCGTCGTGCAGCGTGTCGAGATATTCGATGATCACCGGGGAGTCGTAGATGGCGGTCCCATCCGGCAGCTCAAGCGTTGGAATTTTGCCCACCGGGTTGATCTTCATCAGCTCCCAATGCGGCGTGGTGCCGCCGGTCACGGTGCGGACCGTGCGGACCTGATCCTGCAGCCCCATTTCCCCAATCGCGATCATGACCTTGCGCACATAGGGCGAACGCGGGGACCAATGCAGGATCATGGGCTGGCTCATGTGCACCTTCACGACAAATGTGGCCCGGCATATCCTCCGAGCCGAAACGAGGAGGGGGACGTTTGCCATGAATTGGATTGAAGTCAACGGCACCAGCCTGCGCTACGAGGTCAGCGGTAGCGGGCCGACGACGCTGGTACTGGTTCACGAGATGGGGGGCACGCTGGATAGCTGGGACCAGGTACTGCCGGCGCTGAACAACGGCCGCCGGGTCTTGCGCTACGACATGCGCGGCTCGGGCCTGTCCGAAAAGATCAAAGGTGCGGTCACCTGGAACCAGATGGCGGACGATCTGGCGGGGTTGCTGGATGCGCTGGGGATCACCGGCAAAGTCGCGCTCGCCGGCAT
>JARLIN010000058.1 GCA_031291715.1 Rhodopila sp. | reverse complement strand
CGGTTCCAGCCTAGCCTGCTGAATATCCTGCCGCTCTATGTGGTGCTGATGGTCTTCTTCGCGGCGACGATCTGGTTGTTGCGGTGGCCTCGGGTGCTGTTCGGCCTGTCGTTCGCGATCTACATGGTGGTGCGGTTCACCAGTTTGAACCTGAATGCCTGGGGCGGTGAGGGCTGGTTCTTCGATCCGCTGGCCTGGCAGTTCCTGTTCATTATCGGCGTCCTACTCGCGTGTGCGCCGATGCGTTCCCCCGCGCACCCACGCGTTCTTGATGTCCTCGCGACCGTCACGGTGGCTGTGGGCATGGCCGTGACGCTGGTCGTCGAGCCACATCCGCACGTGCTGGACTGGGTCTCAGGCTCGGCGATTTTCCGGTATCTCGTCATCGAGGACAAAACGGGACTGTATCCGTTCCGCCTGATCTCGATCCTGGCGCTGACCTGGCTGTGCATTCGCCTGGTTCGTTTCCATCAGCCCTGGTTACGGTCCCGTCTGGCGGCGCCGCTTGTCCTGATCGGGCAGAATTCCCTGCCGGTGTTCTGCTCCGGGATCGTGTTCGGGTTCGTCGCCCGCCTCGGGCTGGAATACAACGACCATGCCTTGATGCAGCTCGGCATCAACCTGTTCGGCGCGATCGGCATGGTCGGGGTGGGAGCGCTCGCGGCCTGGTACCGGACGAAGGGCAAACCGAAAGGTGTGTCGTCGCGTACCGGCGCACTCTTGCCGGTGGATGCCCAGCCTGATACCGGTTGAACTAATGCAACGGCTCCCGCTTGCCTTCATTTTGCTCTCCCTGGCCGCCGTGAGCCCCGCCTGGGCGCGGGCGGACAACGGTGCCGCGTGCGATATGCCGACCGACCTGACCACGCCATCGGAACCGCTGGCCCAGGTCGCCACGGCGCTGACCACCAGGGGCGGCCTGAACATCCTTGCGCTCGGCTCCGGCTCCACGGTGGGGGATAGCGGCGCCTCGGGCGGACCCGCACTGACGTATCGGGCACCGGGGAGTTCGTTCCCGCACCGGATGGTGGACGCGCTCCAGGCGATGCGCCCGCCTCTGCGGTTCAACCTGACAGTACAGGGCGGCCGCAACATGACGGCTGACGCGATGCTGCCGATTCTGCGGCGGGAGCTGGCGGCGCATCATTACGATCTCGTGTTGTGGCAGACGGGCACTGTGGAAGCCGTCCACGGCCTCCGGCCCGACGCGCTGCGCGGCGTTCTGGCAGACGGGGCGGAGGCGACGGCGAACGCGCACGCCGACCTCGTGCTGATCGATCCGCAGTTCAGCCGGTTCCTGCGGGCGAACGCCGATCTCAGCCCCTATGAGACGGTACTGCAGCAGATAGCCGGCCTACCTGGCGTCACGTTGTTTCCCCGGTTCGACCTAACGCAGACCTGGGTGAACAATGGCCAGGTCGATCTGGAGCGAGTCAGCCGGGACCAGCGCGACAAGACGATCGCGCTGCTGAATACCTGCCTGGGCGAAGCGCTCGCCCGATATGTGCTGATTGGCTCGGAAGAGCACTGATCGCCTGGCTCTGGCCTTTTCAGCGATTGCCCCCCTATCATCCGACCGGGATAAACGGGGGAAACAATGAACTACAACACTGCCTTCGCCGGCATGAAAGTGATCGATCTCAGCGGCGGGGTCGCCGGCCCATCCTGCGCCATGATGCTGGCTCAGCACGGGGCCGACGTGATCAAGGTCGAAACGCCGCATAATGGCGGCGACTGGGCGCGCATCCTCGGCCGCACGTATGAGGATCACTCCGCGTTTTCGATCTACGGCACGCTGGGCAAACGCAGCCTGGCGCTGGACCTGAAGACGGCGGAGGGAAAGGAAATCCTCTGGCGCCTGGTGCGCGACGCCGATGTGTTCATCGAAGGGTTCCGGCCCGGCACCATCCAGCGCTACGGCTTCGGCTATGATGCGGTCAGCGCGAAGGTGCCGGGGATCATTTATTATTCCATCTCCGGCTTTGGGCAGACCGGCCCGCTCGCGGGGCGTCCGGCGATGGACCCGGTGTTGCAGGCATTCACCGGGATCGTGACCGAGAACAAAGGGGAGCATGACGGGCACCCGCACCGGATCGCGATTTCGCTGATCGACATGTTCTCCGGGCTGCTGGGATTTCAGGCCATCGCGACGTCGCTGTATGTGCGGCGGGAGCAGGAGGTTAAGAAGGGCCGCTACATCGAACTCAGCCTGATGCAGGGTGGGGCGATGCTATCGGTGATCCGCCTGATCGCGAACTACCTGGAGCGGGGAACGACCCAGCGCACCAGCATGCCGAACGGCGTGTTCAACACCGCGGACGGGCAGATCAACATCACCATGGTGCGTCCGGCCCACTGGCGGCCGTTCTGCGAGGCAATCGAACAGACACAGTTGCTGGATGATCCCCGGTTTTCGACTCACCCCGCCCGAGCGACGAACCTGGACGAGCTCTATACGGTGCTGCGGCCGTTGCTCGCGGCGCGGACGACGGAGTGGTTGTCGGAACGGCTGACGGCGAAGGGGATCATGAACGGGCGGGTAAACAGCTACGAGGAATTCCTGCGCGAAGAGCAAGTGGCGGCGACGGGGATCATGTCGTGGCTGGCTCAGCCGGGCCTGCCGGAGCTGGTGCCGATGCCGAATATCCCCGGCTTGCCGCCGTTCGAAAGCGGGACGAAGCGGGCTCATGCTCCGACGTTGGGGGAGCATACGCGGGAGGTGCTGGCCGAATACGGGTATTCGGCGGGGGAGATCGAGGCGCTGTACGAGAAGAATATTGTTGCTGGGGGCGATTTGGCGCCCCATTCGGGTAACGATGATGAGGCGAGGGGGAAATAAACGCGGGCAAACCAATCGTTGCCTGATCGTCATGGCCGGGCGTGCCCCGGCCGTGGCGGTGGTCGAGGGATCGCTGGAGCATGATGTTCAGCGCGGGGCGACTGTCGGCATCTGCTTTCGTCTTTGGTCCCATTGTGGTTTCTTAACAGACTTGGATTGCCCCCAACCGATCCGAAGGTCTGAAGAATATCGAACCACGGACGAACGCTGGTGGCGTCCTAAATCCAAGGACGCCCGGGTTGGCATTTCGCTCCGGGCCAAGCAAATCCCAATACGCGGCGATGTCGTGGCCCCCCGCGGCTTCAGATGCGTAGCCCCAACACCTGACCCGCCCGG
>JARLIN010000462.1 GCA_031291715.1 Rhodopila sp. | reverse complement strand
GATGGAGGGCATGACGATTCGCGACATCGAATCCGTTCGCGTGTCGTTCAGCGAAATGCCCGCCGCACTCGCGCGCGGGGACGTCGATGCCTATGTCGGCGCGGAGCCGGGGCCGGGCAATTCGCTTTTCAGCGGAGTCGGGAAGATCGTTGAGTATCCGTACTCCACGCCGATGGGCAGCCTGAACATGATCATGGCCACGCATCGCGAGACGATCGACCAGAAGCCCGACCTAGCGCGTGTAGTGCTGAGTCTGCAGAAACAGGGCAGTCAATATGCCATGTCCCACCCGGATGAGATGGTGGCGATGGCCGTCGCCAAGCTGGGCATGAAACGGGAAGCCGTCGATCTGTCGGTGAAAAACGTCGAACTGAACTGGAAGATGACGCCGGAGATGATCGCCGCCGGAAAGACCTACGCCGAGCATATGCTCGAATTGAAACAAATCCGCGCCCTGCCGGATTTCAGCACGTTCTTCGATACGAAAATCTCTGACCAGCTTTCCGCATGAGTGAAACGGCCGAACGCGTCTCGATTGCGCCGGCGCCGTGTATCGACGTGACCCCGTTGTTGCGGATCGTCGTGCCGGTGGTTCTGCTGGGCCTGTGGTGGGCAGGCACCGCATCGCATCCCGGTGGTCTGATCCCATCGCCGCAGGAGGTCGGAACCGCGCTTTGGGATCTCGCGTTCGGTGGCATCAACGATGATGCCTTCAGCCAGATGTTGCTGCCGGATCTGATCGCCTCGGCCAGCCGGGTCTATGGCGCCTTCCTGTTGGCCGCCGCGCTGGCCTTGCCGCTGGGCATGCTCATCGGCCGGCTGCGCATCGTGAAGGAAATGCTGGAGCCGACCTTGCAACTGCTGCGTCCGGTCCCGGTCACGGCCTGGCTGCCGCTGTCGATGATCATGTTCGGCATCGGGCCCAAATCGGCGTTCTTTCTGGTCGCCCTTGGGTCCTTCTACCCGATCCTGATCAACACCATCTTCGCCGTCCGCAGTGTCGAGCCGCGTCTGTTCGAGGCCGCTCAGATGTTGGGCGTTTCCCCGGCGCGGCTATTCCCGAAAGTGGTGCTGCCGGCATCGCTGCCCGGCATGTTCACCGGATTGCGCCTGGGCCTGGGACTCGCCTGGGTGGTCATCGTCGTCGGCGAGATGACCGGCGTGCAGACCGGCCTGGGTGCGATGATCATGGATGCCCGCCAGTTGTCACGCACGGAAATCGTCATCGCCGGCATGGCGATCATCGGCGTCGCAGGGTTCCTGTCGGATTACGCGGTCGTCGCCCTCGGCCGCCGTCTGTTGGCCTGGAGCCCGCAGCATGGGTGAACGTTTCACCCCCAAGTGTCATGGCAAGGCGCCGGCCATGCCACGAAGTGGAGCGCCTGTGCGGCGGTTCATCCATGACTGAACCGCTCCTGCGCGCCATCAACACCGGAAAAATCTACCCCGGCGGGATCGAGGCGCTGCGCAACGCCAACCTCACCATCGAGAAGGGCGAATTCGTCTGTCTCATCGGAGCCTCCGGCTGCGGCAAATCCACGCTGCTGCGGATGATTGCCGGTTTCGAAACCCCGACTTCCGGTCAGATCGTCATGCGTGGACGCGAGGTCTCCGGCCCCGGACCGGACCGAGGCATGGTGTTCCAGGACTACGGCCTGTTCCCCTGGCTGACGGTAAGGGGCAACATCGCCTTTGGTCCGATCGCACGTGGCAAGCCGAAGGCCGAAGCGGCGGAAACCGCCGCGCGGTTCGTCTCCATGATGGGGCTCGATCGTTTTGCTGACAGTTACCCGCACCAACTTTCCGGCGGGATGAAGCAGCGTGTTGCGATCGGTCGCGTGCTGGCCAACGATGCCCATCTCGCGCTGATGGACGAACCTTTCGGCGCGCTGGACGCGATGACGCGCGAGCGGTTGCAGGAGGAGTTGCTGACGATCTGGCGCGCCACCGGGCTGAGCGTGGTGTTCGTCACTCACTCGTTGGAGGAAGCGATCTTACTGGCCGATCGGGTCGTGGTGATGTCCCCCGGTCCCGGGCGCATCGTGGCAGAGGAGAGAATTAGCTTGGAACGGCCCCGCGACGTCTCATCCCCCGCATTCAACGACATCCGCCGTCACCTGGCGTCGCTGCTGCACACCGATCACGAGAAGGAGGCAGCTTGACGCCTGTGCAGATGGCGGAGGCGGCCCTGGCCGCTGACCGCGCCCATGCCGATCCGGCGATCTGGATCGCGCGCCTGCCGGATGAAGCGATCCTCGCGCGGGCTCGCGTCCTTGAAGCGGAAGGCCGGTGCGGCCGGCCGTTATGGGGCGTGCCCTTCGCGGTGAAAGACAACATCGACGTGGCCGGACTGCCGACCACGGCAGCCTGTCCCGGCTTTGCCTACACGCCCGAAACGGACGCGCCGGCGGTGCGCCGCCTACTGGACGCGGGTGCGCTGCTGCTCGGCAAGACCAATCTCGATCAGTTCGCCACCGGTCTGGTCGGTACGCGCAGCCCGTATGGTATCCCGCGCAACGTGTTCGATCCCAGGCTGGTGCCCGGCGGATCATCGTCTGGATCAGCCTGTGCCGTCGCCGCGGGAATCGCTCGTTTCGCCCTTGGGACGGACACAGCCGGGTCCGGCCGCGTGCCCGCCGGTTTCGGCAACATCGTCGGGTTGAAACCGACGATCGGCAGCGTCTCGGCACGTGGCATGGTGCCGGCCTGCCGCTCGGTCGATACGATATCGGTATTCGCGCGCTCGGTTGACGAGGCGCTCGCGGTGCAGCGCGTGATCGCGGGCTTCGATGAGGAGGATCCCTATTCGCGACATCCGCCATTCCCGTATCTCCGGCGTGGTGCGGCACTGACCCGCGTGGCGATGGCAGATGTCGCGGCGTTGTGTGAACCTGATGTCGCGATGGCATACCGGCAAGCCGGTGCATTCCTGGCGGCCGCATCGGTGGATATCGCGCTGTTCCTGGAAGTCGCCCGCCTGCTTTATGAAGGCCCGTGGGTCGCCGAGCGCAGCGCGGCGCTGCGCTCGGTCATCGATGCGCGGCCGGACATGCTGTATCCCGCCACGCGGTCAATCCTGGAGAATGGCCTTAACCGCCTGACCGTCGATGCCTTCGACGCATTCCACTTGCAGCAGCAGGCCCGCCGCCAGGCCGGTTTGTTATTCGCCAAGTACGACGCCCTGCTGTTGCCCGCCGCGCCGTTCTGTCCCACGCTGGCCGAGGTCGAAGCCGATCCGCTCGGCCCCAATCGCCGCTTGGGAACGTTCACCAACTTCGCCAATCTCTGCGACATGGCCGGCTTCGCCGTGCCGATCGGCTTCGCGCCAGATGGAACGCCAATCGGCGGGGTGCTGCTGGGCCCCGCCTGGTCCGAGGGCCGCCTGGCCCCTCTCGCCGATTTACTGCACCGGCGGTTCGCCACGACCATCGGCGCCACCGGCGAGGCATTGCCGCCGCCGGTTGAACCGGACGCGCTGGCATCCGACGAAACCGCGCTGTTCTGCATCGGTGCCCATATGTCCGGGTTGCCTTTGAACCCGCAGATCACGTCACTCGGCGGCCGGTTCCTGCGCGAGGCAAGCACGTCGTCCGAATACCGCCTGTTCGATCTTGGCAACCGCCCCGGCATGGCGCGGTCACCCGGTGGAGCGGCGATCGTGGGTGAAATCTGGGCATTGCCGACCACCGCTATCGGCGCGTTGCTGGCGCAGGTGCCGCCGCCGCTCGGGTTTGGGACGGTGGCGCTGGACGACGGTCCGTGCCTTGGCTTCCTGGCCGAGGAAGCGGGACTGGGGGACGCACCCGATATCACTCGATTCGGCGGCTGGCGAGCCTGGTTGCGATCGAAATCCGGAGACTGATAATGGACGAAGCGCGTTTGGACGCATTGATCGACGCCGGGACGGCGGCGGTCGGAATCGAGATGAAGGCGGAATGGCGCGAGGCCGTGCGCATGCATCTGGCGATCTCGCTCGGCCACGCCACGACCGTGCTGGACGCGGAGCTGTCCGATCATCTGGATCCCGCGCCGGTGTTCCGCGCATGAGCGCCTTCACCTCGGCCACCGAGATCGCGGCCGCCATCGCATCGGGCCGCATGCGCGCCGCTGCCGTAATGACCGCATGCCTGGACCGGATCGCGCGGCTGAACCCTGTGCTGAACGCCTTCACCGCTGTCACGGCCGATCGTGCCCGCGCCAAAGCGGCGGCGTTGGATGCCGCGATCGCGTCGGGTGCGAAGCCAGGGCCGTTGGTCGGCGTGCCGTTCGCGGTGAAGAACCTCATCGACGTCGCGGGCCTGCCGACCTTGGCTGGGTCGAAGATCAATCGCGACCATCCGCCCGCCGTCGCCGATGCGCCGCTGGTCAGGCGTCTTGAAGCGGCGGGTGCGATTCTGGTCGGCGCGCTCAATATGGGCGAATACGCCTACGACTTCACCGGCGAGAATGCGCATGAGGGGCCCTCGCGCAACCCGCACGACACGATGCGCATGACCGGCGGATCGTCCGGTGGGTCCGGCAGCGCGGTGGGAGGCGGACTGGTGCCGCTGGCCTTGGGGTCGGATACGAATGGGTCGATCCGCGTGCCGTCCTCGTTCTGTGGATTGTTCGGCCTGAAACCAACCTACGGCCGGTTGACGCGCGCCGGCAGCTTTCCGTTCGTTTCCAGCCTGGATCATCTGGGACCGCTCGCACGGTCCACGGCAGACCTGGCGGCGTCCTATGACGCGATGCAAGGCTATGATGCGGCCGATCCGGTTTGCGTGGATCGGGGTATCGAATGTGTCGCGGACCTGCTGGACCGCGGTATAAACGGATTGCGCATCGCTTCGGCCGGCGGCTATTTCCGCGCCGGTGCATCGCCTGAAGCCTTGGCTGCACTGGATGCAGTCGCCGCTGCGCTGGGCGCGATAGAGACGGTAACGATCCCCGAAGCGCAGCGCGCCCGCAGCGCCGCCTATGTTATCACGACCACCGAAGGCGCCGCCCTGCATCTGGATCGCCTGCGCACGCGGCCGGATGATTTTGACGCCGATGTCCGCGACCGGCTGATCGCCGGCGCTCTCGTGCCCGCTGCGGCGGTCGTGCAGGCGCAGAAATTCCGCCGCTGGTATCGCGCGCAGGTGCTGCATCTGTTTGAGCACGTCGATGCCATCCTCGCCCCCGCCACGCCTTGTGTCGCCCCGCTGATCGGCCAGAAGACGTTCGTGCTCGATGG
>JARLIN010000461.1 GCA_031291715.1 Rhodopila sp. | reverse complement strand
CGCGCGCCCCCGCCCCCCCGCGCCGCCCGCGGCCCGCGGCCGGGCCGGCGGCCGGGGGCGGCGGCCCCCCCGCGCCGGCAGGGCCCGCCCCCCCCCCCCCGCGCCATGACGGAAAAGCCGGGCCATGACGGAAAAAGCCGAGCCATAACGGTAAGAGCCGCGCCATGACGGCGAGAGACGCCTCCGGTCCGTGCCTGAATCGGTTCAGCCCCGGGTCAGCACAATATCGAACGTCACCGCCTGCGCGCCCGGTTCCTTGCCCACCGCCGGCGTTGGGTCGGTGATCAGCAGGTCCTTGCGGCTGGCACTGTTCAGCCAGGTGTCCGTTTCGTTCCACTGCTCGCCCTTGAAATACATCTGCGTGACAAGCTGCTCGTATTTCGCGGTCACCGAGAAATGAATGTGCGCGGGACGCCAGCGGCCGGGAGCCGCCGGATACGCCGCGGGACGAACGGTCTTGAATGAATAGCGCCCCCGCCCGTCCGTCGTGGTCACCGCGAACCCGTTGAACTTCTCGTCCAGCGGCGCCCCAAGATTGTCATCGTTCGGATGGGAATAGCGGCCGGCGGCGTTCGCCTGCCAAATCTCGACCTTCGCCCCCGCGACCGGCCTGCCGTCAGCCGCCAGAACGCGGCCGGACAAATAGAGGATGGTGCCCTTCGCCTTTCCCCCGCTGGTCAGGTCGCCGCTATCCGTCGGGGTGTGCATGAACGGATAAAACGGCCCAAGGATCTGCGGCGGCGTGCGCGGCAACGCGGTATTGGCCGCCGGTTCGGCGGCAGCGATATCAGAAGTGATATCGGACATGGTTTTTCTTCCTCCCGTCTTGCAGCCGATCGGCGGCGATCACCGTCGCTCTTCGGCGCGCTAAGCGATATGGTGACGCCATGCTGAGCGATGCGCAACGGCGTTTCCTCGACCAAAGCCGGGTCGCCCACCTGGCGACCGCGGACCGCGCGGGCGCACCGCATCTCGTGCCGGTCTGCTTCTGCCTGATCGGCCTGTCGCTCTACATCACCGTGGACGAAAAGCCGAAACGCGCGGACATCCCGCTTAAGCGTCTGCGCAACATCCAGGAGAACCCGGCCGTCGCGGTCACCGTGGACCAGTGGGATGAGGACTGGACCCGCCTCGCCTGGGTCATGCTGCGCGGATCGGCCGACATCCTGATCGACGGCGACGAACACGACCACGCGCAGGCCGGATTGCGCCTGCGTTACCCGCAATACCGGCTGATGGATCTGGCCCCCCTGCCGGTCATTGCCGTCCGTATCCGGCGCGTCCTGTCATGGGGCGCACTCGACCCGGATCACCGCCCGATATAGTCCATCCGGCCGCCGTCCACCGCCAGTACCTGACCGGTGACCCAGCCCGCCTCCGGCGAGGCAAAGAACGCCACCGCGTTCGCGATGTCATCCGGCTCGCCAACCCGTCCCAGCATGGCCAGGCCGCCGATCTTCTGCGCCCGCTCTTTCCAGACTTCCTCGTCGGTGCCGCCGCGCGCCATATCGGTCTGGATGAACCCTGGTGCGACGGCATTCACCGTGATCCCGTGCGGCCCCAGTTCCATGGCGAAGCGTAGCGTCAGGATCTGTGCCTCGGCCTTGCTGGCGGCATAGAAGGCGTTGCCCGGCAGCGTGGTGCCAAGCGCGGCGATCGAGGTGATGTTGACGATGCGGCCGTATTTCTGCCGGCGCATGTCGGCCATTACGGCACGGGTGGTGTGGATCACTCCATCCGCATTCACCTGGCGCATCCGCTCCAGCTTCTCGGCATCGTAGCTTTCCAGCGTCGCTTTGTGGGAAACGCCGGCATTGTTCACCAGGATTGTGACTGGCCCGAATGCGGCGCCGACGCGGTCGACCATGCCCTCGACCGCCGCATCGTCCGCTACATCCGCTGCCACCGCGATCGCTCGGCCGCCGGTGGCGTTGATGTCGGCGACCAGGGATTCCGCGGCGTCGGCGCGGGCAATGTAGTTGACACAAACCGACGCCCCTTCTCGTGCCAGCCGGCGCGCAATGGCACGGCCAATGCCTCGTCCCCCTCCCGTCACAAGCGCCACCTGATCGCGCCAAGTCGCCATGCGAGCCTCCAAGAACTCAATTTGTTCGCGGAGGAACAGATTACCCCAAGATAACAGCCATCGTGGTCACAAGACCCGGACGAGCGAACAATGGGACCGGCAATTGACCGCGATCGGACTTTGCCTCCACTCTGCACGCGAGTGTGACGTCAACAAGAAGCAGCGCCATTGTGAACGCGGCCCCACCCACGCCCAGCGCGGAGAACGTTCCGCATCGCACGATGATTACGATATCGGCGATTGGCGCGACCTTGTTGCAATCACTGGATCAAACCATCGCCAACGTGGCGCTGCCGTACATGCAGGGCAGTTTTTCCGCCAGCTATGACGAGATCACCTGGGTCCTGACATCCTACATCACGGCGGCGGCGATCATGACCGCGCCAGTCGGTTGGCTGGCCGGCCGCTTCGGCCGCAAACCGCTCTACATCGGCTGCATTATCGGCTTCACAATCGCGTCGATGCTCTGCGGCGCGGCCCAATCCCTGACTCAGATCGTCGCTTTCCGGCTGTTGCAGGGCATGTTCAGCGCCGCGCTGGTGCCGCTGTCGCAAACGACCCTGCTGGACATCTACCCGCATGAACGGCGGGGCTTCGCCATGGCGGTCTGGGGCATGGGCGTGATGATCGGCCCGATCATGGGGCCGACCCTGGGTGGTTACCTGACCGAGCACTACGACTGGCGCTGGGTGTTCTACATCAACCTGCCGTTCGGCCTCCTGGCCGCGGCGGGCCTGCTGATCTTCCTGCCCCACGGCCGCGAACCGACCGGCGGGCGCTTCGACTGGCTGGGTTTCGCCGTGCTGTCCACCGGCATCGGCGCGTTGCAGTTGATGCTCGATCGCGGCCAGGACCTGGACTGGTTCTCCTCGCGGGAGATCATCGTGGAGGCTGTCCTGGCGGGCCTCGGCTTCTATCTGTTCGTCGTGCATATGCTGTCCGGGCGGCAGCCTCTGATCCGCCCGAGCCTGTTCCGCGACGTCAATTTCTCGACCGGACTGGTCATGATGTTCGCGGTCGGCACGCTCCTGGTGTCCAGCCTGGCGCTGATGACACCGTGGCTGCAGGTGCTCAGCGACTATCCGGTGGAGACCGCCGGCCTGATCATGGCACCGCGGGGCCTGGGCAACTTCACCTCGATCATGATCAGCGGCCGGCTGGTGACCCGGACCGATCCGCGCTACCTCGTCGGCACCGGATTGGTCCTGCTGTGCTTGTCCTTCTACATCATGACCGGATGGACGCCGGATATCTCCCAGCGCGACATCATCCTGACGATCATCCTCCAGGGGGCCGGCCTGGGCATGGTGTTCATGCCGCTTCAGATACTTGCCTTCGCCACGCTGCCGCCTTCCCTGCGGACCGAGGGCGCGTCGCTGTTCAGCCTGTTGCGCAACATCGGTGCGGCGATCGGCGTGTCGGTGACCTCCACCGTGCTGGCGCGCAACACG
The DNA here is from genome assembly GCA_031291715.1 of Rhodopila sp. Classification (GTDB taxonomy): domain Bacteria; phylum Pseudomonadota; class Alphaproteobacteria; order Acetobacterales; family Acetobacteraceae; genus Rhodopila. The sequence continues at coordinate 13,521 of JARLIN010000461.1, read as the reverse complement.
CAGGCGTTGCATGAGGTGATCGGCGCCAGCGTGACCCCGTTCAATCGCGCGCTGGCAGCGGTCGGGGCGTACAACCCCGGCACGCGCCAGGGCGCCGCCTTACTGGACCGGGTGGTGAACCAGCAGGCGGAGATCATCGCGTATGTGAACGACTACGTCCTGCTGATCTGCACGACATTGCCGGCTATCCTGCTGCTGCTGCTCATGCGCCGGCCGCGCAACGCCTCGGTCATCGAGGCAGAGCCTGTGGAATAGAGCGCTTCGCAGGCGTGCGACACGGCCCAAGATCTCTGAAACGACCGCGTCGATTGAACATTGAACATTGACATTCGTCATTATTTCTCCCTACCAGCCCCACCGGAGGTATCCATGGGCATTACCGGCGGGGAGGTCGCGACGGCGGCCGCTGATACCATGAGCCAGGTCGGCGGGGCGTTGTCACGGCTTTCGCCTTCCGGCGGAAACGCGTGGCCGACGTGGAAGATAATGCGCAGGCTGGTTGGTGCCTGGTTGCGCGACCGGCACCAGTTTTCGGAGGGCAGATTGCCCCGGCTTTGTCCGATCTGCGGTCACCGGGGGGTTATGATCGGCGTCGGCCATCCCCTCCGTTGGGATGCGCGCTGTGCGAACTGCGGTAGCCGCGAGCGGCACCGGCTGCTCTGGCTGTGGGCGACCGGCGGCGGATTCAACCGGCTCGCCGGCAAACGCATCCTCCATTTTGCACCGGAGAAAGCCCTGCGGAAAGTCCTGGGAGAGAATGACGGGTATGAAACCGCGGACCTGTACCAGCGCGGTGTCGATCACCATGTGGACGTAACCAGGCTGCCAATGCCTGGGGGAACATATGACATCGTGATCGCCAACCATGTGCTCGAACATATCGACGACGACCGTTTGGCCATACGGGAAATGTTTCGCGTCCTGCGTGCCGGCGGGACCGCTCTGCTGACCGTCCCGGTCAACCCAAGCCGCGCCGTGACCTATGAAAATCCGGCCATTACCGATCCGATCGCGCGCCATGCACATTTCAATGCCCGGGACCACCGGCGATATTACGGCCTCGATTTCGCCGATCGCCTGATGGATGCCGGCTTTCTGGTGGAGACGTTTCGTTTGACCCCTGCACAGGAGGTCGAGTTTGGCCTGTTACCGATGGAATGGCTGTATGTGGCGACCCGCCCGGATAGCGGCTCAATCGATGAATGACGGCCATTGACAGTTTCCCGCGAAGGCCCGCCGCCTTATGAGCAGCCTGTCCTGGTCGTCCAGCCGTTGCCGGGCATCGGCGATACGGTTTGGCACCTGCCGCATATCCGCGCCATCGCCGCCTATGCCGGCGCCCCGGTCACACTGCTGACCAAGCCGCGTTCCCTGGCCGACCAGCTTCTGGTCCACGAACCGGCGGTAGCCGACATCCTGTGGGTCGACCGCAATCCCAGCGGACGGAGCGGCACGCATGACGGACTCACCGGGTTTGTCAGGCTGGTGCGGATGCTCCGGGCGCGTCGTTTCGGGACCGCGATCCTGCTGCACAAGAGCGATACCTTGGCCTGCGCCACCTTCCTGGCCGGCATCCCGGATCGGCGGGGCTACGGTTGGGGGCTTCAGCGGATGTTCCTCAATACCGGCCCGTTCCTGCCGCGGAGCATCGCGAAGCTGCGCCCGCACGCCCGCGCCACCAGCTATCTGCGGGCAGCCGGCATTCCTTTGCCGTCCGCCGAACCCACGCTCACCATTCCCGCCGCGACGCGCCTCGCGGCTCGCCGGCGCCTGGGCGACCTTACGTCGCGCTTCGTCGTGATGGGGATTGGCAGCAGCGAGACCTTGCGCAAATGGAGCGAGGAGCGGTTCGCGGCCCTGGCAAAGGCATTGCTCGACGCGGGATGGCCGATGATCGTCCTGCTGGGCGGCCCCGGTGACACCGCTGCCGCGGCTTCGATCCGGGCGACGCTTGGGGAGCGGGTGCGGCTGGCAATGGGTTGGCATCTGGATGAGGTGGCGGGGCTGCTGGCCGAGGCCGCCTTTTATGCCGGCAACGATACAGGGGTCATGAACATGGCGGCCGCCGCCGGAATCCGCACCTATGCGCTGTTCGGAACGACACCCCCGATCGAGCACGCCACCCAAGTTGTCGGCATTACCACGCCGGATATCGGTATGTATGACGGCGTGGCGCGGATCACGCCGGCCCTGGTGTTGGACGTGATCCGCGCTGACCGTGGGACGCTCTCGCCGTAGCCGCGCCATCCTGACACCGGTGTTGGATGCGATCTGCGTCGGTTTGGCCGCAGCGACAGCGCGATGAAATCGTATCGGGCGTTCGGCGGCGCCGGCTGGGCTCCGGGAGACGATGCGCCAGTCCGTGCGGTGGTGAGTATTCGAATTTCAACACAAAGGAAGAAAGGCGAGTCGTTCGGCGGCGCCGGCTGGGCTCCGGGGGACGATGCGTCAGTCCGTGCTGTGGAAAGGTTTGAATTTTAACACAAAGGAAGAAAAGCGAGCCACGAAGCACACAAAGAAGGTTCGTGGATTTGATGCTTGCGGCTCCTGATCATCGGAAAGGCGTGCGTTTGCGACAGGCGCCGCCAACACGCGAGGCCGACGGGGATCAGGGACTGGGTCAGGATTTTGGACAAGGCCGCTTCTTCGCGCCCCGATCATCCAACAGGCTCGCGCGGAGGCGCCAACCAGGACGACTGCCAAGAAGCAGCGAATCTTCTTTGTGTGCTTCGTGACTTCATTTTCCCGGTATTATGTATCAGCCGCCACCACGCTCCGCCTCACGGAAACGCGAGGGGAGCGCCACATGATGAAAATGGCCGCGGTGGGTAATAGGATGGATGGCGGCGAGTTTAGTTCGCCCAAGCGCCCAGGGTTTTGACGCTCATCTTAAGGTCCAGAGGACCGCCATAACGACCGATAATAATATCATAAACAGAAACATAATTTGCTGGGTCAGGGGTATCGGCGGGATGGAGATCGGCAACAAAACCGGTGACGTAGGCAGTTGTGCTATCGGTGGATTGATAGACCAAACAGCCGACAACACCAAGGTAGATAGTTGCCGAGGCTTGGATGGAATGGACCTTGTCCGCCCCTCTCACGAGGTCGGCGAGCGAAGTTAGGACGCCAACCCGTTGCCGTCCCCCTTCGTCCTGAGGGAACACCACTTCGTCAGACATCTCTGTTGTTCCCTGATGGCGCGCCTTGTCCTCTTCACAAACTTCTCTTGGGGAAGGCCCGGCGCCAACGACAAAGATGTGTGGATTGAAGAATATACCTTGGGCAGGGCTCCGCCCAAAATTCTTATATGTGGGCGTGAAGTTGAACCAAGCTGCACTGCCGCCAGACCCAGTAACCGAGGCATTGGCTATGGCTGTTATTTTCAACCGGGCGCGCGTCGAAGCGAGCAGTGCCTCCTGCGCGATTTGGGCTTGCCGCTTGGCCTGAAGAGCCTGTTCGTGAGCCTCGGCAACGGCATCTCTCCCGGCCTCGACGGCTTTATAGGCGTAGTGTGCGCTGAGCAAAGCGCCCACAGCTATAGCCAGCGACAAGCACTGGGAGGCGAGCCAATACCAGCGCTCCCAGCGGAGGTGCTGTTCCTCCTTGGAGTGCCAGCCATCCTCGCGAGTTGGTCTAGAGGACCGAACTGGTTGCTTCCGATCGGGTGGGTTTGTACTGTCGTCGGGGCCGCAGAATTTATCCTTTGGCTGTTTCCACCGCCATAGTGCGTAGGCAAAAACGGTCAACACTAAAAGCCTAGCCATCATGCAAACGCAATGTGCCTGTCCCCACCGCTTCAAGACACTATAGCATGAACGTGGCTGTAAATCTTCCTCTCGCTATTTTGTTGCGCATATTTACCGGGGTGTTATGCACCCCAAGCGCCGCCAGACGGTCCGTTAGCATCTCATAAGTGATGCCTTTGCGTACCATCTTGGGTCGCACCATGCGCTTCGCCAGTACGGCCAGCGTCTTTTCGCCCCTCACCGCCGCGAGGGCCACCTTCGCCTTGAATGCCGGCGAGTGCGTCCGGCGTGCCCGTCTTGTCATCATCCTCTCTTCTGTCGGCGACCATCAGGCTGCGGTCAGGCCGGAAAATCCACCTATCAAACTGTCCGATCAAACTGTCCGACTTTGCCGATCCGCCTCTACCGTCTTGCCGTCATAGTCAGGCTTGAACATCCGCAAGGTGGCTTCGACGTGCGCTAGGTCAGCCCGCTGTCTGGCGATTTGCCCTTCAAGGACGGCGATGCTGCCCTTCATCCTGGCGATTTGCTCGGTCACGCCGCTGATTACGTATGTGTTTGCTCATGCCAGATATAGTAGGATAGCGGCTGCCTCAGTGCCCTTATCCTGTGGTGGCGGCTGCTACATAATACTGCATTTTCTTTTGTGTTAAAATTCGGACCTTTCCAACGCACGATCCGGCGCATCATCCCCGGGGCCGCAGTGCGCGAAACTGTCGGAGGCACCCACGGCTTTGAAATTGCCCTGATAGCCGGAGCGTCTATTCGGCCGCCTTCCAGGAGGCGCCGTCGCGGAAGCGAGTCCGGAACACATCCCATTCCCGCGCCCCGACACGATTGAATGCGTCCCGCACGGTCATCCCGCCGCGCGGCGCCGGATGCGTGTGGGTCTCCTTCAATGCCGTCAGCGCATCGTCGCAGGCACCGATCGCCGCCTTCAGCAGCAGGGCCGGCACGATCGCCAGCTTGAAGCCGATCGCCGCTGCCTCGCGCAGGTCGAACACCGGCGTCTTGCCGCCCCATACGACGTTCAGCAGGCACGGCCCTTTCACCAGCTTGGGAACCGCGGCGACTTCCTCCATCGTCTGCGGCGCCTCGACAAATGCCATGTCGGCCCCGTTCGCCAGAGCCTCGTTCGCCCGGCCGATCGCTTCCTCGAAGCCGATGACGGCACGGGAATCGGTGCGGGCGATGATGAGAAAATCAGGATCTTTCTTCGTCGCGGCGGCGGCGCGGATCTTGGCGATCCAGTCCTCGCGCGGGACGATTTCCTTGTCGTCCAGATGGCCGCAGCGCTTGGGGGAGGCCTGGTCCTCGATATGGATGCCGGCCACACCGGCCTGCTCGTAGTCGCGGACGGTGCGAACGACGTTGAGTTCGTTGCCGTAGCCGGTGTCCGCGTCGGCGATCACCGGAATATCGACCGCACGCGCCATGCGGGCGGCGTTGGCGACCATTTCCGTCGCGGTCAGCAAGCCGAAATCGGGATAGCCATGCGCGACCGAGGTGCCGGCGCCGGTCATGTAAACCGCCGGGAAACCGGCCTGGGCGACCAGCATGGCGGTCAGGCCATCATAGGCGCCGGGAGCGATCACCATGCCGGGTTCGCGCAATGCGGTCCGCAATTTGCTGGCTTGGCTCATGGTTTCCTCCGTTTGGTTTGACGCAGGTTAGGCCGCGTCTTCCGGCTGGTCGAGTATCACGCGCCACGGCTTGCCGGGTGAGGCGGGCCGCCGTATCGCTAGCCATCTGAGGGAACAGGAGCGTCGTTATGAAACTGTTGAGCTTCCGCCGGCCGGATGGCACCGAAAGCTGGGGTATCGCCAAGAACGAGGGCGTGATCGACCTGGGCAGCCGGGCGCCAGGGCTCAAGCACGCGCTTTGGGCGATGACGTCGCTGGCCGAGGAAGCGTCGCGGCATGCCGACTTCAAGCTGGACGATGTCACGCTGCTGCCGCCGATCCCCGACCCGGACAAGATCCTCTGCGTCGGGCTGAACTATATCTCCCATATCAAGGAAGGCGGGCGCGAGCCGCCGGCCAAGCCGATCATTTTCACCCGCTTTGCGAATTCCCAGGTCGGGCACGGCCAGGCGATGGTGCGGCCGAACGCCTCGGCGACCTTCGACTATGAGGGCGAGCTGGCGGTGGTCATCGGCCGCCGGTGCCGTCACGTGAAGAAGGAAGACTGGGCAAGCGTCGTGGCCGGCTATTCCTGCTACAACGATGGCTCGATCCGCGAGTGGCAGCGGCATTCCTCGCAGTTCATTCCGGGCAAGAATTTCTTCAGATCCGGCGCCTTCGGCCCGTGGATCGTGACGCCGGAAGAAGCCGGCGACATCACCCAGGCCCATCTCATGAGCCGGCTGAACGGAGTCGAGCAGCAGCACGCCACGATCGACGACCTGTGCTTCGATATCCCGACGCTGATCGAATACTGCTCCACCTTCACGCAGTTGGAGGCCGGCGACGTGATCGCCACCGGCACCACGGGCGGCGTCGGTGCGTATCAGACGCCGCCGCTGTGGATGAAGCCCGGCGACACGATCGAGGTGGAGATCAGCGGGATCGGGGTGCTTCGCAATCCGATCGTCGCCGAGGACTGAGATCGCCTGGGGAGGTTCGGTCATTCAACGTCATGGCCCGGCGACAGTCCGGGCCATCTGATGCGCGACCTTTCGTCCACCGTCATGGCCGGGCATGTCCCGGCCATCCGCCCCATGCCTGGTGCAACCCCATGAAACCCTACGAAACGCTCCTCACCGAGACCATCGGCGACCACCTGCTGAAGGTGACGCTCAACCGGCCGGAGGTGGGAAACGCCCGCAACACCCAGATGGGTCTCGACCTGCTCGATCTGTGGACCGGGCTGATCGACGATCCCGGCGACATCCGCTGCGTAATCCTGACCGGTGCCGGCGAAAAGATCTTCTGTGCCGGCGGTGACCTGAAGCAGCGCAAGGGCCTGACGCCCAGGCAGTGGCAGCACCAGCACGAGATCTTCGAGCGCGGCCGCGACGCCCTGCTGGAATGCCCGGTTCCGGTGATCGCCGCGATCAACGGCCATGCCTATGCCGGCGGGCTGGAAACCGTACTGGTCTGCGACTTCGCCTACGCCGTCAGCACCGCCCGCTTCGCCCTGACGGAAGTCACGATCGGCATCATGCCCGGGGGCGGCGGCACCCAGACCCTGCCCCGCATCGTCGGCGAGCGGCGCGCCAAGGAGATCATCCTGACCGGCAAGCCATTCTCGGCGCAGCAGGCACTCGACTGTGGCATCCTGAACCGTGTCTGCGAGCCAGGCACGCTGATGGACCAGGTGCTGGCGACCGCCCGCACCATCTGCGACAACGCGCCCCTGTCGGTGCGCCAGGCCAAGAAATCGATTCACCACGGCCTGCAGATGGACCTGAAGCGCGGCCTGATGTTCGAGATCGAGGCCTATAACCGGCTGGTCGATACCGAAGATCGGCGCGAGGGCGTGCTGGCGTTCAACGAGAAACGCAAACCGGTGTTCAAGGGACAGTAATATCAGGTCAGTTTGACACCGGCCCTCAGCCGGTTCCCTCGACGGCATGCCCGGACGTAATCCGGGCACCCGCTGCACCTCGGTATGTGTCTATTTATCAATAAGTTGGTCCGGCACGGATGGCCGGATCAAGTCCGGCCATGACGACCATGGGGCAGCTCTGTCCCTCGTCATGGCCCGGCGAAAGTCCGGGCCGCCTGCCACGGAACGGTGGTGGTTCAGATGGCCCGGACTGACGCCGGGCCATGACGGTGGAGAGGCAGGCCGTCACTTCGCCGCTCATCGTTTATTTCATCTGCGTCAACTGACCCCGAATGGCACCGCTGGGATTGTTCTTGCTGTGTACATTCACGTACCACTGGCCAGACGTAAGCTGTTGCTCCTGCTCCGGCGTCAGCTTAACGGTCCCATGGATCGGGCTGGTCGGCGTGTTGCCAAGCGGCACGACCACGCCTGCGTTCTTGCCGGCCTCGGCGGGTCCGTGGATATGCGCCGCGGTCACCTGGCTGGCGAAGCCCTGGAAGGTCACGTCATAGGTCAGTTCGTGCGTCACGGTATCCAGCATGGCGTTCGCCTCACCCGAGCCGGTCGATTTGCTGGGCGGGACTTCCGCTGCCGGTGTGAGCGCGGTGTGGAACCTCACCGTCGCCGCCGAAGCCGCTCCGGCGAACACAACCGCGAAGCTGGCGAGAACCAATGAACGACGAAGCATGAAACCTCCCTGTTTGTTTGTGCGCTGGCGTATTTGCCCGGCGCCATCAGGCTTTCCGGACGACCGGATCGCCATTTAGCCATTGTTCGTCGCTTGAGAATACCAATCGTCGCGACCACAAGCTGATGTGACATCGAAATCAGGCGGCCCCCTTGAAATCCCGGTTCCCCGAACCCTTCCGCCCCCTCCGACACGCGGCGCCGGTTGACGTGCCGGCCGATCCCGGGAATATCGGGCACCCCATAGACACCAGAGCCACCTCGCCGCCGTCCGAACCCCGTCGTCCTGGGAGGAACCGTCCAATGACCCTAACCAAATCCCTCGGCCAGTTTGTCGCCGACCTCTCGCCGAACCGCCTGCCAGAGGAAGCCGCCCGTGTCGCCCGCATGGGATTCATCGACACCATCGGCACCATGATCGCCGGCCGCAACGAGGACAGTGTACGCATCCTGACCGAGACCCTCGCCCCCGGCGACGGATCGGCCACCCTGACCTTCGGTGAGCGCAAGGCCCCTGCCCCCGAGGCCGCCTGGATCAACGGCACCGCCGCCCACGCGCTGGACTACGACGACGTCGCGTTGCGCGGCCATCCCAGCACCGTCCTGGTCCCCGCCATCCTGGCCGAGGCCGAGCATCTCGGTTCCTCGGGCGCCGACATGATCACCGCCTATGTCGCCGGCTACGAAACCTGGGCGGAACTCTTCCGCCGCGATACCGGCCTGCTGCACCAGAAGGGCTGGCATCCCACCGGCCTTTACGGCGCTGTCGGCGCCGCTGCGGCCTGCGCCAAGCTGCGCAAGCTGGACGCCGAGAAGTCCGCGATCGCCATCGCCCTCGGCGCGTCGCAGTCCGCCGGACTGATGTCCAATTTCGGCACCATGACCAAGCCGTTCCACGCCGGCAAATCCGCCCATGCCGGCATCATGGCCGCCCGTCTGGCGGAAGCCGGCTTCACCGCCAATACCGACGCGCTCGAACATCCGCAGGGCTTCCTGCACGCGATTTCGCCCACCGGCACCGAGGACCGCAGCAGCGAGAGCAAGGCCGGCAAGGAATGGGCGATCCTGTCGCAGGGCCTGGGCATCAAGAAATATCCCACCTGCTACTGCACCCACCGCGCCATCGACTGCATGCTCGACCTGGTCAACAACAGCCCGATAAAGGCCGATGAGGTCGAAAAGATCACAGTCAACATCAGCGATTATTTCTCCACCGTGCTGCGCAACCACCAGCCCGACACCGGCCTGGCGGCGAAATTCAGCATCGAGTTCTGCATGGCCAGCGGCATCGTCGCCCAGCGCGTCGGCCTGCGGGAACTCACCGACGACTTCGTCCAGCGTCCCGACATCCAGGCACTGATGAAGAAGGTGGAGATCGTCACGACCACCACATACGACCCGGACCTCCCCGGCGCCGCCCCGCAAGACCAGGTGACCGTGAAGCTGGCCGATGGGCGCACCATCGAAGGCGAACCGGTCGCCCGCGCAACCGGGCACCCGTCACGCCCGCTGACCGACCAGCAGCTTTATGACAAGTTCGCCGACTGCCTCGACGCCGGCGAGTCACCGATCCCGGCCGACGTCCTGTTCAAGCGGCTGTCGGCGATCCAATCGATCAACGCGCGCGACCTCACCGCGCGGGCATGAAGACGATGGAAATCGGGCGCCGGATCATCCTTGGTTCGGCGCTCGCTGCCCCCTTCATCCGGACAGCCCGTGCCGAGCCGATACAGATGCGCGTGTCGGTCGATACCTCGCCCAGCCATGGGCGGACGCGGTCCATCGCCGATTTCCTGAAGAAGCTCGAGGCCGCTTCGCAGGGGGAAATCGCGCCGCGGCTGTTCGACAGCGGCCAGCTTTTCCCCGACCGCGACGTGATCAAGGCCCTGGTTCTCGGCCAGATCGACATGGCGGCGCCCGGCACCTGGCTCGTCTCCGCCTATGTGCCCGAAGCCGATCTTGGGCAGCTTCCGGCTTTCTACGGCCAGCCGATCGAGGCCACTCACCGCGCGATCGACGGCGTTCCCGGCGATATGGTGAACGAGCAGGTGACCAAGAAACTTCGGGTCAAGGTACCTGGCCGCTGGATCGATCTGGGTTTCACCAACTGGTACAGCACCCGCAAGCCGATCAACGCGCTGGAGGACCTGAGGGGCCTGAAGATCCGCAACTCCGGCGGGTTCGCGCAGCCCTGGCGCGCGCGGTTCTTCGGTGCGATCCCGAACATGACCGCCTGGCCGGACGTTCCGCTGGCGCTGTCCCAGGGCACGTTCGACGCGCTGCAAAGCACCAACGAAAGCTGTGCCAGCGCCAAGCTGTGGGATGCCGGCCTGCGTTACGGCCTGATAGACCACCAGAATATGGGCGATTACGTCCCGATGATCAGCGAGACCTTCTGGGGCGCGCTAAGCCCGGCCCTGAAGACCCTGGTCACCGATCTCTGGGCCGCCAACATCGGGATCTACCGCACCAATCTGGCTGCGGCTCAGGAGAAGGCGGAAAAGGAGCTGAAGGAGCACAACGTCCAGCTCGCCGTCGTTCCGCCCGAGGAACTCGGGGAGCAGCGCAAGCGGATGATGGCCGAACAGGACAAGGTCGCCCGCGAGATGAAGATATCGCCGGAGATACTGACCCGCATCAATGAGGCAATCGCCGCCACCAACTGACGGCGAGCGGGGGCAAGGCTGAGAGGTCGCCCCCGTCATAGGCCGGCGAAGTCCGGGCCATCGGCCACGGCAGGGTGGTGGATCGGATGGCCCGAACTGCGCCGGGCCATGACGGAAATCAGCCGAGCCGTGCCGGAAACGAGCCGGGCCATGCCGGAAACGAGCCGGTCCGCGGCGGAAACGGGCCGGTCGACGGCGGAAACGGGCCGGTCTACGGCGGAAACGGGCCGGGACATGACGGAAACGAGCCAGCCATGTCGGGAACAATCCGGTCCACGACAGAAATGAAGGGCCGCGCGTCAATCTTTGCGCCGGTTGGTTACACTCAACCCATTCCCACATAACGCCCGCCCCGGCCCCGGCCCAGGGCAAACCGATCGGTCACTACGGCCGCGCCGGGAAAGGCTCCCGCCCCTCGGGATAACCCGGGCCGTCGAAATGGTCCTGTCCCGTGGCGTATTCCCCGCTGCGAACGTTTTCCGCGACGTCGCTATGGCGTTCCAGATACCATGTCTCGTCCACTTCGATCCGATAGGGCAGCCGCCCCTCGAAATACCCGTGATCGACGAAATGCTCCCGAGCGGACCGGATCGTGCCCTTGCGGATCCCATCCGCGACGTCCGGGTTGCGCATCAGGTAGAACGCCTCATCGACCTCGATCGCGGACAGCAACACTTGGATCATCTTCTGGACGTCTTCGTAGGTCATATCGACGCGGGTTTTTCCGCGCGCGGTCGTCAGGCTGAGCATGCCTTTGATCGCTTCGAAAGGCGGAAGATATCTCACCAGTAACTCCTCGAGGGCGTTACGACCTAGATAGCGGGCAAACGTTACGAATGGAATGGGGTTATCGATCGATCGCAGTATCGGGCCTGAAAGTCATTGCGATGCCATTTATGCAGTACCGCAGCCCGGTCGGCTTTGGCCCGTCGGGGAAGACGTGCCCGAGATGTCCCCCGCAACCCGCGCAGTGAACTTCTGTTCGGGTCATGAAGAAACTGCGGTCCTCCGTTGTCCCGACCCCGCCATCCAGCGGCTGATAGAAGCTCGGCCAGCCGGTGCCGCTTTCGAACTTGGCGTCCGACGCGAACAGCGTGTTGCCACAGCCGGCGCAGACAAAGGTGCCGCGCCGCTTCTCGGCGATCAGCGAACTGGTGCCCGCGCGTTCGGTGCCATGCTTGCGGAGCACGTAGAACTGCGCCGGATCGAGCCGCCGGCGCCACTCCTGGCCGCTATGCGCGACCGGAAAGCGCTCCGCCAGGGTTTCCTGGCCACCGAAAAGACGTTTCATCCCTTACCCTCCGCTGATGCGGTGGCGGCACTTTACAGCACAGGCCGTGGCCGCGAAACCGGGGCGGCCGAAACCGGGGCGCCGAGGCCGAACGGGCATGGTTTCCCTCTCGTTCAAATCGGCTAGGCTGACGCCAACCACAGAAGGCGTCCGCCATGAGCCAGTTCCTTCCCCTCGTCCGTGCCGCCCTGCCGGACGATGCCGCCCGGGCAACCTTGGTGGGCCGGGCCTGGCGGCCGGACCTGGCCGGACCGTCGGTCGTCGCGATCCGAGATGGCGCCGTCCTGGATATTTCACAGTCCTTCCCGACCATGCGAGACCTGTGCGAGACGGCGGACCCGGCCGCCGCGGCATGCGACGCCCATGGCGAAACGATCGGTAGCATCGACGCCCTGCTCGCCAACACCCCGTCCGAAACGCGCGATCCCGGCCGCCCCTGGCTGCTGGCACCGATCGACCTGCAGGCGATCAAGGCCGCCGGCGTGACCTTCGCCATCTCCATGCTGGAGCGCGTGATCGAGGAACGTGCCCGCGGCGACATGAACGCCGCCGGCGCGATCCGCCAGGAAGTCACACGCCTCGTCGGCGACGACCTGAGTAAGCTGAAGCCCGGCTCGCCCGAGGCCATGCGGCTGAAGGACGTGCTGATCCAGCAAGGCGCCTGGAGCCAGTATCTGGAAGTCGGTATCGGCCCGGACGCCGAGATCTTCACCAAGGCGCAGCCGATGGCCGCGGTCGGCACCGGAATGGATGCGGGCATCCACCCGAATTCGTCCTGGAACAATCCGGAACCCGAAGTGGTGCTGGCGGTCTCCTCCGACGGGCGGATTGTCGGCGCCACCCTTGGCAACGACGTCAACCTTCGCGATGTCGAGGGCCGCTCGGCCCTGCTTCTGGGCAAGGCGAAGGACAACAACGCCTCCTGCGCCATCGGGCCATTCCTGCGTCTGTTCGATGCGGGGTTCGGCCTGGATGACATCCGCTCCACCACCGTCACCCTGCGCGTGGATGGGCCGGAGGGGTTCGTGCTGGAGGGTTCATCCTCGATCGGGAAGATCAGCCGCGATCCGGCCGATCTGGTGGGTCAGATGGTCAACGCGCATCACCGCTACCCAGACGGGGCGGTGCTGTTCCTGGGCACGATGTTCGCGCCTATCCAGGATCGCGACACCCCAGGCCAGGGCTTCACACATAAGTACGGTGACATCGTCACCATCGCCGCGCCCAGGCTGGGGCGGCTGGTCAACCGGATGATGCCGACGGACCGCTGTGAGGCCTGGCGTTTCGGATCCGGTGCGCTGATGCGGAACCTCGCCGGACGCGGCTTGCTGAAATAGCCACCCCGCGTTCCTGAAGGAGAAAGAGCACAAGGTCTGGCAAGATTGCCGCTGCTCCTCGTATTCGGGTACTTATTTCGGGTAGCAGCACCAGCGGCATCTGGCCGGCGCTGTATGGGGAAATGTCCGACACAAGCGGGCGCCTGCCGTCGGCGCACCTCCGCAGGCGTTCGACAGGCGTCCGATAACCCTTGACGACAGGTGTCGTCCGCTGAGGGTTATATATGTGGCGCAACACT
>JARLIN010000460.1 GCA_031291715.1 Rhodopila sp. | reverse complement strand
GCCACTTCGCGCTCAACCTCGTCCGATCCGTCAAAGACACCAAATCCATCAAGCTCCGACGCAAAATGGCAGGTTGGAACCCAGGCTACCTTGAACGAGTGCTCAATGAGCCCGTGCCATGAAATTGGAGTCGAGGCCCTGCACTCTCCGGGCGGGTGGCCAGCGCCGCTTCGCCGGCGGCAAGAAACGCGTCGCGCCACGCTGTCAGCGTCGCCGCGGCGACCCCGAGCAAGCCGGACACTGTCTCCAGATCCTCTCCCCGCGGCAGCGGCGGCACGGGCTCCGCCGCGCCAGACTCGTGCGGTCGCTCCGCGCCGCCGGGCCGCTTCTTGCCTGCCTCGTTGTCGTCCGTGACACACATCCCGCGGAAATCGACCACCCGCGGGGTGTCTCGTTCAACCGTCGCGCGGTGGATTGTGCCGTGGATGGCGGGCGTATCGTTTCGCGCGCGGATTGCGGCCGCGCATGCGCGCTCGATCGTCCACCAGCTGGGCATGGCGAAATTCCGAATAGCCACATCGTCGACGATTCAAGTCGCGTCGCGCCTGAGTCACGCGCGACGAACGAGCCGGAGGCACTGGTCGCCTTCTTCAATTTGTACGGGATGACGATGGAGCGGGTCGGCCTGGGGTGTGCTCGCGTCGCGGTGGCCCTCAAGCTAGCGGTGATCCTGCACCGCATGTCGGCTGACGGTAGCGAGCTCCGCGGGGCAAACAGGCCGCGACATGACAAGAGGAGTTCCAGCTTCCGCCTGACGAGAGCGGATGCCGCGTCGTTCGCGTGCGGACGATGGGCCAGGCGTTCTCGCTGAGTGACCAGAGCCGGAGGGCAGAAATGCCCGAAAGGTCGCGGGACAGATCGGGACGCCTCGCCCTCCTGAGCCCAACATGCGGCGGCAACGCGCCGACCGCGAAGAGAAGCGAGTGACTCACGGGAATGGCAAAAGGCGAGAGGAACAGCTTGGCCCCCCAGCCCCGATCAGAGAAGGCACGCTCAGGACATTCCGGCTGCATCCCCGATCGACCAGAGTCGACCGCACCCAACCATCGTTCGTTTCCCGCCAACGTGGCGGCCGCCTCGGTGCCGGGCTAGTCTGCCGGCCGACGAATCATTGCCACGAGGATGGATGTCCCCCCGCCGCCGGCATCGCCCGTTTTCGATCTACCGCCTGATCCGCGCGGCCGTCGCCACTTTGGTCGTGGTCGGCCTGATCGGCGTGCTCTCGCTCGGCGCCGCGATCCTGCTGATCGATCCGAACGCCTACAAGCCGGAGATCGAGGCGGCGGTCCGGCAGGCCACCGGCCGCACATTGGCGTTGCGCGGCGCGATGCGCCTCGCGTTCGGCCTGCGGCCCAGGCTGATCGCCGAGGATGTCACGTTCGCCGACTCGGCAGAAATATCGCACCAGGCAATGCTGACGCTGGAACGCACCGAGGCCCGCATCGCCCCGTGGCCGCTGCTGAGCGGCGCGATCGACATCGACGACCTGACACTGGTTCACCCCGACCTGCGGCTGGAGCGGGACGGGAACGGGCGCGGCAACTGGCTGTTCGTGCCTTCGACCCCATCCGACGGCGCGCAGGCCGTATCGTCCGCGTCCCAGGCGGTTCCCGCCACCCGGCCAAACCGCGCCCGCGTCGCCGTGCGGGCGATCCATATCGAGGCCGGCCGGATCAGCTGGCGCGCCGGGCCCGATGTACCGGTCATCGACCTGCTGCTGCCCCACATCGATGCCTTCGCTAGTGGTCCGGATGGCACGCTGCTGCTGACCGGGACGGTCGGCATCAAGGGGCGGAATCTGAAGCTTAACGGCGAGATCGGCCCGCTGGACCGGCTGTTCGACCGTGCCCGGCAACCGCCGTGGCCGGTTTTTGTCTCGTTGCAGGACGGCGGCATTCGGCTTTCGGTCTCCGGCAGCTTCGCCCGCCCGAGCAGCGGCCGGGGGCCGCTGCTGCGGTTCGATGCGTCGGTGTCCGATTTCACTGGACTCGAAGCCTTCCTTCCGCCGGGCGTGGTATCCCCGCACGAGGCAACCGCGACAGTGCATTGGGGTGATGGTAGCGAGACTGGCGATATTGGGTTGACCGGCCTCGCGTTGCATGTCGGCGACGTGCGGCTGCCGGCGCTGCTGCCGGGGGTGGAGATCACGCAAATCGACATCGCAGCCCCCGCGCTTGACCGCCCGGCGCATGTCGATATCCGAGGGGAAGCGGCCAGTGGCGGCACGCTGCGGCTGGTTGCCAACGTCGCGCAGCTCAAATCGCTGTTGCCTGGCGCCACCCCTGCCGACCCGGTGCCAATCGACGCGACGCTGAATGCCGGCCGCGCGGTGATCTCAGCCAAGGGGACCGCCACCGACCTGACGGCGCTGCGGGGTGTGGACCTCGACTTGATCGCCCGGCTACCTGATTCGGCGGCATTCGGCGCACTGGCCGGCCGGCCCCTGCCTCCGTTGACCCAGCTGGCATTCGAGGGGCATGTGATCGGCGACCTCATGCCGGCCGGCGTGATCGGCCTCCGCCACGCCACGCTGACGCTGCCCGAAGCGGAGGTCAGCGGCGATGCGGACATTCGGCTTGGCCCCCGGCCCTACGTCCATGCCGTCGTTTCGTCGCAGCGCATTGATCTGGATTCGCTGCTGGCCGGCTTGTCGCCGTCCGCGCCCGCAGCGGATCTCCCCGCCGCCGCGTCGCCAGTCCCAGCGCCGCCATCGGCTCCGCCCACCACGGCGGCACCAGCGCGCTGGCTAATTCCCGACGAGCCGCTCGACCTTCAGGCACTCGACCGCTTCGACACTGACGTGCGGTTCCGTGTCGATTCGTTGCAGCTTGGCGGGGTGGGCTACAGCCAGGTCAGTGGAACCGTGACCCTGCGCGACGGCAAGCTGGTGGTCGATCCGCTATCCGGGATGATGCCCGGAGGTGCGGCGGAAACGCGGCTGTCGATTGCGTCGCGCGCGCCTGAGATGCCGGTCTCTCTGTATCTGCGCCTGCCGTCGCTGCAGTTGGCGCCCCTGCTTGCTGGCCACGTCGCCGCGACCGGCACGCTTGGCATCGATGCCGATCTGCAAGGCGCCGGGCGCAGTCTGCATGCGATCGCCGGGAGTCTGAACGGGCATATCGGCGTCGCGAGTACCGACAGCGAAGTGGACAACCGGATCGTCGTCGCGCTGCTGAAGGCGGCAAGGATTCCAGGCATTGCGCTTAGCCCGGCCGGAACGGCGAAGCTGCGGTGCCTCGTTTTACGTCTAGATATATCCAAGGGCATCGTGACGATCGAAGCGATGATCGCGGATTTGCAGCGGCTGGTGTTGATGGGCGGGGGCAGTTTCGATCTGGGCCGCGAGGAACTTGGCGTGCAATTACGGCCGATGCTGCGGGTTGGCGCCGGTGGCGGCGTGGTGGTGCCGGTGCGGGTTGGCGGCACCTTCCTGGCACCTAAAGCCAGTGTGGGAGTGGAAGCAAAGGGTGGCCCGCCGATCACCGGGGCCGGTACGCCGGACCCGTGCGCTACCGGCCTGAAAGTGGTGTTCGCGGTGTCGCCGGACAGTGCCAAGCCTACCATCCCGGTTCCCGAGGTCACGCCGCCGCAGGCCCCGGCCCGTGCGGGGTCGGTGATCGACGTGCTCAAGGGCTTGATCAAGTAGGGCCGCGATGAAGCGATTTTGGGACCACGCCGACGTTGCGCCGGCGCCGCGCGGCTGGCAGGTGTTGCTGGATGGACGGCCGATGCGCGTGCCGGGCGGTGGGCCGCTGACACTTGAGACCGAGCCGTTGGCCCGCGCCGTGGCTGCGGAATGGCAGGCGGCCGGCGGCGGGCGTGGCGGGGAGACCAGCTTCGCCGACCTCAAACTGACCCGCATCGCCGGTACCGGGCAGGAGCGGATCGCGCCGAATCCGGAGCCCGTGGTCCTGGAAATTGCCCGCTACGCCGAAACCGACCTGTTGTGCTACCGCGCGCCTGGCCAGTCCGCATTGGCGCGACGCCAGCGGGAACAATGGCAGCCTTGGCTAGACTGGGTCGAGCGGCGGCATGGCGCGCGGCTGCTGGAGGCCGAGGGTGTCACCTATGTCGCACAGCCGGCGCAGGCGCTCGCGACGCTGGCCGGCGCGGTCGCGTTGCACGGGGCGCAGGCGCTCGCCGCTCTCGGCGTCGCCGTCCCCGCGCTCGGCAGCCTGGTGCTCGGCCTCGCGCTGGCCGAGGGGGAATTGGATGCCGCCACGGCGCATGCACTGTCGATCCTCGACGAGACGTTTCAGGAGGAGATGTGGGGAGCGGACGCGGAGGCGCTGTCTCGCCGCGCCCTGGTGGCAGACGACATCGTGGTGGCCGCGCGCGTTCTGGCGTTGCTGCGGCCATGACGGCTCGGCGCCTGGTGATCTCCGGCCGGGTTCAGGGCGTGGGTTTCCGCGATTGGCTGCTGGCGGAGGCTGCCGGGCGTGGCCTGCATGGCTGGGTGCGCAATCGCCGGGACGGCACGGTGGAGGCGCTGCTGCACGGGGACGCGACGGCGCTGGCCGAGATGCTGGCGGCCTGCCGCGCTGGCCCGCGCCATGCGCGCGTCACCGATGTGGCTGAATACGACGCCGAGCCGTCCGATTTCTCCGGCTTCCATCGCCTGCCAACCACGTGAGCGAGTTTGTCCATGCGCATTTGGCCTGGGTGGTCCCGATCATCCTCGCGCTCAGCTTTCTGAAGTCGCTGGCGTTCGTCTCGCTGGTGGTGCCGTCATCCATCGTCGTGGCGATGATCGTCGGGCTGATGGACATGAGCGGGGTGTCGCTGTGGCCGGCGGGCGTCGCGATCTGGCTTGGCGCGGGCCTCGGCGATTGTGTCTCCTACGAAATCGGCTGGCGGATGAAGGACCGGGTGCATCTGTACTGGCCGTTCACCCGCTACCCGCAACTGATGCCGCGCGGCGAGCGGTTTTTCCGCCGTTGGGGGGCGATGAGCGTGGCGCTGTGCCGTTTCTTCAGCCCGCTTCGCGCGACCGTGCCCTTGCTGTGCGGCATCTTCGAGATGCCGCCGCTGGTGTTCCAACTTGCCAACTGGCTGTCTGCGATCGTCTGGGCCGGGCTGGTGGTCGCCATCGGCGCCGGGGTGATCCGAATTTTCGGCTGAGCCGCTACCCGAAAACGGCTGGCCACGCCGCCATCAGTGCCGAATCGGCTTCCTCCAGCGTCGCCGGTATGCCCAGGGCGTGCAGGCTGGTCACGCCATGCGCGCGGATGCCGCAGGGGACGATGCCGCCATAATGGGCCAGGTTCGGCGCCACGTTCAGCGCCACGCCATGCCAACTGACCCAGCGCGTCACCCGCACCCCGATGGCGGCGATCTTGTTTTCCGTTCCAGTTGCGTGGTCGGCGACCCAGATGCCGACCCTCCCCTCCCGCCGCTCTCCGCGCACGTTGAAGCGATCCAGCGCCTGGATCAGCCATTCCTCCAACGCCCAGACGAATTGCTTGATGTCGCGCGGTGGCACGGCCCCGTGCGCCCGGGTCAGATCGAGCATGACGTAGCCGGTGCGCTGCCCGGGCCCGTGATAGGTCCATTGCCCGCCTCGCCCGGCGGCGTAGGTGGGCAAATTCTCCGGATTTGTCAGGTCCGCCGGGTCGGCGGACGTGCCGGCAGTGAACAACGGCGGATGCTCGACCAGCCAAACCAACTCGGCCGCCCCGCCAGAACGGATTGCAGCCACGCGTTCCCGCATGGCCTCTACGGCGTCCGGGTAAGAAAGTAGGCGCTCGGAGATACGGAACTCGGTGGTTGATTGGACCAGTCGGGACATGTTGGTCACGGACATAATTCATCTATATTGTAATGCGCGAGATCGGTATATGTCAAAACTTCGTTGAACCCTTGAGGCATACAGACCGGGACTTCGCGATGCCCAAGATATGGCCGCCTGCGTCGCATGGCAAGGCCGACCGGGACTGCTATCAGACACACGTCAGGAAGTGCGCAGCTGCCGACGCGCGCGCCACTAACTCCCGTATTTGCGGGTCGTCCGGCGCATCCTTTGCAACCAGCTTGTCCATGGGAACAAAATATTCGTGCGGCAGCGGTATGTGACTATGGAGTAGCCCGACGTAGTGCCGCGCCTTGAGGGCGTACATCACTCGAATATCCCGAACTGGAAGCGCAAGAGGATGTGTTGGTTCAGCCCGCAGGACTCCGGTGCATCGCCAGCGTGGTGTGGGATCGGTCGAAGATGTTGGCCCAATCAACCAGGGTACTGGACAAACCGCCAATAGCGAGTTGGTGCTGGGCGCGAACCGGGCGCGCTTATCCAGCATGTTGGCGAGGGAGCCACATGCCTCGATTGCAAAAATATCAACATAAGGCTTCTGGGACGTGCCTCCGAAATTCAACCACAGGCCGTCGGGTAAAGTCCGCAGACGCTGGCTGCCGGGGAGTTTGAGAAACGGATGCGCGCCACCAGCTATTTCGGTGGGGCGGCCGCGCAGCCAACTTCCGGGGTTGTGCATTGATCGCCCAATCCCCGGCGGTCGCTGTGGCCAGCCACGCAATCGCGTGCGCACCAATGCGTCAAGTGTTCGGTATTCCATCATTGACCCTCATCCCCTCGTCAGATGAATTTCGCGCCTGACGAACGAGTCATGCTACCGCAGGCAACTCATTGAAAAAAGCCGAAATAACTTCATGCTTTATCAAAACAATCAATCATTATGACGGTGCGGCGTGAGTCGACCTAATTGCACGCGTCGCTTCCTCGTGAACTATCCGTTAATCGGGACGTAGGAAAATATGCTATTGTGCTTCAAGACTGCGATTCCCTGATTCCAATGAATCAGTTAATCACTATTTTTGAAGTGTTGTCTGATATCACTCATAGTTCAAGCGCAACCACCACCTTCGGGACGGCCTTTGGCGAAATTGCAGATATGTAATGCGAAAGCTGTCGCGGTGACGAAAAAAGGCGCCGGCCGCATCATGAACGCGGCCGGCGCCAAGTGGCACGTCAGCTTTGTATCAGCGACGCGCTTCGAGAGGCACGTAAGACCGCAGGGTCGGACCGGTATAGACTTGGCGGGGCCGCCCGATACGCTGCGATGGATCTTCAATCATCTCTTTCCACTGACTGATCCAGCCAACAGTGCGGGCGACAGCAAACAGCACGGTAAACATACTCGTCGGGATGCCCATCGCCTTGAGGATTATGCCCGAGTAGAAATCAACGTTCGGATACAGTTTTCGAGCGACAAAATATTCGTCATGCAGCGCAATTTTTTCCAACTCGATGGCAAGATCAAGCAGAGGATCGTCCTTTATCCCAAGCTCTCCCAACACCTCATGGCAGGTTCGCGCCATAATTTTCGCGCGCGGATCGTAGTTTTTATAGACGCGGTGTCCGAATCCCATCAGCCGAACGTTGCTGTTCTTATCCTTGACTTTGCTGATGAATTCCGGAATGTGCCTGACGTGACCGATCTCGCCAAGCATCTTCAACACCGCTTCGTTGGCGCCGCCATGCGCTGGCCCCCACAGGCTGGCGATCCCGGCGGCGATGCAGGCGAACGGATTGGCCCCAGTCGATCCAGCCAACCGCACCGTGCTGGTCGAGGCATTCTGCTCGTGGTCCGCATGCAAGATCAGAATGCGGTCCATCGCCCGCGCCAGGGTCGGGCTAACCACATACGGTTCAGCCGGCACCGCGTTCAGCATGTGCAGAAAATTCTCCG
>JARLIN010000459.1 GCA_031291715.1 Rhodopila sp. | reverse complement strand
CGCCGAGGCAGTAGATGACGAAATTGCCGGTGTAGATGCCAAGGGCGAAGGTCAGGCTGCCGGTCATCATGATGCCGCATCCCAGCCAGAACCCGCCGCGCCGGCCCAGCCGGGGAAACGCATAGCCCGCGACGACCGAGGCGCTCATGACGGCGACCATCTGAATCGCCATCGGCAGCGTGTTCAACGCGGTGCCCGAAAGTTTGTAGCCAACGAGCGAGGCCATGACGGTCTGGCCGGACATGACAGCGTTCATCAGCGCCTGACAGGTGAACAGCAGCCAGACATTCTTGTTCATAATCCCAGACGCCCGCTTCCCGCTAAAAGTGGCTCCAGCCTCCCCTTGTCAGAGCAAAAGGTTCTCCACTGGCTTGGCGCACCATGACCTCTGGCGCTCCGGAATGGAAGTGTCCGATCCGTGTGACCTGAATGCCGGCCGCTGCGGCCGCCGCAAGCAATGCGCCCGATTGGCCCGGCGGTACCGCCAGCAAAAGCTCGTAATCGTCGCCGCCGGTCAGGCAGGTCGCCAGCCATTTCGGCCCCGCTTCCCGCGCCGCGCCGGAAAGCGGCACGCTTTCCGCGGCGATTTCCGCGGCCAGCCCACTTGCGCGGCAGATATGCCCGAGGTCCTGTACCAGCCCGTCCGATACGTCCATTCCAGCCGAGGCGATGCCGGCCAGCGCCAGACCCACCCGCGGCCGCGGCAGACGATAGCGGTCAAGCAGGAACCCTGTCGGATCCATGATCTCTCCTCGCGCCACGGCCAGGCCCAGGGCGCCGTCGCCGATGGTTCCCGTGACCCAGATCTCATCCCCCGCTTGCGCGCCGAAGCGATGGATCGCGGTGCCCGGCGCGACATGCCCGATGATCGTCAGCGACAAGGAAATCGGCCCAGGCGTCGAGGTTGTGTCGCCCCCCAGCAGCGTCACGCCATAGGTCGCCTGGTCCTGTGCCAGGCCGGCGGCGAACCCGGCGAACCAGGAATCGGGCGTGTCCTTGGGCGCGGATACCGTCATCAGGTAGCTCAACGGCACCGCACCCTTCGCGGCGAGGTCCGAGAGATTGACCCGCAGCAGTTTGCGGCCGATCAGGTCCGGCGGATCGTCGGGCAGGAAATGCACGCCGGCGACCATCGCATCCACCGTCAGCACCAGCTCTCGCCCCGGCGGCGGCATCAGCAAGGCGGCATCGTCGCGCAGGTCGAGCGCACCTGGCCCGGCCAGGGGGCGGAAGTGGCGGGCAATGAGGGAGAATTCGGCCGGAAGGATCATATGCGGATGCCTCTCAGCGGCCGGCGAGGTTTCGCCTGCGCCACTCGGCGGTGATTTGATCCCGGATCGCGGTGATCGCAACCCAGTCCATGTCCATCCGCCGGGCCACCAGTGTTCCTGTGGCCGGTTCCAGGGACAGCATGGCTGGAATTCCGGCTGTTGGGGGCGCCCACTCCACCGTCGAGGCCGTTCCCCCGCGCCCGGCAGCCTGAACGCCACCATATCGGTTCGCATCGAAAACCGATATTGATCGGCCCAACGCATCCACTCAGGGGTTGGCTCGGGTCATTTATGACATCGCTTAGTACCGCCATGACCCAATCGGGCGTGTCCCGTTCTGCTGTCCGGGACGGGGCGTGGTGGGTGGCCCTGATCGGATTGTGCATGGCGCTTCTAGTCCCGCTGCTCGTCGTGGATGTGCCGCCGCTGCGGGACTATCCCAATCATCTGGCGCGCGCGTTCGTGCTGGCACGCCTGCCGCACGACCCGATGCTGGCGCGATTCTACCCGCCCCACTGGGCGGTCATTCCCAACCTGGCGCTTGATGTCGTCGTGCCACCCATGATCCGCCTGTTGCCGGTGCATGTGGTCGGACGGCTGTTGATCGCCGTTGCCGTGCTCCTGCCGGTGCTGGGCACGGTCGCCTATAACGCCGCACTTGTCCCCCATGGCCGCGGCCGTTGGTGGTCGCTTGGTGCCGGGCTGGCCGCCTACAACAATTGCCTGCTCTATGGCTTCCTGAACTTCGCCATCTCGCTCGGGCTGGCGCTGCTTCTGGCGGCTGCGTGGGTCCGTTGGCGCGAGGACCATCCGGCACGGGCGATCCTGACGGCGATCGTCGGTGCCCCGGTCCTGTTCGCTTGCCACCTGATGGGACTGGGGTTCTTCGCCGTGTTGATCGGAGGTGCCGAGCTGTTCCGGCTGTATCGGCTGCCGGCTTTCCGCGCCCTCCTCAGACGAGGCGCCGTCCTGGCCCTGGTGTTTGCCGCACCGGTCATCCTCTATGCGATTTCGGCGCTGCAGCAGCTTGGCGGCGACGCTGAGTTCCTGCCACCCGGCGAAAAGCTGCTTCAGCTTGTGACCACGTTCGTCAACTACAACTGGCCGCTGGATGTCACGACGGCCGCGGTTGCGATCGGCCTGCCGGCACTGTGCGTGCTGATACGCAGGGGCAGGGTGCCTGGGCTTGCCGGTTTTCCCATGGTCCTGCTGCTCATCGCTTTTCTCGCGGCACCCTATGCCTGGAAGGGGACCTATCTTCTCGATACCCGCTTCGCTATCATGCTCGGTTTCATGCTGTTTGCCGGCTTCGTGCCGGGGCGCTGGCCGCCGTGGTTCCGGCGCGCCTCCGTCGCCGTGCTGGTGCTTCTGCTCGCCGCCCGCATGACCCTGCTGACGACCGCCTGGGCGGTGCACCGAGGCGACATCGAGGATCTACGCGCGGTTCTGGCACCGGTGCAGCCGGGGCAGGCGGTCTATGTCGCGGAAGCCGGTTTGAATGAGGCACCGGCCTACTGGGACGCCAACCCGCGCTGGCGCAGGCTGTCCGACGGGGTGCGGGCCGATGAACATCTCGGCGCGCTGGCGCTGATCGAACACCGGGCGT
>JARLIN010000057.1 GCA_031291715.1 Rhodopila sp. | reverse complement strand
ATCCAGGCCCAGTCGCTGCCGCGCCGTCTCGGCCGCCCGGAAGCCGATTGTGTCGGCCGCCGTTAGCACGCGCGCCACCGTGGCTGGCCGCACCTGATGCCGCCCGGTCAGCACGCGGTCCACCGTCGAGACGCTGACGCCAGCCGCGCGCGCGACATCCGTGATAGTCGGACGTGCCATGTCCCAACGCCTCCTATGTCAGCGCCGCCGCCAGGGCGACATTCTCGGTGTCACAGATTTGCTCTCATTTGCCGGCGGATCAACCTCAGCGAGTCGCACTTTGTTGCCATGCCGACGGCCGATATGCAAGATTATGGCATTTGGAAAATCTTTCATTTGAGATGTTTGATGGCATGATTTTGCTTGCATGACGGCCTGACGCGATGCATTGACCTGGATCAAGCACGACCACCCGACCGCGAAAATAATGGCAAGGGAGACAATCTCGGCCGGCCGAGCTTGTTGGAGGATGCAAGAAACGACGACCACGCCGCGAGATGCGTCCGGCGGCAAACTCGGCGCCGTGCCGGGGAAGCGGCGCGGTGCCGACGACAGCCAGCGTGTCTACCCATCGTCAATGACGTTCGTACGGACGCTGACCAACTAGAAAATATTCGACGTCGGCACGACCAATTTTCTTTGCCATGACTGATACGAAAATCCGTCCGCCCAAGTCATCTGTTCAGCTGATCGCGGGAACAGTCGGCGCTCTAACACAACGTCAACAGACGAAATCCGGGAGAGAACCACATGAAACACGTCGTAAAGCTGTTGCTGACCGCCGCCGTGATCGCGGCCACCGCCACCGCGGCCCGGGCCGACGGTGCCAAGATCGCCGTCATCGGCGGTAAGGCCGACGACCCGTTCTTTGCGAAGATCAAGAAGGGCATCGATGACGCGGCGATGGTCGTCAAGGCGCACGGCGGAGCGGTGAACTACCTCCAATTGCAAACCTACGACAATATCGGCGGCGATGCCGCCAACCTGATCCGCACGGCCATTGCGCAGCATGCCAGCGTGATCGCGGCGCCCGACTGGGTCGCGGACTCCGAGGACGAAGCCTACAAGGCCGCGACCGCGGCGGGTATCCCGGTGATGCTCTACAACGCCGGCGGCGGTGACAAGGCCAAGGAACTCGGCGCGATCAATTATATCGGCAACGAGGAGTACCCGGCCGGTCTGGCCGGCGGCGCGTATTTCGCGTCCCACGGCTCGAAAAACGTAATCTGCGTCAATACCGTTCCCGGCGCGGGCAACCTCGAGGCGCGGTGCAAGGGGATTTCCGACGGCATCGCGAAAAGCGGGGGCAAGTCCACCCAGTTGCCGCTGCCCGCCAGCAGCTTCGGCAACCCGACCGCCGTGGCCGAGGCCATCAAGGCGACCCTGCTGAAGGACGCATCGATCGACGGCGTCGCCACGATCTCGGCCGGAGACGCCGACAGCGCGGCCAATGGTATCCAACAGGCCGGCCGCACCTCCAAGGTCAAGCTCGGCACGTTCGACATGAACGAGACCAATCTGGAGCGCATCAAGGAGGGCACGCAGTTGTTCGCCATCGATCAGCAACCCTGGCTCCAGGGCTTCCTGGCGGTGTCGCTGTCGGACGGCTTCGTGAACTACGGCCTCAAGACCGCGACACCGACGATTTTGACCGGGCCTGGAATCGTGGACGCGTCCAACATCGACGCGACCATCGCCGGCGCGAAGGCCGGCTATCGCTGAGGCACTTTCGGGCCGATGTCCGACCCGGAGAGTTCATCCGAGGGTCGGATACGATCCGGCGAACCGGCCAAGGGGCGGAAGTGGCGCTCCAAGGGAATGCTGAGAACCTCACTCGAGAGATTTTCATGAGCAATCAGACCAGACGGCCTGCGCTCGGCAACCTCCTGCGTCGTCCCGAGACAGGATCGCTGCTCGGCCTCGTGACGGTGTTCGTCTTTTTCGCGGTCTTTGGTGGTGCCGACTTCGCATCCGCGACGGGCGCGGCGAGCTGGCTGAACGTCGCGGCATCGCTCGGCATCGTCGCGCTTCCGATCGGGTTGCTGATGATCGCGGGGGAACTGGATATCTCCATCGGATCGATGATCCCCGCCGGCTCGATGGCCGTCGCCATCGTGTCCGGCCATTTTCATGCCCCAATCCTCGTCGGCATTGGCACCGCGCTCGCGATCGGCGCGGTCGTCGGTTTCATCAACGGCGTGCTGGTGGTGCGGACGGCGGTCCCATCGTTCATCGTGACCCTGGGGACACTGTTCGCCGTGGCGGGCCTGGTGCTGGGCCTGTCCGTCATCCTGACCGGGACCACCAGCGTCGGGATCAAGGCCGGGCCGGAGGCAAAGTGGCTGCTGGGGCACTTCATCGGCGGCACGTTTCAGGTGACCATCTTCTGGTGGATCGCGGCGGCGCTGTTGTTTGGCTTCGTGCTGCACTACTCGCATTACGGAAATTGGATCCTTGCGATGGGCGGCGACAAGGTCAGCGCGCGCAATGCCGGAATCCCGACCGAGCGGGTGACAATCCTGCTGTTCATGTGCAGCGGCGTCAGCGCCGCGTTCGTCGGCCTGTCGCAAGCAATTCTCTACAACAGCGCCCAGGTGTCCGCCGGACAGTCCTACATCTTCAACGCCATCATCTCGGTCGTCGTGGGCGGCGTGCTGCTGACCGGCGGGTATGGCTCGGTGGTCGGCATCGTGCTGGGCACGATCACCTTCGCCATCGTCAACCAGGGCATCTATTACACCGGCTTCGACGCCAACTGGGCCAGCCTGATCATCGGCATCCTGCTGCTGCTGGCGGTGCTGATGAACAACACGTTCCGCAAACTGGCCTTGGCGTATTCTCCCGCGAGAGGGAAATCCCGGACATGACCGCGCCCCTGCTGAAGTTGACCAATATCAACAAATCGTTCGGCCCCATCGACGTCCTTATCGATATCTCGCTGGAGGTCAACGCCGGTGAGGTCCTGTGCCTGCTTGGCGACAACGGCGCGGGAAAATCCACCCTCATCAAAATCCTCTCCGGGGTCCACAAGGCAACCTCCGGCACCGTCGGCATGCGCGGCAAGATCGTCGATTTCAACAGCCCGCGCGACGCCGGCGATCATGGCATCGCGACCGTCCACCAGTTCGGCGGGACGTTCCCGCTGATGAGCATCGGGCGGTCGTTCTTTGTCGGCGAGGAACCCAAGAAGGGCTGGGGGCCATTCAAGATCCTGGACCGCAAGCGCGCCAACGACATCGCCGTCAAGGCCGTGCGCGAGCTTGGCATCACGCGCATTGACGATGGCGATCGTCTTGTCGGCGGTCTGTCGGGTGGCGAGCGGCAGGCGCTGGCAATCGCCCGCGCGGTGCATTTTGGCGCCAGCGTCCTGATCCTCGACGAACCGACCGCGGCGTTGGGGGTCAAGGAGGCGGCGCACGTTCTGCGCATCGTGCTGCAAGCCCGCCAGCGGGGCATCGCCGTCATCTTCATCACCCACAATGTCATCCATGCGCTGACGGTGGGGGACCATTTCGCCGTCCTCATCAAGGGCGCCAAGGCGGCGGACTTCCGCAAGGGCGAGAGAACCCGCGAGGAGATCACCGACCTGATGGCGGGCGGCGAGCACATGGCCGAGCTTGAAGCGGAGATCGCGGCCTATATGGCCAGCCATGACGGCCATCCGCCGCCGGTCGCCGAATGAGCGCGCGGTAGGCGCGCCCAACCTCGCCACTGTCACGATGTCTTGGACCCCGGCCGCGATGCCGCGGAATGAGGAGGAATAGGATGAACGACCTGCTGTATGGCACCCGCAACAAGCGCGGCGACTGGAAACCGAAGGACGCGATGCGCCCGGCCCCGGTGTTCGTGTGGCCGCCGCGGCCGCTCGCCATCCTCCAGTGGCTGCCGCACTACCTGCTGCCGTGGAATGCGCTGTTCTTTGGGCTGGCCCTGCTGATCTGGTCTTTCCTGACGCCATCCATCGAGACGTTGCGGACGTTGGCGCCCGGCTGGATCTTGTATTTGCTGGTTCGCAACAGCGCCGTGGTGCTGCTGGTCTATGGCGCGCTCGAACTGCGCCTGTATGTGCGGCGCGCCCAGGGCAACCAGTTCAAATACAACGCGAAGTGGCCGACGGACAATCGCAGCGACGTGTTCTGGTTCAAGCACCAGAACATCGACAATGTCATCCGCACCTTCGCCGTCGGCCTGCCGATATGGACGGCCTACGAGGCGTTCGTGCTATGGGTGTTCGCCAACGGATGGGCACACTGGGTCAGCTTCGCCGATCATCCGATCTGGCTGGCCTGCCTCGCGTTCTTCCTGCCGATGATCCACGAATTGCATTTCTACTGCATCCATCGGCTGATTCACTGGCCGCCGCTGTACCGCGCCGTCCACAGCGTGCATCACAATTCCGCCAATCCCAGCCCGTGGTCGAGCCTGTCGATGCATCCGGTGGAGCATCTGCTGTACTGGTCAGGCACGCTGCTGCATCTGGTGATTCCGTCGCACCCGCTGCTGGCGATCTATCACCTGCAAATCTCCGGCGTGGGCGCGGTGGTCGGGCATATCGGATTCGACCGCATCGCGGTCGGCAAGGACACGACGCTCGACGCGCATACCTACGCGCACTACCTGCATCACAAGTACTTCGAGGTGAACTACGCCGACGGACTGATGCCGTTCGACCGTCTGTTCGGCACCTGGCACGACGGCACCGAAGCAGCCGACGACCGCATGAACGCGCGTCTGAAGGCGCGCGCTCGGCGTCTCACCGCGCGGGCCAAGGCATAGACGACGATGAGGCTGGTCGAAGCGGCTTTTCCGTCGCCCGGGCCCGGCTGTCGCGTGGCTATTGGGGAACAGGAGGTATCATGAAGCTCGGCTTTGTGTCGGACAGTCTCGGCAATCGTCCGTTCGCGGACATGCTGGATCAGGCGGCGCGGATCGGTGTCGATGGCGTGGAAGTCAACACCGGCGGGTGGTCCACCGCGCCGCATTGCGACCTGGCGGCGATGGCCAAGGATGCCGGTGCGCGCAAGGCGTTCGCCCGCGCGTTCGCCGATCGCGGCCTGCAACTCATCGCGCTGAACGCCAACGGCAACCAGTTGCATCCGGTCTCTGGCGCCGCGCAGTCCACCTGCCTGCGTGACACGGTGCGGGTGGCTGGCGAACTGGGCGTCAAGACCGTCTGTTGCATGTCCGGCCTGCCCGGCGGCGGCCCCGGCGAGACGACGCCGAACTGGGTTGTCAGTTCATGGCCGCCCGAGACGCAATCCATCCTCAAATGGCAATGGGAGGATGTGCTGCTGCCCTATTGGCACGACCTGGCCAAGCTGGCGCGCGAGAGCGGCGTTGAGCGCTTCGCGATCGAACTGCACGGCAACCAGCTTGTCTACAACGTGCCATCGCTGCTGAAGCTGCGCGCCGCCATCGGCCCGATGGTCGGCGCGAACCTGGACCCCAGCCACCTGTTCTGGATGGGGGCCGACCCGCTGGTCGCAGCCGAGCGCCTCGGGAGCGCGGTGCACCACGTACATGCGAAGGACACGCTGCTGAACGCGCCGGTGCAGGCCACCACCGGCCTGCTGGAGAACGGCGGCCTGACCGACATCGCCGCGCGATCCTGGAGCTACATCACCCTCGGCTTCGGCCACGGCGACGAATGGTGGCGGCAATACTGCTACCGGCTGAAGATGGCCGGCTACGACGGCTGGCTGTCCATCGAGCACGAGGATGTCATGCTCAGCAGCCTCGAAGGGCTTGAAAAGTCGGTGGACCTGCTGAAGCGCGTGATGCCACGCCTGCAAAGCGACTACGCGCCCCAGGCGATTTGAGGCAACGGCGGGGACGACGGTCCGACCCGCCCGGGTCGTGATCGCCGCCGCCTGTTGCGGCGTGGCCGTGTCCGGCACCATAGTCGCGCCCGCTCAGGATGCCCCCCGTGCCCAAGCCGACGGACCGAGACCACCGCGTCAACCAGGCCATCGACCTCGCGCGGGACATCGCGCCCGAGATCGATGTGCTCCTGCTCACCCATTACCCCGACGCCGAGACGCTCGACACGGTTCGTCCGGGTGATACCGATCTGGGAACCGCGCACGCGGTGAACCGGGCGGTTGCGCTGGAGATGTGGGAGGCCGGCGTCGATGTACTTGTCCAGCGGGCGGACCGGGCGGCGTTCCGGCGGTGGATGTCCGACCGCGAGGATACGCCCGAGGTCCGCCGCGCCTGGATCGATCGTCACCGCCTGCTCCGTGGTTCGGCGGCGCGGGCGGTGCTTGGCCTCGCGGAATCGCCAGCACACTCGCGACAAGGCTTCGGCACGGCGCCTGGACCGATCGCGGACCGGCTGCTGGACGAGTACGGCGACGAGGATGGCGGGACATTCGATGTTCTGGTTCAGGCGATCATGGCCGCCGGGCGGACCGACGTGCTGGATCTGGCGGTCCGCAAGCATGGCGAACGCGAGGGCGACGAGGCCGGCGATGAGCTGAACTGGGTGCTGCTGGTCGCCGCGGAAGGGGCGACGATTGGCCCATCGGGCCGGGCGGAGTTGGTGGCCTTGGCCGTGGCCCTGCCCGCGCGCGACCCGCCGGACGGCGAAGAGATCGGACGGGGATTGATCGAGTCAGGCGCGCTGCCGGAGAGCGAGGAACTGCGCCTGCTGCCCGGCTGGCGGTCGCCCGATGCCCTCGCCGAGTTGTCGTTCGCGGCTGTCCGCCGCGTGCTGCTCGACCTGATTGACGGCAAGCCGCCCCGCGACCTGCCGCCAGGCGACACGGACGATCTGGCCCGGCGTGGTTTCGGAGTGTTGCTTGGCCTGCGCATCGATTGGGCCATCCCGGTCTGGGAGGAGATCGAGGCCGCCGGCGGCCTGCCGGAGGAGGCCGACGATGATGCCGCGGAGACGCCGGAGGACGCGCGCCGGGCCGCCCTGTTCGACCAGTGGCGCGGCCGTGTCTTTCAGGAGACCCAGGGCTGCGTGCCGCTGGACGTGGTGGCGTTTTCTCAGGTGGCGAACGACATCGCGGACTTCCTCGCCGAGGCCGGCGAGCAGACGGGGGGCCTTGAGGAAATCCGCGCGTTCGTCGCCGCCTGTCGCGACAAGGCGGCGGACGACGAGATCGTGTGCCATCCCCAGGTCATCGCCGATTCCCTGGAACTCTCCATCTACACCGAGGCCGGGGAATTCCTGGACAGCCTGTTGGTACGGGCCAGCAGGCTTCCCGCCCCGGCGCATGAGATGCCGCCGATGATCGGCGCCTTCGTGCGCTTGGGGGACCGTCCGGGCCGCTGATCCGCGGCCAGCGGCCGGTTCGCGGCTCGCCTAGGCGGCGCCCATTTCCGCCTTGATCAGCCCGACATAGTCGGTGTCCGGCACAGGCCCTACCAACGCGATCGCGGGATTGGTCTTGAAGATCATCGTCGCCGCCTCGATCACATCATCGGTCGTGACCGCCTCGACGGCGCGCTTCCTCTCATCTGGCGCGACAATCCGGCCGTGGTCGAACAGTCCCGAGGCGAGAAACCGCGCCAGCCCGAACGGCCGCTCCTTGATCGTCGCCAACGCCACCAGTTCGCGGTTCTTGGCGCGCGCCAGATCCTCGGGGCCGATCGCCAACATGGCGTCGCGGAAAACGCCGCACGACACCTTGATCACCTCATCCAGCTTGTCCGGGGTCGTGCCCGCGTACAGCAGCATTTCGCCGAAATCCACTCCGCTGTCGTGTGATCCACTGACCGAGTAGACCAGGCCGCGCTTCTCTCGAACCTCCTGGAACAATGGCGACGACATGCCGCCGCCGATGGCGGTGGCGAGCAAGCTGTGCGCATGGACACGCTCATCGGTTTCCGGAACCGAATTCCACCCGATCAGCGCGGTGACCTGCTCGAATTTGTTGGAGCCGGCGCGGTTGTATCCACCGACCCAACGGGCTGGCGCTTCGTCCGGCACGCTTGGCCGGTTCGGAAGTCCGGCGAAGTACTTCTCCACCATCTGCGCAAAGGCGGTGTGTTCGATGGCGCCCGCGCCGACAACCACGATGTTCCTCGCGACGTAGAATCGGTCAACGAAGGACGCGAAATGGTCGCGCGTCATCGCCCTGATCATGTCCGGCGGCCCAAGGATCGAGCGGCCGAGCGCCTGATCCGGGTAGGCGATCGATCCGAACCCGTTATAGGCCAGATTGCCCGGGTTGTCGAAGCTCCGGCTGATCTCCTGCAGAATCACGCCTTTTTCAGTCGCGATCTCGGCCTCGTCGAACACCGACGCGGTCAGCACGTCGCCGATGATGGCAACGGACTTCTCGATCGTCGGTGCCAGCCCGGTGACAAAATAGGCGGTCAT
The DNA here is from genome assembly GCA_031291715.1 of Rhodopila sp. Lineage (GTDB taxonomy): Bacteria > Pseudomonadota > Alphaproteobacteria > Acetobacterales > Acetobacteraceae > Rhodopila. The sequence goes on along the minus strand of JARLIN010000057.1, from coordinate 1,375 downwards.
GCTCTGCGAGGTGAAGGCGTTCATGTTCGAACCGAGGTTCTCCACCTCGCGGGCGATGTCCAGCGCGGTGCGGCTGGTGGTCCCCTTGAACGCCATGTGTTCGAGGAAGTGGGCGATGCCGTTTTCACCCTCGGTCTCGTTGCGGGATCCGGAATCGACGAACGCGGCGACAGCGGCGGAATCGAAACCGGGCAGGTTGGCGGTGACGATGCGCAGGCCGCTCGGAAGCGTTGTCAGGCGAATGTCCATCAGGGGTGTCTTTCCGTGAGCCGGTGACGGCGTGCGTGCCGATGCCGCTGGCGATATCAGGGCTCAACATCGTGGCCAGGTTGAACATTGCCAAGGCCACGCGGGACGTCCGATCGCGAACCGGCAAAGTCCAGGACCGGCACGGGGCGTCGTGGCGGGCAAGCAACGCGCGCCTCTCTCTCCCCATGCGGGTGCTTGGGGAGACACGCTCACCGCTAACTCTTTGAAAACCTTGGTATCCCGTACGAGATTCGAACTCGTGTTACCGCCGTGAGAGGGCGGTGTCCTGGGCCTCTAGACGAACGGGACATGAGGCGGAGGTTGGGTAGCGGAGGCGTCGGCGCCGGTCAAGCGTCCGGTCCGCCGGTCAGGCCAGCGCCGCGTCCGCGAGCACGAAGCCGGGGGTTGTCGTGCCGTTCCATTCCTCGGCGCGCAAATGCCCGGCCAAATGCAGCGGCGCGCCGCCGCGTGCCAGCAGCGCGTCGGCCAGCGGCCCGTCCTTGGCGCGGAACAGCATCGCCTTCAGCCGGCCGGCGCCGCCCTCGCCTTCCACGAAGGCGCGGATCGTGTTGGCTTCCCGCCCGACCCGGTCGGCGCGGACCACGCGGGCGCGCGGCAGGATCAGGATCGGCTCATCGTTGCCCGGCCCAAACGGCGCCAGCCGGCCGATCTGCATGGCCAACTCCATCGAGCAGCCCGCCACCGAAACGCTGCCCTCGACCGACAGATCGGCCACCGACGGCAACGCCGAAGCAGCGGCCAGCCGCTCGTCGAGCAGTGCATGGAAGTCGTCCATTCGCGATGCGGGCAGTGAGAAGCCAGCCGCCATCGCGTGCCCGCCGCCGGTGCTCAGGATGCCCGCCTGCCGCGCCGCGATCACCGCCGCCCCCAGGTCCAGGCCCGGAACCGAACGGCCCGAGCCCTTGGCCACGCCGTCGGCGATCCCGGCGACGCAGGCTGGGCGGTTGAACCGCTCCTTGATCCGTCCCGCGACGATGCCAACGACGCCCGGATGCCACTCCGCCCCGGCAACCACCAGGGCGGCGTGGCCGGCGGCGGCCTGCGCCTCGGCGGCCAGCATTGCCGCGTCCAGCATGGATTGTTCCACCTGCTGCCGCTGCCGGTT
>JARLIN010000458.1 GCA_031291715.1 Rhodopila sp. | reverse complement strand
TCATCCCCGCACCGGCCCCATGAGCCATTACGTAGCAGGCGAATACGCGCTCGGGGACCTGAAACAGGCCCGAGACCGCGTGAGCATCATCGACCCGGATGGAGACATGATCCGCGCTCACGTCATGCACACGCCGGGTTCATTGGCAGGAACGCCTCGAATGCCGGCAGGGTTCTGGCGGCAGTATAGTAGTCCGAGGGGCCGCGGCCCTGGCCAGGTCGTTTCACGCGATACAGCTTGACGTCACACAGCAGCCGGCCATCGGCGCGCAGCGTGGCGGGACGTCCAAAATACACAACCGGCATCGCCGGCATCGCCTTGTTGACCGCGATCGGGTCGTCGGTTCCGGCCTGGGCCATCGCCGCGCTGCCGAGAACGGCACGCCGCCCAAGATTGTCGTCTTCCATCGTCGATGCCTCCCTGCCGCGATTATCGCGGTCTTTTCACATCCGGATCAAACCCGGCTCGGGTCGAAACGCTTCGCCAGGGTGCTGCCATAGGTCCCATAGCCAAGTTGCCTTTGCGCGATGCCGGCGGCGTAGGCGGTCACCTGCTGCGGGAAACGCGTCTCGAACATGAATGCCAAGGTGCCTTCCAGCTTGTGTGGTTTCAGCGCTGCGTTGCTCGCGCCGTCGAACGCGTCCCTGTCCGGGCCGTGCGGCAGCATGGTGTTGTGCAAGGAGAACCCGCCCGGCACGAAGCCGCCGCCGGTCTTCGCATCGTACACGCCGTAAATCAGGCCCATGAACTCGCTCATGATGTTCATATGGTACCAGGGCGGACGGAAGGTGTTCTCGGCCACCGCCCAGCGCTCCGGGAAGATGACGAAGTCGATGTTGGCGGTGCCGGGAGTCTCGCTGGCGGAGGTCAACGTCGTGAAGATGCTGGGATCGGCGTGGTCGAACAGCAACGGCCCGACCGGCGAAAAGCGGCGCAAATCGTATTTGTACGGCGCGTAGTTGCCATGCCACGCGACCACGTCCAGTGGCGAGTGATCCAGGTCCGTCTCCCACATCGCGCCGCCCCATTTCACCACCATGCGCGAGGGCGCGTCGCGGTCCTCGTAGGCGGCGACGGGCGTCAGGAAGTCGCGCGGGTTGGCGAGGCAGTTGGCGCCGATCGGGCCGCGCTCGGGCAGGGCGAAGGCACCGCCGTAGTTCTCGCACAGATAGCCACGGGCGGGGCCGGCCGGCAGTTCGACGGCGAACTTCACGCCGCGAGGGATGACGGCGATCTCGCCCGGTCCGATGTCGATGATGCCGAATTCGGTGCGCAGGCGCAGATAACCCTGCTGCGGCACGAACAGCATTTCGCCATCGGCATTGTAGAAGTATTCATCGGCCATGGATTTCGTGGCCAGATAGACATGCGTCGCCATGCCGGCCTGCGTCCGGGCGTCACCAGCCGTGGTGATGGTTCGCACGCCTTGAAGGAAGGTCAGATGCTGGTCGGGTAATGGAATGGGATCCCAGCGCATCGGAGCGGGTGGAATCTGTATCTCGCCGCAGGGGGCGGTTCGCCACAGGCCTGCGTCTGCCGGACGGAAGGTGCCCCAATGGGCGACCGTGGGGCGAATGCGATACAGCCAGCTTCGCTGGTTGGAGGCGCGCGGCGCGGTGAAGGGGGAGCCGCTGAGCTGCTCCGCATACAGGCCATAGGCGCAACGCTGGGGCGAGTTGCGGCCGATCGGCAGGGCGCCGGGCAGGGCCTCGGTTTCGAAGCCGTTGCCGAAGCCGGATTGGTAGCCCTCAGTCGCGATCGCTTGGGTCTGCGAGATGTTGTTCATCGGTGTGGTCCTCCCTGTCGGGGACATGCTTGTCCAGGCGATTGTATCCCGTCATGGTCGGCGAAGGCCCGCCATCCACGCCTCGCTTGATCCGGCAGCGCAAGGCGTGGATGGCGGGCCTCCGCTCGTCATGACGAGGCGGCCGGACCGGATTTGACTACTTCACCGCGACGGGCGCCAGCGCCCCACGGCGGATCTGGTCTTCCTCGATCGACAGGAACAGCGCGCGGAAATTGCCGTGCCCAAAACCCTCGACGCCCTTGCGCTGGATGAACTCGAAGAAGATCGGGCCGATCGCGGTGGCCGAGAAGATCTGCAGCAGAACTTTGGTGCGTTTCCCCTCTGCCGAACCCATGGCGATGGCACCTTCGCCGTCCAGCAGGATGCCGTTGCGTTGCAGCCGGTCCAGCGGCTCGCCGTGCCCGGGCACGCGTTCGTCTACGCGGTCATAGTAAGTGGCGGGCGGCGACGGCATGAATCTCAGGCCGCGCGCACGCAGGGATTCCACCGTCGCGTAAACATCGCGGCAGCCGCAGGCGAGGTGCTGGATTCCCTCGCCCTTATAGGCGTGCAGATATTCTTCGATCTGGCTCTGGTCGTCGGCGGACTCGTTGATCGGGATACGAATCTTGCCGTCTGGGCTGGTCAGTGCGCGAGAGAACAGACCAGTGTATTCACCCTTGATGTCGAAATAGCGGATCTCCTTGAAGTTGAAGATGCGCTCGTAAAAGCTGGACCAGATGTTCATCCGGCCACGGCCGACATTGTGGGTCAGGTGGTCGAGGTAATACAGGCCTTCGCCGTCCGGCTTCGGATCGCGTACGCTGGTCCACGCGAATTCCGTATCGTAGGGGGAGCCTTTCTCGCCGTAGCGGTCCACGAAATAGAGCAGGGAGCCGCCGATACCCTTCACCGCCGGCACGTCGAGCGCGAGCGACCCTTGCGCCGGTTCGGCGGGTTCGGCGCCGAGTCCGATGGCGCGGCGAAACGCGTGCCGGGCATCGACCACACGGAAGGCCATGGAGGGCGCGCACGGGCCGTGGACTTCGGCGAAGCGGACGGCATGGCTGCCCGGCTCCTCATTCACCAGGTAGTCCACATCGCCCTGGCGATACAGGGTGATCGCCTTGGTGCGATGCCTGGCGACAGGCTCGAACCCCATGATTCGGAAAAGGGAGTGCAATTCGGCCGGATTCGGATGGGCGTACTCGACGAACCCGAAGCCATCGGTGCCGGCGGGGTTTTCAGCGGTGATTTGGGCGGCGGGTGCTTCGTGCGGGAACGGACCCATCTGGCTTTCTCTCCCATCTGCGTAGGAGACAAAGATGGCCGGGCCTCGGCGCATATTGTGTGCAAAATCGGGCTGAATCGCGTAGATGACGCACGTACCGTGCGGCTGGTAAGCAATCAATGCAAGAGTCTGTTCCCCTTGACGGCTTCGACCTCCGTCTTCTCGCTGCTTTGCAGGAGAACGGTCGCCTGACCAACCAGGAAGTCGGCGAACGTATCGGGCTGTCGCCGTCCCAGTGCTCGCGCCGTCGCGTCGCGCTGGAGGCGGCCGGCCTGATCCGCGGCTACCGGGCAGAGCTCGCGGCCGAGGCGTTGGGCTTCCGGTTGCTGGTGTTCATCCACGTCACGCTCGCCGCGCATAGCGGCGACAATGCCCGGAAGTTCCGTGCGCTTGTCGCCCGGGTCGATGAAGTGCAGGAGGCTTACGCTCTGACAGGCGATGCGGACTACCTGCTGAAGGTGGTGGTGCCGGACCTGAAGGATCTGTCCGTGTTGGTGAACGACGTGCTGCTGCCGCACGAAACCATTGCCCGCGTACGGTCCTCGATCGTGCTCGACCGGCTGAAGGAGACCGCGCGGCTGCCGCTGCGAGCGCTGGGTTGAGTCTCGCCGTTGCCAGATCGGCCTGTCCATCGCGCATGAAGGGCCTCGGTGACAGGAGTCGTGGGCTGCCGGATACGGATGTCCGACGACGTCGAGTACACCGCCCGGGCGGACGCACCGTGTTCGTGGCGGCGTCTGGAAGCCTTGACGAGATTTGTATTCAGTCTCAACAACGTCGTTCAAATAAAAGAGGGGAAGGCCGTGTCAGGAAGTTTCTCGCTTGGCGAAGACCAGCGCGCGGTCCAGGACCTTGTGCGACGCATCGCCACCGAGCGTGTGGCCAAGCGGGCGGACGAAATCGATCGCACCGCCGAATATCCGCAGGACATGTTCGAACTGCTGCGCGATCTTGGCCTTCTGACGCTTCCGTTTCCGCTGGAATACGGCGGGTCGAGCAGTCTGCTGTCGTCCTGCGTCGCGATCGAGGAACTTGGCCGCGTCTGTTACAACACCGCCTATCTTTTGCTGGTGCAATGGACGCCGATCGGCGGCATCCTCGCCGGCGGAACCGAGGAGCAGAAACAACGCCTCCTTCCCGGACTCGCCAATGGCACGCTGCGCGCCGGCTTCTCGTTGACCGAACCGCAGAGCGGATCGGATGTCGGCGGCATCCGCACCCGGGCGAAGCGCGACGGCGCCGGCTATCGTCTCAGCGGCAACAAAATCTGGTGCACCAACGCCGCGGTTTCCGACTTCATCCTTGTCGCCGCCCGCAGCGGCGAGGAAGAGCGTGGCGCGATCAACTTCTTCATCGTCGACCGCGGCATGAAGGGGTTCGAGATTGGGCGCAAGGAAGACAAAATGGGAGCACGCGGAATCCCGTCCTCCGCGCTGTTCTTCGACAATGTCTATATCCCGCCGGAGAACATCCTTGGCAGGGAAGGGGAGGGCTTCAAGAATGTCATGGAAGCCCTGAACGCCTCCCGCCCGCTGATCGCTGCACGCGGTGTCGGCCTCGCACAGGGTGCGATGGATCTGGCCGCCGAGTATGTCTCTAACCGTCATGCATTCGGCCAATCGGTCAGCGACTTCCAGGGTGTCCGCTGGATGCTCGCTGATATGGCCATCGGCGTCGATGCCGCCAGATTGTTGACCTACCGTGCGGCTGCAATGATCGACCAGGGCATCAAAGGCCCGGAGATGGCACGCGCAGCCGCGGTCGCGAAATGCTTCGCTTCCGACACGGCCATGAAAGTCGCCACCGACGCGGTCCAGCTTTACGGCGCGGCGGGAATCTCCAACGAATACCCGATCAACCGGTATTTTCGCGACGCGAAAGTGCTGCAGATCATCGAAGGCACCAACCAGATCCAACGTAACATCGTTGCTCGCACCATGTTGGGCGGCACAAAGAGGAAAATCTGATGGCAGAGATAGACGGCTACGAAGTCCTTGGCCTCGGCCTGTATTTCGAGGACCTGCCGGTCGGGCGCAAATTCCGCACCATCGGTCGCACCCTGACCGAGGCCGATCTGGTGAACTTCATCGGTGTGACCGGCATGACCGAGGTGCTGTTCTCCAACACCGAGTTCCTACGGACTGAAAGCGACATCAAGCAGCGGGTCGTTCCGGGGGCGATGGTGTATTCCTTTGCCGAGGGCCTTCTGGTGCACGCCACCATGCAACACACCGGCTTCGCCTTCCTGAACATGGAACTGAACGTCGCCGGGCCCACCTTCGCCGGCGATACGATCCATGTGGAATGCGAAGTGATCGAAAGCCGCCGCAGCGCCAGCCGCCCCAACCGCGGCATCGTTCGCACCTTCAACCATGTCAAGAAACAAGACGGATCGGTGGTGATCACCTACAATCCACTGCGGATGGTGAAAGCCAGAGGCACCGGCACATGAGCCGACCGCTCGCCGGCGTCCGCGTCATCGACCTGACGATCAACGTCCTGGGTCCGATGGCGACCCAGGTGCTGGGCGACGCCCAACCGAAGGTGCCATGACAATGATGGCGGTGCCGGTCGAGTACGACGAAACCCCGGCCTCGATCCGCCTCCTGTCCATTCGTGCGCGGGTGGCGAGGGACGGCCGGTCCAAGTGGAGGCTCCGTTGACCCGCCATGCCGCCGGCCGATACTCCCGTCAGTCAATCCAGGGAGATCGCACGTGGCCAGCCAACAGCAACCACTGCTCGCCGAACTGTCCGAGGACTCCGCGACGGGCCGGATCGCGGAGATTTACGACGAAATCCGTCGTTTCTCCGGCGTGCCGTACGTGTCGTCGCTCCAGCGCTATCTCGCCACTATGCCCGGCGTGCTGGAATGGGCCTGGGACGCGCTGCGGCCGGCGATGGCATCGGGTGCCATTCCGGAAACCGGCTGGCGCCTCGCCCGGACCGTGCGTCTTGCGCCGGCCGTTCCAGTCCATGCAGACACACTGCGGCGTTGGGGTATCGATGCGGCCGGTCTGGCCGCCATTCGGAACATCGCCGCGAACTTCGTCCGGGTGTCGCCGGTGAACCTGGTGACCGGGGCGTGCCTGAACCGGCTCCTGACCGGCGCACGTCCGTCCGGGATGGGCTTTCCCGATACCTGGACACCGCCAGCGATGCTGCCGCCGATGCCGGGGAACGTCGATCCCGGCGCACTGCCGCCGGATCAACGCGCTGTGCTGATGCGGCTCGCGACCGAAGTGGACGGCAAGCCTTTCATCCCCGCGCTGTATCGCCAGATCGCGCACTGGCCATCGGTCCTGGCCTGGCTGGCCGACGAACTCGGACCGCGCTTCGCCGCCCCCGAAACGGCAGCCGCCCGCACCGCGTTCCGCGCGGCCGCCCGGCAGGCCGCTCCGGATATCGTTGCCCGCCTGCCCGGCGTGCCGGAACGCACGCCGCCGAACGAGGACACCACGCGACGGGTCCTGGCCACGATCGACCGTTACGCGGAAACCAGCCCGGAGATGACGATGTTCGGGCAACTGATTCTGGACGCGCTGCCGGGGGTGGACGCGGTGTAGTTCGCCGTCGTCATCATCCGGAGGCCATTGCGCACGATGCTGTATAGCAACGACGACTGCTACACCCGCACCTCCGGCAACGGAATGAACTCCTGCTCATCGCCAGCGACCTTGCCAAAGCGGCCCGTCTTCCAATCGCGCTTCGCCTGTTCGATCCGGTCTCTTGATGAAGAAACGAAATTCCAGAAGATGAAGCGCGGACCGTCCATCACCGCGCCCCCCAGCATCAACAGCCGGGCACCGCTCGGTCCGGCCTGCACGGCCAAGCGATCGCCAGACCGGAACAGCAGCATCCGCCCAGCCTCGAAGCGCGTACCCGCGACATCCACCGAGCCTTCAACGACATAGGCCCCCCGTTCCTCATGCTGATCCGGGAGGGGCAGCATCGCGCCGGGCATCAGTGTGGCATCGCCGTAGAACAGCGGCCAATGTGTAACGACCGGCGACCGCATACCCCAGCCTTCACCGGCGATCAGCCGCAATCGGACACCTTGGTCTTCCTGAACGGGCAATGACGTCGCGGTGTGATGGGCGAAAGCGGCCGGCATCTCCTCCATCGGCTTCGGCAGCGCGACCCATGACTGGATACCGAACAGGGGGTTGCGGTGGGTGCGGAGGCTTGCATCCGTCCGCTCCGAGTGGGCGATGCCGCTGCCGGCTGTCATCCAGTTCACGTCACCCGGAAGGATGGGAAGCTGCGTGCCAAGGCTGTCCCGGTGCATGATCGATCCGTCGAACAGGTAGGTGACGGTCGCCAGGCCGATATGGGGGTGGGGCCGAACATCCAGGCCCTGGCCTGTGAGAAATTCGCCCGGTCCCATCTGATCGAAAAAGATGAACGGACCGATCATTTGCTTTTCTCTGGCCGGCAGCGCGCGATGCACCTCGAAGCCGCCCACGTCGTGGGCGCGGGGCACGATCACCATCTCCACCCCGCCCGGCAATGGCGGCTGGCCGGGACCGTCAGTCGATTTTTGGTTCATGACTTTCGCCTTTCCCTGATCCGACCCACAATGGATCACACGCGGAGAGTCCACGCTATCTCAGTCCGCCTCACGGTAAAGATGCAGCGCCCATCATGATCGGAGAACGAGATGACCAACCTCATCGGACTTTCCGGAAGCCTGCGCGACGGCTCGTTCAACACGGCCCTGTTGCGCGCCGCCAAAGCGCTCATGCCGGAAGGGGCGCAGCTAGCGATCGGCTCAATCAAAGGGATCCCGCTCTATGACGGGGACCTGGAAGCCGCGGTGGGAATTCCACGAGCGGTCGCGGCGCTGAAGGACGCCATCGCGGCATCGGACGGATTGCTGCTGGTGACACCGGAGTACAACAATTCAATACCTGGGGTGTTCAAGAACGCGATCGATTGGCTGTCACGACCATCCAGCGATATCAGGCGGGTTTTTGGCGGCAAACCGACCGCGAGCATCGGAGCCTCACCGGGAGGCTTCGGCACCATACTCAGCCAGGCGGCCTGGCTTCCGGTCCTGCGAACCCTGGGTGTGGAACTTTGGAGCGGCGGGCGGCTGCTCGTCTCCCGCGCGCAGGGGGTGTTCGACGCGTCGGGCAACATCACCGACGCGGCGATCAAGGAACAGCTTCGCGGCTTCGTCAGCGGCTTTGCCGGATTTGCCGCGTCGCGCACCGGATAGGAACAACAGTGGTGCGACGATCGTTTACACTATCCGCCGCTTCCCCTAGCGTTCCAGCAGACAAGCGAAGGCGAATGCACCGCCCATGGCTCATTCCCAGGGAGACCACGGCGGCCGGGACTGTTTAGCCGGCGCCATTGACTGCGACATCCACCCCGCCGTGCCCAGCACGCGCGTCCTCCTGCCATACCTGGACGACTACTGGCGCGAGCATATCCTGCGCCGCGGCCTGGAGCGTGAGAACCTGGAAACCAGCAGTTACCCCGCCAACGCCCCGATCAATTGCCGCCCCGATTGGCGCCTCCCGTCTGGTCCGCCCGGAAGCAGCCTGGCCGCACTCCAATCACATCTGCTCGACCGGCTGCGACCCAGCTTCGCGATCTGCAACGTCATACACGGCGCTCAGGTCATGCTCAGCGAGGACCTGTCCGCCGCGCTCTGCCGCGCCATCAACAACTGGATCAGGGCGGAGTGGCTGGACCAAGACCCGCGCCTGCGCGCCTCCATCGTCGTGCCCCCGCACAGCGCGGAACTGGCGGCGGAGGAAATCGAGCGTTGCGCCCCCGACCGCCGTTTCGTCCAGGTCCTTTTGCTCGCAATGACGGAACTCCCGCTTGGCCGCCGCCAGAACTGGCCCATCTATAGAGCCGCGGAAGCGCACGGCCTGCCCATCGGCATCCATGCCGGCAGCAGTTTTCGCCATCCGCCCAGTGCCTTGGGTTGGCCATCCTACTACCTCGAGGACTATGTCTCCCAGTCGCAGGGCTTCGCTGCCGCGCTGAACAGCCTGGTCAGCGAGGGCGTCTTCGTGAAGTTCCCCGCGTTGAAAGTTGTGTTGATCGAGTCCGGCGTCACCTGGCTGCCGGCGTCCCTCTGGCGCCTCGATAAGACCTGGCGCGGGGTGCGGTCCGAGGTGCCGTGGCTGGAGCAATTGCCTACGGAGACCGTTCGCAAACACGTTCGCCTGACCCTGCAACCCTTCGACGCCCCGCCGACTGAAAAGCAGCTTCAGACGTTGTTGGAACAGTTAGGCTCCGACCGGATGTTGCTGTTCTCGTCCGACTATCCGCACTGGCACTTCGACGGCGACGACGCATTGCCGGCCGGGCTGCCAGCGGATCTGGTTCGCAAGATCTGTGTCGATAATCCGCTGGAGACGTACCCGCGACTGAAGGAGACGATGCGATGAACGTGACCGTCCTGGATCGCAAACCCGACCGTGGCGCCCAAAGCCATCTGGGTTTCATCGACTGCGACGTGCATCCCTACGTCAAAGGTCCGAACGACTTCGATCCGTTCCTGTCCAAGCGCTGGCTGGAACATAAGCAAACGATCGGTGGCCGAACCCGTCAGGGTCTGGCGAAAACCTCGATGTATCCTCGCATGTCGCCCGGCGTCGGCATGCGCATGGACTCCTGGCCGAAGACCGGCGGCCACCCGGGTTCCGACCTGCCGATGATGCAGGAGCAGCTTCTGGACCTGTTCGACGTCGCCTACGGCCTGCTCGCCCCTCTGGTCGGCGGTGCCGGCGGTGAACGCAACGTCGAGTTCGGTGCCGCCATGGCGACCGCCGTCAACGAATGGCAGCTCGCCCATTGGTGCGATCCCGATCCCCGGCTGCTGGGCGCGATCCAGGTCAACGTCGAGCACACCGAAGCCGCCATCGCGGAAATCGAGAAGCGCGCCGGCGACCGTCGTTTCGCCCAGGTCAACATTCCGCCCCGCGGCCTGGAACCGCTCGGCCGACGCCGCTACTGGCCCATTCTGGAGGCGTGTGCGGCCAACGGATTCCCGGTCTCGCTGCATCTGGGCGGCACCGGCGGTCACGCCTCCACTGGCGGCGGTTGGCCGTCGTTCTACCACGAGGAACATCCCTCCTACGTGCAGACCATGCAGACCCTGGTGACAAGTCTGGTCTGCGAGGGCGTGTTCGAACGCATCCCCAATCTGAAGATCGTTCTGGTCGAGGGCGGCTTCGCCTGGCTGCCCGCTTTGTGCTGGCGCCTGGACAAGCACTGGAAGCGCCTGCGCGCGGAGGTGCCGCATTTGAAGCGCTCGCCGTCGGAGTACGTGCATGACCATATCTGGGTCACCACACAGCCGATCGAGGAGCCGGAGCGGCCGCAGGATATGCTCTCGATCCTGGAATGGATCGGTCCCGACCGGGTGATGTTCTCCACCGACTATCCGCACTGGGATCAGGACGATCCTCGGTATGCCTTCAAGATCCCGCTGCCGGATGACTGGAAACGGAAGATCTACCGGGATAACGCCCGCGCTTTGTATAATCTGGACTGACCCATGAACCGCCACGTCGTCGCGAAAGTCGAAGACATCCAGCCCGGGACCCGCAAAATCGTCACGGTAAAGGGGCGGGAGATCGGAATCTTCCGCGTCGGCGACGACTTCTACGGCCTGATCAATCGCTGCCCGCACCAGGGGGCTCCGTTGTGTCGCGGCGAGATCGTCAGCCGCCTGGTCGCGCCAAGTCCCGGCGACTACCGGCTGACGCGCCCCGGCGAGATGATCCGCTGTCCATGGCATTGCTGGGAGTTCGACATCCGTACCGGCCAGTCGTTATGCGACCCCAACAGCGTGCAGGCGCGCGCCTTCGATGTGGCGGTCGAGCCGGGCAGGGCGCTGGTGGAAGGCCCATTCGTTGCCGAATCGGTGCCGGTGACGGTCGAGGAAACCTATGTCGTCGTTACGCTGTAATGGTAACCGGCGAATGGAATGACGCGGTCATCAAAGCAGCGACTTCGCATGCTGCAATACCTGGTCACAGACTTTCTGCGTGACCTGGGCTTTGACGCCGTCGCCGCCCAGGCTGTAATTCTGCCCGTTGCCGGTCTGCAGCAGTCCGCTGCTGCCCGCCTTGTATCCACTGTCGTTGGTGCCTTGACCGGACCCTGTCACCTTGCTCATCAGCGAATCCTTGACGGACGACGCCCCACCGCCGCTGACGTACTTGTTCTGAATGCAATACTGTAGCACCCCGGCGGTGTTGCTCGGGCTTGCCTGACTGACCGACGGCATGCCTCCGCCAAGGCCGCCAGGCATGCCGCCGCCTTGTCCCGATCCCGTGGCGCCCTTCAATTGGTCCAACAACTGCGCCCGCACCGGATGCGGCGGAAGTTGCGACAGGACGAGAACGCCGAGGACGATGGCGGAGCGGCGCGATATCGATGATTATCCGAAACGACGGAACGCGCCCATATTGCTAGCCCTCCCGAAAAACCGCGACCCGGCACCGCTTGCGGGTCGCCGCTTCGAACGCATCGGTCGTCAATGCGACATCAGCACCGGCACCGTCATGTGCCGCAGCAGGTCCCGCGTCACGCCGCCCAGGATCATCTCTCGTGTTCGCGAATGCCCGTATCCGCCGACCACCAGCAGGTCGGCGCCGATGTCGGATGCGTAGTCCAGCAGCGCATCGGCGGGCGACAGCCCGTCGGAGACCACCGTCCGGGCGGCGGATACCTCCAGACCATGCCGCGCCAGATGCTCCGCGATATCCGCGGTCGGCAGGGGGTCCGTGTTTGCCTCGGTCCTGCTGGTCTCGACGGTCAGCACCGTCACCTTCGCTGTTGACCCCATCAGCGGTAGCGCGTCATGCACCGCCCGTGCCGACTCCCGCGTGCGGGTCCAGCCGACGAGAACGTTGTCGCCGACTGTCTCGAACCGGCCGGCATAGGGGATCAGCAGCACCGGGCGTCCGGCGGTCAACAGGACGTCCTGAATCAGAGTCCGCGCCACAGCCGGCGGCGGATTGTCCGGGTCGCTCTGGCCCAACACGACGAGATCGGTCGCGAGAGCCCGGTGGGTCACGGCGGGGATCAGCGCACCCGTATCGAACACCCATTCTCCGCGAACGTTATTGCGCCGCAGCGCTTCGCGGAAGTCCACCTCGACCAGGGCCGCCTTCGTCTTGGCCTGACTTTCGACCTGTTTCGCGAATTCCGGCAGCGCCCACAAATCGGGATACCCGCCAAGGGCGAACGACATGTCGGCTGGCAGCAGAAGTTCCAACGGACACAAGCCGGTCAGGTGCGCGTCGTGCAGCTGCGCCAAACGCACCGCGACGTTCAGCTTCGCTTCGTCGCGCGGCGACCCATCCAGCAAGACCACAAGATCGCGAAGGCCCATTTTCCCCTCCTTCTATCCTTACGGTGGCATCCATGTCGCATGAACGGCCTGTCATGCATTGATACAGGTCAACGGATGGGTCCGTTCGGCTGATGGCTACAAACCGCCGGACAAGATATGGTAGGGACTTGTGGTCACGATTCCAATCGGAAGTCTATCATGCGCGCCAATACCGACCAAGCACCGGAGGCTCTGTCCGGCGCCGCCGATGGGTTCAGGCGAGCGCTGGAAGCGGCGGATGTCGGTCTGTGGCAGTGGGACCTGGGCAGCGGCACGATCGCCATGTCCCGCCGCGGTTCGGCGTTGCTGGGCTGCGTCACGAGGCAGGATGTCGGCTACGCGGCGTTTCTTGATCTGATCCATCCGGACGACCGGGCCGCTGCGGACAAGGCGCTGCACGACAGTGTCGCGGCGAGGGACGGCTTCGACTTCGACTTCCGCACGGCCACTACGGGGCGCTGGGTTCGCGCACGCGGACAGGTTTTCGGGGCCGAGGGGGGACCGGCCGAGGCCAGCGGCATCCTCATCGACGCCGGGGTCCGTCCTTCTACCGAGGCCGAGAACAGCCGCCTGGCGGCGATCGTCACCTCCTCGGACGATGCGATCGTCGGTGAGACACTCGACGGAACGGTGACGGACTGGAACCGCGGCGCAGAAACGGTCTTCGGCTATGCCGCGGCCGAGGTGATCGGCAAGCCGCTCGCCACCCTGCTGCCGCCCGGCCAGGAAAACGAAGCGCACGAGATACTCGAGCGTCTGAAGCGGGGCGAGCGGATCGAGCACTATGAGACGAGGCGCCGGCGCAAGGACGGCGAGATCATCGACGTGTCGCTGACCGTCTCGCCGCTGTTCGACACGTCCGGCCAACTGGTTGGGACATCGAAGGTGGCGCGCGATATCACCGTCGCGAAGCGGGCGCAGATCACGCTGCGGGAACGCGAGGCGCATCTGCGATCGGTGCTCGATACCGTGCCGGACGCCATGGTCGTTATCGACAGCGCGGGCATCATGCAGTCCTTCAGCACCACGGCCGAGCGGCTGTTCGGCTATACGGCCGAGGAGGCCGTCGGCAGGAATGTCAGCCTGCTGATGCCTTCGCCCTATCGGGAGCAGCACGACGGCTATCTGGCTCGATACCTGGCGACCGGAGAGAAACGGATCATCGGGCGTGGCCGCGTGGTGGTCGGCCTGCGCAAGGATGGTTCGACCTTCCCGATGGAGCTGGCGGTCGGGGAAATGATATCCGGCGACAATCACGCCTTCACCGGCTTCGTGCGTGATCTGACGGAACGGCAGGAGACGCAGCAGCGGCTGCAGGATTTGCAGGCGGAGCTGATCCACATGTCGCGCTTCACCGCGATGGGGGAAATGGCCTCGACTTTGGCGCATGAGCTGAACCAGCCGCTGACCGCCGTCGCCAGCTATTTGAACGGCTGCCGCCGCCTGCTCGACGGCACCGAGAACCTGCACAACCTGATGCTGCGTGACGCCATCGACCGGGCCGCGGATCAGGCCCTGCGCGCGGGCCAGATCATCCGCCGCCTGCGCCAGTTCGTCGCGCGCGGTGAAAGCGAGCGGCACGTCGAAAGCCTGGTCAAGTTGATCGAGGAAGCGAGCGCGCTGGCTCTGGTGGGCGTCAAGGAAACCGGCGTCCGGGTCGGTTTCGATTTTGACCGGCGGGTCAGCTTCGTGCTGGTCGATAAGATTCAGATCCAGCAGGTCATCCTGAATCTGATGCGCAACGCGATCGAGGCGATGCAGGAAACCGCCCGGCGGAACCTGACGATCTCCACGGCAGAGCGTCCCGACGATATGGTGGAAATCCGGGTGATTGACACTGGGCCCGGGATCGCCCCGGAAATCATGGCGCAACTCTTTCAGCCCTTCGTTACGACGAAGCCGCACGGCATGGGGGTCGGGCTCTCGATCTCCCGCACCATCATCGAATCGCATGGCGGCCGGCTCTGGGCGGATCCCAATCCGGACGGGGGGACGATCTTCCGCCTGACGCTAAAAAGCCTGAGCAAGGAGGAACTGAACGATGGCCGCTGATGCCGTGGTCCATCTGATCGATGACGACGACGGTGTCCGGCAGGCCGTGTCCTTCCTGCTGACAACGTCGGGCTTCGCGGTCCGGGTTTATGAATCGGCTCTCGCCTTCCTGGACGCCCTTCCGTCCGTGCAGCCGGGCTGCATCGTCACCGATGTCAGGATGCCTGGGATGGACGGGCTGGAACTGCAGCGCCAGTTGAAAGCCCGCGGCATTGGACTGCCGGTCATCGTCATCACCGGCCATGGCGACGTGCCGCTCGCGGTGGAGGCGATGAAGGCCGGCGCGGTGGATTTCATCGAGAAGCCGTTCAATGACGAATCCCTGTTGTCCGCCATCAGGGTCGCGATCGACCGCCACAAGCATGATGCCCGCCGCGAGGGTGAAGTCGCCGACATCAAGACCAGGCTCGACAGTCTTTCGCCGCGGGAGCGTGAGGTGCTGGAAGGGCTGGTGGCCGGCCTGCCGAACAAGGCGATCGCCTACGACCTGAACATTAGCGCTCGCACGGTTGAGGTGCATCGGGCCAACCTGATGACCCGGATGGGCGCCCACAGTGTGGCCGATCTGGTGCGCATGGTATTCGTCGTCCGCTCCATGGCGGAATGAATTTCGGGTTCTGTCGCATGGTTTGACTCAGATCAAGGCATTCGGGATCGTGCTCCTTACGATCGCTTCATGTCCGCATCATGGAGCGGTTGTGGGGGCGTTGGAGTTCCAAGAATGTCCGACCGACGAAATCTGGTCCTCATTGTCGATCACGACCAAGCAGTGCGCGATGCTCTGCAATTCGCCCTGCGGCTTGAAGGACTTTGCGTGCATGTCCACAGCGGCGGCGCGGCGTTGCTGGCTGACCCTGACCTGAGCCGGGCGGGCTGTGTCGTGCTGGATGAGCGGATGCCACAAATGGATGGGTTCGCGCTGCTCGACAATCTCCAGGCGCGCAACATCGCTTTGCCCGCTATCCTGCTGACCAGCCACGCGACGACCATGGTCAAGGCGCGTGCCGATGCCGCGGGGGTGCGGATGGTGCTGGAAAAGCCGCTTCTGGGCAACGTCCTGATCGATAACATCCGGGACATTCTCAGCGTCAACGGCTGAGGCATTCCCTGCCATTACGTACTTTTGCGTAGTACTAAACCGAATACGCATGCCGCCGTCCAGGCCGATACAAGAGGGGCACGGTCATTCCATGGCAGGAGCCCCTGATGTCGGTTTCACTCGCGGTCACGGCGAAATTCGGACAAGCAGCGTCACGTACGGCCCTTTCGCCGATGCCCTGGGGCATGCCGGCTCTGCCCGAGGAGCGGGAGGCAAGCGGCTTTGAGCTCACCGGCGCTGTCCTGCATTTCGGCCCCGAACGTCAGATCTACGCCGAGGGTGACGAGGCCCGCTCATTCTATAAGGTGGTCAGCGGTGTGGTGCGGACCTGCCGGTTCCTGAGCGATGGCCGTCGGCAGATCGATGCGTTCCATGTGGCCGGCGACGTGTTCGGGTTCGAGGCGGGGGCGGATCACCGGCTGGCGGCCGAGGCGGTGTCCGACTGCACCGTGATCGCTTATCGCCGCCGCGGCCTGGAAACGATCGTCACCCATGACGATCGTCTGGGTTCCTGGTTCTTTTCCCACGCCATGACCACCATGGCCCGTGCGCGGGAGCATTCCCTGCTGCTGGGGCGCGGCAGTGCGGCGCAGAAGATCGCGGCCTTCCTGCTGGAGACCGCGGCTCGCGAATCCAACGACAGCGTCATCGATCTGGCGATGAGTCGCCAGGACATCGCCGGTTACCTGGGGCTGACGATCGAAACCGTGTCGCGGACCTTGTCGCAACTGGAGCGCGACAGGACGATCGCATTACCGACGGCTCGGCGGGTCGTCCTGAAGGACCACCGGGCGCTGCGAGCGCTTGCTTCTTAAGGCCTTCCGGTCGCCTCAACGTCAGGGCCCGGCGCGGCCCTCCACCGCGTGCACATATCTCGACATCGACGGGATATGAGAATTCACACGGTGCGGTTGCGCAGTGAAAGCGGTGCGGGCCGCTGATATCATGCCAATCCGCGTTGGCGCCGACTCTCAATCTTCCGCGCGTTGGCGCCGACGCTCCACCCCCGTCATGGGGGGGGGGGCGGCGCGCCGCCCCGCCGCCCCGCCCCGCCCGCGGGCCAGGACCCCCCCCCAGCCCCCCCGCCCC
>JARLIN010000457.1 GCA_031291715.1 Rhodopila sp. | reverse complement strand
GGTCCGGCACAGATGACCGGATCACGTCGGGCCATGACGACCGTGGGACAAGCGGCCGGCCGGAGCAGGGCGTACTCCCGCGTCGTCATGGCCCGGCGAGCAGTCCCGGCCATCCGCCAAGGCATGGTGCTGGTTCAGTTGGCCCGGACTATCGCCGGGCCATGACGATCGCGCAGAGGGCTTTGCTCCATTCGCCCTCTTAATCCTGATGCGTATGGGCTCGCCCCGTCCGTTCCTCGCTCCCGGCGAGATCCCGCCAATGGCCCTGCCACGCCTCTCGCGGCTGCCCGACCATAATCGACCGCCGACCGGACGTAACGCGTAGCCGGCGGCGTCAGCCGCCCGCTGTGTCAAGTTGCAGTGCTACCCATTTCGGGCCCGGCACGTCGCGCGCCTTCGGCAGGACCAACATCAGCACGAAATCGTGCTTGCTGGCGCGCGCCGCGTTGACGCCGGACTGCACCTCGGCTGGCCGGGTGACTGGTTTGTCCTGCACGCGCAGGATGACGTCGCCGCTTACCATGCCGCGACGGGCCGAATCCGAGTTCGGAGCGACACTTGTCACCAGTACTCCATCCAGGCCGTCCTCCAGCCCCAACTTTGCCTTTTCATCCGTGGCCAGCGCCGCCAAGGAAAGGCCGAGATCGGGCGGGATGGTTATCTTCGGCCGCTGCACCTGTATTGGCGCGTCCCGGGCATCCCACTGGCTGCGCGGCCATGCCTCGATGGTTATGGGCACACTGCGCTCATTTCCGTCGTGCCGCACGATCAGTGTGATCGTATTTCCTACCGGGGTACGGGCGATGTCACGAAGCAGAGCACGCTCGTCGCTGAGCGTACTGCCACCATAGCGCAAGATCACGTCGCCGATGGCAAGGCCAGCCTTCTTTGCCGGCCCGTCCGGCAGTACCCAGGAGACGATCGAGCCTTCCGGTCGCGCCATGCCCATGGCGTCAGCGATTTCCCGCGTCACCGTCTGCACCTTCACGCCGATCCAGCCGGGATGCACCCAGCCATAGGTCCGCAATTGGTCGACCACGAAGTGTGCGGTGCTCGACGGAATTGCAAAACCGATACCGGACGAGCCATAGGTCGGCGAGATAATATCCGAGTCCACCCCGACCACATTGCCCTGCATGTCGAACAGCGGGCCGCCGGAATTGCCGTGATTGATCGCGGCGTCCGTCTGAATGAGGTGGTCATAGGGCGAATCCTGAATATCGCGATTGAGTCCGCTGACGATGCCGGCGGAAACCGAGAGGCCGATCCCAAACGGATCGCCCGCGGCGAACACTTGATCACCCACCTGCAGCGAGTCGCTGTTGCCCCAGTGCGCCGCCGTCAACGGATGATCCGCCTCCACCTTCACCAGCGCCAGGTCGGCAATGCGTGACGCGCTCATGGTCTTTCCAAGCAGACGCGTGCCGTCGGAGAACGTCACCGTTACCTCGAACGCGTCCTCCACCACATGATAGTTGGTCACGATCAGTCCGGACGGATCAATGACAAAGCCGGAGCCGACGAAGCTCTTGATGGCCGGACCGGGGCTTGCCGTCGGTGCCGCCGCGCTCACGGTCGCGGCGGTCGGGCTTGCCGGCTCCTCTTTTCTGACGGAGATGTTAACGACCGTCGGCAGCAGGCCGCGGATGAGTTCGGATTTAGAAGCGCCGACATCGTCGGCAAACGCGGGGGACGCGACCGTCCAGCCCACCACGACCATGATCGCGGCGGCCGAGAGGAACTGGCCCAAGAGAGCTTGGCGTCGGTCCATTGTCATCGTCCGTCGGTTTGCAGTCTATCACAATAGACATCGCTTTGGTGCATGAATAGGGCTGTCACAAATTCCCTCCTGACCTTGTGGGTCAAGGGATCCGGCGCAGAGGTCGGCGTGGGGCACCGCTGACAATGTCCAGTTGCGCCTGATGGTCGCAGTCCAGACCGACCGCAGCTACGCGGTGGACGCCGGCGTCATCGCGGGGCGGCCCATTCGGCTCACCTGTGGGAGGCGGCGGAGGCTTCGAGATCCATCCTCAAATCGGCATGGTCGAATGATGGGATCGTCGATCGCGTGTCCCCGATTTGAGCCTGCGAAAGCAGGGGATGTCTCGGAAGATCGTTTCCTGATGAGAGATCAGCAACGTCATCAGCGTCTTTGTCAGTGCGCGAGCTCGAGGCGGTGGGATTCGATCGCGATACGGTTCGATCGAGCAATTTGAACGAAACATGCCGCGCCATTCGCTAACCCCATCGGCGGGCCACTGAGCAAATAGAGCACCGCTTCTACGGCCAATTGACGCAAGTAAGTCGGTCATCAACAGAATAACAGCAAAATACCCAATCTGAGGTAATTTAATCATTCCTGAAATACATTCAAATATGTGCCGCCCCGTCAGGGCAAGGCCCGCGCGAGAGAGCCAGGTCGTAGCCGCAGCCGCTGGCGGATCGAGGGCTGAGGCTCGCGACACTCAGCAAGCGTGGGGCGGGGTGCGTGTCCGCTTCACCACTCGCAACCGATCCTGCCGCGCGGAAGGCAAGACTTCCGCGGCGGCTTGTCCCAAGCTTTCGCGTGCAGCGGCTGTGAAGCGTTTCATAGGGGTGGCGCACCCGTCGGTCTAAGTTGTTGTCATCGATTTTGCCAACACGGGAGAACTCACATGCTCCGCTTTGCCCTTTCCGCAGTTGCTTTTGCCGGAGTTCTTGCAACGGCGCATGTCGGCTTTGCCGATCCTCTCGCTGCACCCGCGTCTGCGTATGCCCAGGCTGCGGCGCCCGTCACGGAGCAGCCCGCACCGCCGGCACCTGCGCGGTCGTCGTCATCGGATGCGACGGCGCCGGCGAGTGCCGGACACGACAAGGCCCCCGTCGGTTTTGGTTGGGGTTAGGTGGCACGGAAACGCCGTTCCAATGGGGAGAGTGGCATGAGCTTTTTTATCGCAGGTTGCGTGCTGTTGGTGGCGTTGATCGCCGGCATCGTCCTCGACAATAACGGCGTCGGCAGGTGGCAAAAACCGCGACGTGACGTCTCGTCCTTTGATGCGTGGTGACCGCGAGAGGTCGCGCATACGCGACCTCTCGCCCCTTGCGGCCAAGAAGCGGGTCAATCCCACCGGGCCACGCGACGCCAGCGCATCTTCTTTGCACCGGCCCGCCTCATGGACCGGCAAACCGTTCCCGTTAGACGGCCTGCCCCCTACTGTTCGCCCGGCAAGCCCCTACCGCCCGTTCTGCTTCCGCCAGGCGGCGAATGCCTCAAGGTTTGATTCGTCGGTGGGCGGATAAAGGCCCAGGGTCTTCTGGCCGCCGCGGACCCGCTCGATCACGAAATCCTCAAATGCCGTCATCTCCACGGCCTCGTTGGCGATCTCATCGACGATTTCGGCGGGTATGATGATCACGCCGTCGGCGTCGCCCACGACGATGTCGCCCGGAAACACCGGCGCATCGCCGCAGCCGGTCGGCACGTTGATGTCGATCGCCTGGTGCAGGGTGATGTTGGTCGGGGCCGACGGGCGGTTGTGATAGGAGGGGATATCCAGCGCGGCGATCTCCGCTGAGTCCCGGAAGCCGCCATCGGTCACGACGCCGGCCACGCCGCGCACCATCAGCCGCGTGACCAGGATTCCTCCGGCCGAGGCCGCGCGGGCGTCCTTCCGGCTGTCCATGACCAGCACCGCGCCGGGCGGGCATTCCTCCACCGCCTTGCGCTGGGGATGGCTGTGGTTTCGGAAGACGGTCATGGGATTGAGGTCCTCACGCGCCGGCATATAGCGAAGCGTATAGGCCTCTCCCACCATGCTGCCGCCCTTGGGCGCGCTGAGCGGGCGGACGTCCTGCACCATCTGATTGCGCAGGCCGCGCTTATACAGCGCGCTCGACAGCGTCGCGGTGCTGACGCCCTTCAGTTTCTCGCGGGTTTCCGGGCTCAACTTGGTCATGGGTCGTTCCTTCAGTAAATCACTGGTTCGGAGACAGGTTCGCCGAAATCAGTGCGCAGGAAGTCGAAATCGCAGCCTTTGTCGGCCTGCTGGATGTGCTTGGTGAACACCCAGCCGTAACCGCGCTCGAAACGTGCGGGCGGCGGTGTCAGCTCGGCGCGGCGGCGGGCGAGTTCCTCGTCCGAGACTTCCATTTTGATGCTGCGGGCATCCACATCGATGCTGACGATGTCGCCGGTGCGCAGCAGCGCCAGCGGGCCGCCGATATAGCTTTCCGGCGAAACGTGCAGGACGCAGGCGCCATAGCTGGTGCCGGACATGCGCGCATCGGACAGACGCAGCATGTCGCGATGGCCTTCCTTCAGCAGCTTCTTCGGCATCGGCAGCATGCCCCATTCCGGCATGCCCGGTCCGCCCTGCGGTCCGGCATTGCGCAGCACCAGGACATGGTCGGCGGTGATGTCGAGGTTCTCGTCGTCAACCGCCTTCTTCATCGATGGGTAATCATCGAACACGACGGCGGGGCCGGAATGCTTCAGGAAGCGCTGCTCCATCGCCGCCGGCTTGATCACGCAGCCGTCGGGGGCGAGGTTGCCGGTCAGCACGGCGAGCGAACCCTCGCCATAGATCGGGTTGTCCACGCCGCGGATCACGTCGTCATTGAAGACTTTCGCGCCTTCGATGTTCTCGCCGATGGTCTTGCCGTTGACGGTCAGGCAATCCAGGTGCAGGTGCTGGCGGATGTTCTGCATCAGCGCGCGGATGCCGCCGGCGTAGAAGAAATCCTCCATCAGATAGGTCGTGCCGGTCGGACGCACGTTGCCGATGACCGGAACGCGGCGGCTGTAGCGCTCGAAATCCGCGAGCCCGATGTCCTGGCCGGCGCGGCGCGCCATGGCGATCAGGTGAATGATCGCGTTGGTCGAGCAGCCCATCGCCATGGCGACTGCGATCGCATTCTCGAACGCGGAACGGGTCTGGATGCGCTGGGGCGTCAGATCTTCCCACACCATATCCACGATGCGCCGCCCGGTTTCGGACGCGAGCCGGATATGCCCGGCATCCGCGGCGAGCACGCTCGATCCGCCGGGAAGCACCATGCCGACCGCCTCGGCGATCGCGGTCATCGTGCTGGCGGTGCCCATGGTCATGCAGGTGCCGTACGACCGCGCGATGCCGCCCTCGACACCGAGCCAGTCCTGGTCTGTGATTTTTCCCGCACGGAGTTCGTCCCAGTATTTCCAGCTATCGGAGCCGGAGCCGAGAAACTTGCCCTGGAAGTTGCCGCGTAGCATCGGCCCGGCCGGCAGGAAGATGGCGGGGATGTTCATGCTGGTCGCGCCCAGCAGCAGGCCCGGCGTGGTCTTGTCGCAGCCGCCCATCAGCACGGCGCCGTCCACGGGATGGGAGCGCAGCAGCTCCTCCGTCTCC
>JARLIN010000456.1 GCA_031291715.1 Rhodopila sp. | reverse complement strand
GACAGCGTGATCGACGGCCACAGCCTGCCGCAATATCCGGATGCCGCGCTCGCCGCCAATGCCGACAAGTTCAACGTCATTGTGGGCGAGCCAGGCGATGGCTTGCCGGGCTTCTCCCGGCTCGCGTGTTTCGGGGCGGGGGCGGAGGACGATCCGCGCTATTGCGTGTTCACCAGGCCGGGCGGATGCCGGTGACGGCGCGTTTCCACCACATCGGGAGAAGCCGAGGAATGGCGGACCACGACTGGCCAGCATCCGGCCGCCGCGCGAGGGGGCCGGGAGGCGACACGGCGTGGACCTGAAGGAAGCAACGCTGCTGGCTGATGGAGCGGCGGACCATTGGTACTATCGTGCCAAATTCGCCGCGT
Organism: Rhodopila sp.; assembly: GCA_031291715.1. GTDB lineage: Bacteria > Pseudomonadota > Alphaproteobacteria > Acetobacterales > Acetobacteraceae > Rhodopila. The sequence goes on along the minus strand of JARLIN010000456.1, from coordinate 3,463 downwards.
TGCGGGCGCTGGTCGGGCGCAGCCCCGCCGGGCGCGTGCTCGACATCGGCGCCGGCACGGGCTTCTTCGCGCGCCAATTGCTGCTGCACACGGACTGCGTCACCGCGACCTGCATCGATCCCGGCTATCCCGCCGACAGCGACGAAATCGCGGGCGGCAAGCCGCTTCGGTTTCGCCGCGCGCCCGGAACCGAGCAGGCCGATCTGGTGCTGCTGATGGACGTGCTGGAGCATGTCCCCGACGACGTGGCATTGCTGAAGTCCTATGCCGCCGCCGCCGCCCCGGGCACGCGCTTCATTATCTCGGTGCCCGCCTTCAACTGGCTCTGGAGCGAACACGACGTGTTCCTGGAGCATTATCGCCGTTACACCCTCGGCCAGATCGAGGCGGTCGTCAGCGCGGCCGGGCTACGGATCGAGACCGGCTGCTACTTCTACGGCGCCGTGCTGCCATTGGCGGCCATGCAGCGCCTGATCGGCCAGCTGGCCCGACGCAATGACGCACCGGCGCGCTCGCGGATGCAGGTACACGGCAAACTGACCAACAAGGTGCTTTGGTTGGCATGCCGGCTCGAATTACCCTGGTTTCGGGTCAACCGGATCGCCGGGTTGACCGCCTTCGTCTCCGCGGTCAAATCATGACCTTGGACTCAGTGTCGATCTTGCGGCCGCGCGGATCCACGTTGGGACCCATTTCCGTTGTCGCGCCGGCCTACAATGAGATGTCGGTGATTCGCGAATTCCATCGCCGACTCGCCGCGGTGATGACCACGCTGGGGACCGCGTGGGAAGTCGTCTATGTCAATGACGGCAGTACTGATGCAACCCTGTCCGAATTGCTGCGCCTGTCGGGCGAAGACGCCCACATCACGGTGGTGAGCCTTTCGCGAAACTTCGGCAAGGAGGTCGCGACGACCGCTGGGCTCGACCACTCCGGCGGCGGCGTCGTCATCGTGATCGACACCGATCTTCAAGACCCGCCCGAAGTGATTCCGTTGCTGGTGGAAGCCTGGCGGGAAGGCTACGATGTTGCCTTCGCGCAGCGGCGATCGCGCCGTGGTGAAACGTGGCTGAAACGAACGACGGCGGGACTTTTCTATCGGATCATGGGGCGGGTGGGCCACGTCGCCTTGCCGCGTGATACTGGCGATTTCAGGCTGATGAGCCGCCGTGTCGTCGATGCCGTGCTGACCATGCGCGAACACCACCGCTTCATGAAGGGCCTGTTTGCCTGGGTTGGCTTTCCCTGGAAGGCGGTCCCATACGACCGTGACGCGCGGCATTCCGGAACCACGAAGTGGAACTACTGGAAGCTGGCCGAACTGGCGGTCGAGGCCGTGACCAGCTTTTCGCTGTTTCCCCTGAAGGTGGCCACGGTCGCCGGCGTTGTCACGGCCCTGCTGGCGGCGGGCTATTCGATCTTCATTTTGATCTACACTCTTGTTTTCGGCATTGAAGCGCCCGGATATCCGAGCCTTATGATCGCCGTGCTGATACTTGGTAGCGTGCAACTGATCACACTTGGCGTCATCGGCGAATATCTGGGGCGCGTGCTGAACGAGGCCAAAAGGCGACCACTGTATTTTGTCGAGCGCGTGGTGAAGGGGGCGAGCCTGTCAGCGGAAGGAGCGTCGCCGGAGGTGCACCTGGCACCGCCGCCAGCCGACCCGCAAGTCTCGGGCGACACGTCTTGATGTTCGCCGCTATCACCGCGTGCGCGTCCCCATGAAGGTCGGGCAAATTTCGGGCTGGATTTGGTGGGCGGCGTTTGGCGCCGTCGTCCTGCTGCTGCTCTGGCCGCTGACGGTGGTGGATGTGCCACCGATATTGGACTACCCGAACCACCTGGCGCGGCTCTACGTCCTCGCGCATCCAGACGATTCCGTTCTGGCCCGCTTTTATGAACAGCAATGGTCGATCGTGCCCAACCTTGCGATCGACGTGCTGGCGCCGCCGCTGCTTCGGCTGCTGCCGGTGCACGTTGCGGGCCGAATCGTGATCGGCGTCACGCTGCTGCTTCCCGTCATTGGTTGCGTGGTTTATAGCCGGGCGGTCTTCGGACGGCGGACGCTGTGGCCGTTGGGCGCTGCGCTCATTGCCTACAACGCGGTGTTCATCCTCGGGTTCCTCAACTTTCAAATCACCTTGGGGCTCGCGCTCTTGCTGGCGGCGGGGTGGCACGCATGGTCACATCGCTGGCCAGGAATTGCGGCCCTGGCCGGCGCGGTCGGGGCAACCGGCCTGTTTTTCAGCCACATCTTCGGCCTGGCCTTCTTCGCGGTGCTTTGTGCCGCCGACGAACTGGCCGGCCTCCGCTCGGCTCGCCGTTCCGGCACACCGCTGCTTCCCCACGCCGCCCATCGCGGCGTCATGCTCGCCGCGGTGTTCTGCGTGCCGACAATACTCTATCTGCGCGCGCCGCTCGGTCTGACCGGCGGTGGATTGGCCTGGCGACCGTGGGTCGGCAAACTATACGTCGCGTTTTCGCCGTTCGCGCATTACCGGCTCGACGTCACATTCCTCACCGCGGGCGCGGTGTTGACGGCAATCGTTCTTCTGGTTCCGCGTGGCCGCCTCAGGGCAGGGCCGGCTACCGCGACCGCGATGATCGTGCTGTCCCTGTCGTATGTCGTTTTGCCCGCGGTGACCCCCGAGGCGGCCTTCATAGATACGCGTATTCCGATCATGGTCGCCTTGCTCATGTTCGCGGGACTCGCGCCCATCGCCGTCCCGCGCACGCTCGGTGCCGTCGTTGCCACCATTCTGGCGCTTGCCCTCATCCTCCGCGCGGAGGCGACAACGGCGGTCTGGCGCCAGCAGACCCATGACGTCACGGCCCTCCGATCCGTCATTGGGCCGGTGGAACCTGGAGCAAAAGTACTGCTGGTCGGCATCGGCCAGGATATGAACCCGCAATACTGGGCCGCCGCCCCGGACAACCGTGTTTTGCCGGGCTATATGCAGTTAAACGCGCACCTTACGGCACTGCTTCTCATCGAACACAAAGCATTTTGGCCGCTACTTTTTACCGCCCATGACAAACAGCCACTGGTCGTGAGGCCACCATATGACCGCATTTCGACTGCGCAAGGCTGGATTCCAAGCCTGTCACAGCTAGCCGATCCGAGCATTATCAAGCCAGAAAACGACACGAAATACCTGGATGGCTGGCGGAACGCCTTCGACTACGTTCTTCTGCTGGATCCGCTGGCGTCGGGCGATCCGCGGACGATCATGCCAAAATGGCTGGAATTGCTCACCTCCAACGACGTGGCGGCCCTCTATCGCGTCCGCGGTCATATTCCGGACAATCGGAATGATGACAGATAACGTTGACGATCTAACTGCGCCCTCCCCGACCGTGGCGCCGCCGGGAAGCAAGGTCAATTGGAGGATTTCCGTTGTCGGTCTGCTTTTGTTGGCGGCATTTGTAGGCTTGTTTCTGACCAACAAGATTCTTTATG
>JARLIN010000056.1 GCA_031291715.1 Rhodopila sp. | reverse complement strand
GGCGCGATCTCAACCCCCTTCAATTCCTCACGGGGAGCCCTCCTTGATGCGGCGTATCGCTCTACTCTGTCTGGCGCTGACACTTAGCGGCTGCGGTTACAAGGCGTGGTGGAACCCGCCGTTCACAGGCGGCTACAATCCAAACCTGCCGGTCAACGACAGTGAAAATATGCGTCGGGTCCAGGGACAGGAACCGTCCGTGGAACCCATGACAACCGAACCTGGTGATATCTGGCCGGGTCCAGTGGCACCGCAGCCGACGCTCCAGGATCTGGAAGCCTCGGGGGAACTAACGCCCGGGCCTGAAGCGCCGGTGCCTGGCTCTCCTATGAGTCGCGGTACGGAAGCCCCAATGCCGTCGCCGCATCCCAGCACTGGCAGTTCCACGCCCTCGGGTAGCGCCCAGCCCGCTCTCGCTACGCCGCAGCCAGCGCCACCGCTTTCAAGCTATGCTTCCCCTCCAGCGGCGCCGCCAGCGCGCGGAGCGGCTGGTCAAATCATACAGACCCCTGGCGGCCCGTCTGTCACAACCGGTGGCGGTCCGGGGTATCAGACAACCACCACCCCGGGCGGCGGACAGTCCATCGTGGTGCCGAACGGCAATGGGACCAGCACAGTGATCCACTCCGACGGCCGGATTGAGACGATCCCGACGCCAAAGTGATGGGTTGGACCGGTTTCTGGGTGTAACAATCAGCCCGAAACCGGTCCAAGCTTTGTTTAAGAGCGAAAATTACACGGTCTGACGATTCCGCCGCAGGCTATCTCGCCCTATATTGGGCCGCATGAATAAGCCTCTGAACATTCTGTATTTCGCTTGGCTGCGGGAGCGAACCGGTTCGGCGCAGGAGGAATTGCCGCTACCCGATGGCGTCGAGACCGTGGCTGATCTCGTCGAGTTCCTGTCGAGGCGTGGACCGGGTCACGCCGCGGCATTTCAAAACCGCCGGACAGTCCGCTGCGCCGTCAATCAGGAATTCGCCGATCCCTCGTGCCCGATTCGGCCGGGTGACGAGGTGGCGTTCTTTCCGCCAGTGACCGGCGGATAGGCTTTAGACTATCCGTCTTGGTCAAGTGATTTCGAGCTTCCATTTGCCCTTCTTCGGGAACCCGGTACCATCCACGAATTCCCTTAAGCGTCTCCGAACTGCCGCCGCAACGTCGGCTTATGCACCTTGCCTGTCGCATTGCGCGGCAGCGCGTCGGTAAACACCACCGAATGCGGCAGCTTGTATCGGGCCAGATTGACGGCGCAGTGGGCCACCAACTCGTCTTCGGTCAATGCCAGGCCCGGTTTGAGTACCACGATCGCACGCCCAACCTGACCCCAACGCGAGTCCGGTACACCAATGACCGCGGCCTCGGCGATCGATTCGTTCTGATAAAGGACGTTCTCGACCTCCGCCGGATATACGTTCTCGCCGCCTGAGATATACATGTCCTTCCAGCGATCCACGATGAAGTAGTAGCCTTCATCGTCCACCAAGGCGGCGTCGCCCGTGTGCAGCCAGCCATCGGTGAACGAAGCGGCCGTAATGTCCGGCTGGTTCCAGTAGCCCTTGGTGATGTTCGGACCTTTCACCCAAAGCTCGCCGATCGTGCCAGACGGAGCATCGGTGCCGTCATCGCCGACCACGCGTGTCTCCATGTTCAGTGCCGGCTTGCCGGCCGAACCGGCCTTACGAACTGCGTCTTCCTTGTCCAGCACCAGAACAAGTGGGCTGGTCTCTGTCATGCCGTAACCCTGTTGCAGGATCGCGCCCTGCGCCTGCCAGGTTCGCAGGATCGCATCTGGCGTCGGGGCGCCGCCGACACCGGCGAACACCAGCCGGCTCATGTCGGTCGCCGGAAAGCGCGGATGCTGCGCCATGAACTGGTAGTTCGCTGGCACGCCGAACAGGTGGGTCACCCCAATCTCGGGATCGCCAATTAGCCGCAGCGCCTCGCCAGCGTCGAAATTGCGCATGATTAGCACCGTGCCGCCAGCCTGGAACACCGGGTAGGAAAACACGTTCAGGCCGCCGGTATGAAACAGCGGCAGCAATCCAAGAAACACGGTGGAGCGGGCGATGCCAGCCAGGCTCATGCTGTGCACCGTGTTCCAGAAGTTCATGCCATGGGTAATGATCGCACCCTTGGGACGCCCGGTCGTGCCCGAGGTGTAAAGGATGGTCGAGATATCATCCAACGTCGCTGCGACCGGTTCATCCAGAGGCGAGCCTGCCGTGGCGGCATGCTCGAACATCGGGCCCAATGAACAGAGCTGCCCGATCTCACAATCCTGGGCCAGTTCCTGGGCCCGTTCGGCGAACTCCAGATCAAAGACGAGCATCGCCGGCTTGCAGTCAGCCAGGATTGCCTGCAGCTCCGGCTTCGCCAGTCGCCAGTTCAGTGGCACGAAGATCGCGCCAATACGGCCGCAGGCGAACTGAACCTCGAACGTGTCGGTGGTGTTCGGCGCCAGTACGGCGATTCTGTCGGCCGGTGCGATACCGAACCGCGACCGCAAGGAGCCGGCCAGCCGCGTGATCCGGTCATCGAATGCCTGGTAGGTGTGATACCGTCCGGTCGCCAGATCCACCGCCGCCAGCGACCGCGGCTGCCGCATGGCGTGATGCGCGATGCAGTCATAATACGGAATGGACACGGTCGGCCTCCGTGATTTTCAGGCGGCGGGAATACGCACCGGCAACGAACTGATCGAGCGAAGGACGTTTGAGTAAGCGCGAGTCGGTTCGCCGGTTACCTCGATCATCGGCCAGTTCCGCTTCAGGATTTCCTCCCACAGGATCGTGAGCTGCATCTCCGCAAGCCGGTTGCCGACACACCGATGGATGCCAAATCCAAACGAAAGATGTTGCCGCGGGCGCGGGCGATCGATGATAAAATCGTCGGCCTGCTCGATCGCGTCTTCGTCACGATTGCCCGACAGATACCACATGGCGACCTTCTCGCCCTTGCGGATCGTCTTGCCGGCGACCTCGGTATCCTCCAGTGCGGTGCGTCGCATATGAATCACCGGCGTCTGCCAGCGGATGATCTCCGGCACCATGCCAAGCACGAGCGCCGGATTGTCGCGCAGCTTGCGGTATTGGTCGGGGTATTTGTTCAGCGCCAGCAGACCGCCCGAGATCGAGTTGCGCGTCGTGTCGTTCCCACCGACGATCAGCAGCATCAGGTTGCCCATGAATTCATGCGGGCGCGAAGGCAGATTGCGCGTCGCCTCCCCGTGCGCGAGCATCGATATCAGGTCGGGGCGTGGCGGCTGCTTCGCCCGCTGGTGCCAGAGTTCGGTGAAGTATTCGAGCGCCTTGTCCAGCACTTCGTTGCGCTTGATCTCTGAGTCGATCTCGGTGCCAGCCCGCGTGTTCACGGTGGCGACGTTAGACCAGTAGGTGAGCGTCCGCCGCTCCTCGAATGGGAAGTCGAACAAGGTCGCCAGCATCTGCGTGGTCAGTTCGATCGAGACGCGGTCGACCCAATCGAACGTCTCGCCGCGGGGCAGATCATCCAGGATACGGCCGACGCGCTCGCGGATCGTGCCAGATAGCTTCTGAAGGTTCATCGGCGCGACGATGGGTGCCACGATCTTCCGCTGCTCATCGTGCTTCGGTGGGTCCATCGAGATGAAACTGGGCCGGCGGAAATCCATTGGCACGTCGCGGAGAACGATGCCGCCCATCAGCGCGTCGGAGGAGAATGCCTTGTGGTTGGTATCGACCGCCATGATCTCGCGGTAACGGGTCACGGACCAATATGAGCCGTACATGCCGTTCTCGCACCAGTGCACCGGGTCCTCACGGCGCAGGCGCTCGAAATAGGGGCGCCAGGTATCATCCTGATAGAGATGCGGATTGCTTACGTCGATCCGCTCGATCGGCATCGAATAGGCGTCTTGACCCGGGTCTGCATGGACCGGTGCGTTCATGGTCGGCCTCCCTGATTCCAGGCGTTACGCCTGGACGTTGGCGGGCCGTGCTCTCTGGCCCAGTCCCGCCTCGCGCCACTATAGCGCGGATTTCCGCGAAAACGGGAAGAGGGATGTGTGAGGCATGGAAACACCCGCGCCGGCAAGGCTGGCGCTGAGCACCGGCGGCGGAAGCCTGGTTGAAGGGGGCCTGCATGGGCTGGGACTGGTGAACGAAGCGGCGCGGCGTGTTTGGATGGTCGGGAACCTGTTGGAGGATCCGAAGCAGCTGGTGCCGATTGGGGGCGTGTTCAAGCACCATGAGACAGGCAGCCCGCCGGTTGCGTTGGTGCGCTGGCGGTTAGTATAGGAGGCGCGTTGTTTGGCGACATGGGTGTTTCGCTTACTGCTTCAACACAAAGACACTAAGGCACGAAGGGCTTCGGGACTCATCGAAGGCATTCTTATTGCTTTTTAGTGTTTTTCTGCTTTTGCGCCAAAGCTGCCGTTTATTGTGGCACGAAACATCGGCCGGGGCGCGGTCGCGCTGTTTACTCTTCGTTAACGGGTCGCGACATAGCTTCGCGAGCGGAGGGATGAATGGTCATGCCGCGCCTGCTGCTCGCCGACCGGGTCAAGGGCCGGGAAGACAGTTTCCTGGCCCCATTGCTGCCGGCGCTGGAGCAGCATCATGAGACCCGCTTCGTCACGGCCGGTCCCGGTGCGGAACTGGCTGCCGCGATAGCCTGGGCGGATATCGTCTGGCTGGAGTGGTGCTGGGACCATGCTGTTTGGGCCACGCGCAACGTTATGCCGCCAGGAAAGCCGTGTATCGTCCGGCTGCACTCGATCGAGGCGTTGCAGACGAATTATCCGGCACAAATGGACTGGAGCCGCGTTACGTGCCTGGTGACGGTGGCCGAAGACATTACCGAGGTGCTGCAGGCTGGGTTCCCCGCGATTGCCGCGGCGGTGCCGATCCGGGTTATTCCCAACGGAATCGATATGGCCCGGTTCCGTCCCGGTGCACCGGACCGGTATCGTGTCGGTTGGGTGGGACATCTGGAGCCGAAGAAGAACCCAATGCTGCTGATGCAGATCGCACACCGGGTCCGGCAGCTTGATCCGCGGTTCAGCTTCCACGTTGCCGGGGCATTCACCGATCTGAGAACGGCGCGGTATTTGAAGCAGATGCAGTCGGCACTGGGCCTTGCAGGGGGGGTGCGTTTCGAGGGGCAGGTGGCGGATATTTCGGCGTGGTACGCCGACAAGGGGGTGATCCTCTCCACCTCGATGTACGAAAGCTTCGGCATGAATATCGGCGAGGCGATGGCGGTGGGCGCCTTTCCGGTGGTGCATGGGTTTCCGGGTGCGGACAGGCTGTGGCCGGCGGAGTGCCTGTTCGCCTCGGTGGAGGATGCGGTGGCGCTGATCCGGACCGGACGGCCGGGGCTATATCGCGATTGGGTCGCGGACCGTTACGGCCTGGACCGGCAGGTGGGCAGTGTGCTGGCGCTGCTGCGGACGGTGTCAGGCTGACGGTTCGGCTCGAGCCGTAAGGAGCGGCACGTTCCAATAGGGATCGTGCTGCCGGCAAAACGCCTCCAGTCCTCGTGCTTTCAGCGCATCGAACGCGGCCAGGCAGAGCGCCGCGGCAGCGGGATGGGACCGATGGTTGAAGCTACGCAGCACATGGTCATAGCAGTCTCGATCCAGCCCATAAGCGTCCGCCACCACCGCGTCGGTCCTGGCACGCAAGTCCCAGTGTGCCTCCAAAGGCGTCTGGTCGGCGCGCACCTGCTCCCACCAAAGTGCGGCATATCCAGCATGGTTGCAGGAGAGGCGTAGCGCCCCGTGTGCCAGGAAGCGGCGCGCCGCGTCGCTGAAACGGGGGACGGGAAGGGCGTTCAGTATATACAGACTGAGATGCGTAGCCGTCTTCTGCCGCACGAGCCAGTCGAACGGAAACGAATTGAACAGTGCGCCCAGCACCAGCGCATCGGCGGTGACCCGCGCCCAGGGCGCTTTCTCGACCGTCGCGGTGTGGCCGAACACGACACCGGGCGGTGCCAGGCAGGCTATCATCGTCCGTTCATTATTTGCCTGGGCGATGTCGCGAAACACCAGGCGGTAATAGCGGGCGGCGTCGGCAATGGCTGGCCTCAACCCATGCGACATGACGCTGTAGCGGGGCTTGGTGTCCCAGGAGTCGCTGTATTGGTGGAATGTCTTGCCCTCGTGCAGAACCAGGTCGCCCGCACCGATCCGCTTGAAGCCGCCGGCGTCATCGGTCATGTGGAGGTCGCGGCCAAGGCGGATATGGCGATCCACGCACCAGGCGCCCAGCCGGTCAGGGTGCGCGAACAGCCTTTCGGCGATAGCCAGATCGATGTTTCCCCTCAGTTCCAGCGGCGTCAGGCTGGCCCCGCCGGATGCTTCGAGGAATTCCGTCGCGTAGGTCATGATCTTTTCCGGATCCTCGGCGTCTTCGATCCGATCGAGGTAAAAGCCGCAGCGTAACGACTCCGTCGGACCGGGGCGATGCGCTACCAGCAGGTCGAATTTGAACCGGCTGTCGATGTCGAAGATGCGGCGGCGGTTTTCGAACGATAGGCACCATGTTATGGCGGCTTCCTGTAGATACAGGCGCCGGATACCGGTGGTCCCTTCATTGGCATGGAAAGCAGAGGGCATCAGCACGCCAATCGCCCCATCCTTCGCGGCGAGATCCATGTTGCGTTCTGCGAACAGGCGGAACAGATCCAGATTACCCGCCGTTGAATCGCTGCCGACACCGACGCGCTGATGCCGGTACAACCGGTGCGCGATGCGCTTCGTCCGCTCGAACCCGGCTCGGTAAAAATCAAACGCGGCGGCGATATCCGGCCGCGATAGCACTGTCTGTTCGATCGCCACTCGTTCCGAGCGGGTGCGTGCATCCAGCACAGCTGGATTGAACCCCGCGACGAAATCCTTGGTGTTGGGTAGCACCACGTCCCAGGGAGGGTTCCCCAGCACAACGGAGAAGCCGCCTGGAAATACCTCGGGAAAGACCAGATCCCAGGCGACCGTGTCTATCCCCGCTGCCAGTAGCGCGGCTTGGCGTTCGGTCAGAGAGTCAGGCCACGATCCCATGTCCACCACATAGGCGGCCATGCCCAGCCAGACATCATCCCCGTCCCGGTCTCGCAGCATCGCGGCCCCTGCCCAGGCTCGCGCGAGCTGCCGCAGCGGATGCAATACCTGGTCCAATCGGTCCTTGAGCGCCTGTTTCATCCCCAGATCGGCCACATCCCGGCCGATGGACGCGTTCATCTCCGTCACCAGTTGTCGCGCCAGGCGCAGGCTCGCCTCCAGCCGTTCCGCCACCCCGTGTGCCAGCAACGGATCGAGCGGCCCGCCGGTCACCGGCAGCGTCGACAGCGATCCGAAGAACGGCCCGGTCAGTGCATCGCCATGCACCAGACGATGATCCAGGAACGTCAGCGGCAATCCTTCCGCATAGGATTCCAGCCACAGCGAGAGTTTCGCCAGTTCGACCGCCAGCTTGTTGCGATCGCAACCATACAGGCAATGCACCGCGACCAGCCGGCGGCAGATCGCGCGGGCGCGGGTTTCGGAATAACCTCGGCTGGGGAGGTACGGCGCGATGGTGTTGTCAGGATCCGGCAGGGCGGCAATGCGGTCGTGCAGGCCACGCTCGTCGCAAAGCCGACAGGCGGTCAGCAGTGCCTCTCCGAGATAGCGACAGGCTTCCACCAGGAAATGACCGCTCCCGGTGGCGGGATCGACCATTTTAAGCGCCAGCAGCCTGGCGGGATGTGGGTCCTCCGGCGGGCTCAGGGATGCGATCTTTGGGTCCAACGTCTCGCGGACCAGGAAGCGAACGAATTCATGCGGCGTGTAGAACGACCCGGTCGCTTTCCGCGCCATGCCGGCGCGCAGGAAGAACTGGCCTTGTTCGATGTCGGCAGGCTCGTATCCGGCGGGAACGACGGCCTCCAACTTGCCTCGCCGCAGGCGGACCAATGGTTCGGTGGCGATCCCAGGTTCCTGCTCCAGCAGTCCCTCATAGACGCTGCCGAGATCCTCCACGTCCAGCGACCCATAATGCACGCGCGCCCGTTCGCCGCGGTGCGTGGAAATCCAGATCAACCGATCCAGCAGGATCGCCACCGCCCGGTCGCCCCATTCGAGCCGGTCGAGCAACGGCGTCGTACCTGCCCCGAACAACGCACCACCAAGGGGCGCAATGTGCAACTCGCTGCATGTCAGCCCGTCGCGGAAGATCGCGAACAAGGACCGGAGCCCCGTCTCCAGCATCCGCCCGGTGTCGTGCCCATGGTCCAGATGCCGACGTACCAGCGGACCCAACGCCCGATTTGGCGACAACGCGATGCGCCACAACCGCGAGGAAGCGAAGCTGAACCCCACGCCCGGCTCGGCCGGACCTTCGAGCTTTAGGATGAACAGCAGCCGATAGACCAACACCAGGCCCTCGTGCCACAGCTCTGCCGGATCGAGGCCTGTCCGGCTCGGCAGTGCGTTGATGAAGCCGACGATCGCCTCCCTGGCCTGGCGGCGCAGTTCGGTGGTGACCCTTGCCTGATGCAGCCGGGCGGCTTCCAGCACCGCCGGCAGACGCGGCAGCCCATCCGCGCCCGCCAACGCCGCGAACACACGAAACGAGTCCGGCGGCAGCGGATTTTGCCGCCAACCGCTGACCGCGACCGAAAGGTGGCTATCGGCGCGTGCGGGATCGCAGAGCAACAGCCGAAGCATATCCCCGTTTGTCAGCAGTCCGGCGCGCTCGCCGTTTGCGAGCAGCACGCGCTGGGCGATGCGGGTGGGGCTGGACCGATAGGCGCGCGATGACCGTTCGGGCGCATCGAGGTCCGTATCGCTTGGGATGGACCAGGCGCGAAGGCTCGTGCCGTTGGACGCCTGCAACAGCCAGCCGCCGTCCTCCTGTCCCTCCCGCGTAGCGATCGGGTTCTGACGCAGCAAGCGCCGGTAGCCCAAGGCGCTCGCCAGCTTCGTGGTCAAATGCTGATGCACACGGTGCGCCCCACCACGACGCAACGCACCACGCAATTCGTCCCACCTAGGTTCGATCCCGCACGGCAAGTCCAGCACGCTGGCCAAGCCGTCTCGCAGGAACGGCGCGGTTATCGCCGATCCCGCCAGGATGCAGTCCTCGAGATCGAGCGTCACGTCTGCGGCACCAGCATCAGCATGCCGAGGGTACGCACCGTTGGCGGTGGCAACGGCGGCTGCTCGGCCGTGACCGCCCGGAAGCGCGACAGGACATCCATCGCATCTCGTCGCTGTGGGGCCGCCACAAAAGGGTCGGCGGCGAACTCGGCCAGGCGTTGTTCTGGCACCGGGCATGTGCGCCAATCGCTTGATGGCGGACCGGGATCGAACAGGTCGTCGATCCGGGGAGCGACCGTGCCGCATAATTCGTTCGCCCGTCGCTCCAACCATGCGCGGACGGCGACAGTATCGCGCTCGATCCGCTCCCGGTGCGCGACCGCGAAGACGGAGGCGATCCTGTCCGCGGCCGCAAGCGCCTGGAGCCTGCCGGCAGCGATCGCCTCCGGCGCCCAACCGGCGAACCACCGGCACCACAGACCATCGGGGGGCAGGCCGGTTTCCGCCAGTGACAGGAAATCCGGCTGTTCCGAGATTGAACCGTCCGGGTGAATACGCAATGCGATGATCTTCCGCAGCCTCGGACCGGCCTCCACGATGTAGGTCACGAGAAGGGACAACCTGTCCGCCTTCGCCGCGCTGACACGCCCCGTCCGCACCGAGGCGATGGCCCGCCTGGTCAGCGGATGAGAGCGGCCCGGATACATCACCTCCCGTCCCTGTGCATCGCGACTCTGGTCTCGGTCGGCGGTCAGCCGGACCGTGCCATGCGTCGCATCGAAGCCTGACAGCCCATTCAGCTCGTGCGCCCATTCGGGCGGTACGCGGTATCCGTGCGTATCCGCCGCGAGCACCGACGCAACGAACGCCGGCAAGTCGATGGCATCGCCGGCCTCGGACGACGGCGGCTCGATCGTCTCCCCGCCGGACAGCCAACCGTGGCGGACGGCCATGTGATCGAAACTTTGGAACGCCCGGTCGATTTCGCGTAGTAGGTCGCGGTAGGCTTCGCTTTCGGTATCCTCGGCCGCAAGATCCAGTGAGTGGATCAGCCGAGGCATCGCGCTGAACAAATCCTCGGCGAAACCCGTGAACAGCGGTTCGTGCAAGCTGGCGGGATCAGCGCCGACGCCCAGCGTGTTCGGCATGAATGACAGGCAGGATCGCGCCTTCTCGTATTTCGCGATCAGGCGGAGCAGCAACCGTTCCTCGAACGTGCCGGCAAGAAACAGATAGCGGATCTCAGGATCGTTGCGCTGTCCGTAGCGGTCGATGCGGCCGTTGCGTTGTTCCAGGCGGTTCGGGTTGTACGGCAGGTCGAGATGGATGAGGTGGAAACAGCGCCGATGCAGGTTCAGCCCCTCGGCCAGCGAGTCGGTACTGACCAGGACAATTCCGTCCTCCTCCGAGCAACGTTCCGCCGCGCGGGTCCGTTCGGCATCGGAATCGGCACCACTGATGGTCAAGACGGTGCCGCCGATGCCCGATAACGCCTCGACCGCCGCGCGTTGGCTGTCGGCATACTCTGTATACACAAGTATATTTGCGCTGGGGTAAGTCAGCCGGATCAGCCTGATCTCCAGCGCCAGCGCCGCCAGCTTCGGATCATGCGGCGCCGCGGCTTCGCCCAGATGGATCAGCGCCCGCAAATCTTCTTCTGTTGCATCGCCGGCCAGCGAAGCCGCCATTTCCTCGGCTTCCAGTTCCGCGATTTCTTCTTCCTCGGCGGTGTCCAGCACCCCAAACCGGGCCACCCTCCGACGATACGCCCGTAAGGTCCTTTGCCTTTCGCGTAACGGTTCCGTGCCATAGCGCTCCGCCACCACGCGCAGCGTCGCGAGACAAGCCGCAATACTGGACATCGACCGTTTCAGCAGGCTGACGAAAGCCAGCGCATCCGTCAGCCCGGCCCGGTCGCGCGACCGTCGTAACCTGGGCGCGACCAGTGCCGACAACGCCTTATGGAAGTTCCGCACCGGCGTGGCATTCGTCACATCAACGCGGACCGGGATGACGATCCGCTCCCGGAACAGCGGGCCGCCGGTGCGCGGGTCTCGGATATGCGACTTCAGCCGTCGCACGACATGACGGCGATACGCAAACCCGATCAGCCGCCCCTCCCCATCGACCAGACTGGGGTCCAGCAGCGCCATCAACGAGGCGAAATGCGGATCGTGCCCGTCATGCGGGGTCGCCGTCAGTAACAACAGCCCATCGGAGCGACGGGCCAACACTTCGGCCAGCCGATGGCGCTGGTTTTCCTCCCCCACGCAGTGATGCGCCTCATCAATGATGACCAGGTCCCAGGGGGCGCGTTCCAGTTCTTCCAGCACACGGTCCTGCTTGGCGAAATCCATCGAGGTCAGGCACAGGGCGGTCGCCTCGAATGGGTTGCCGCCAAGCTCCAGCCCACGACGCGCATCGCGCAGGCTCGCGCTGTCGATGATCGGCGTGAAGCGCAGGCCGAAACGGACGCGCATCTCCTGCTCCCATTGCCGCAACAGCGGGCCGGGCGGGCAGACGATGAGGATACGATGTGCACGCCGCCGTACGATCAGTTCGGCGGCGATCAGCCCGGCCTGGATCGTCTTGCCCAGGCCGACGCCGTCGGCCAGCAGCAGTCTCGGTCGCACCATGTCCAAAGCGCGGAGCAGCGGGACACGTTGATAAGCCTCGATCGCCACACGGCCCGGCGGGGCGGGCGCACCCGGTATCTGATCGAGCAGCCGGGCGATGTGGTAGCGCCGCCATGCATCAAGCGGTCCCGCCTCGTCGGGCCGCGGATCGGTGCGCAGGACCGCAAGCGGCTCGACCGGATACAGCACCTCCCATTCCAGGCCAGCCAGATCGCCACTGGCGCAGGCCAAGCGCACCCGTTGCTGTGGACCGAGCGGCTCGACCTCGGTGACATCCCACTCCAGCCCGCGCGCGGCGACCTTGATCCCGACCGATACTTCCATGCACGTTTCCCATCGAAACGCGGGCACGGAACCATGAACAAGTTGCCAAACCCTTAACGCCGCGTAGGAGGATGCAGATGATCGCGTTAAAGGACCGGTTCGCCGGGAAAGTCGCGGTGGTAACCGGTGCCGCTTCGGGCATCGGGCTGGCTATCACCAAACGGCTGCTGGCCGAGGGCGCGAACGTTGTCGGCTCTGACCTGCGTGTCGCCGACGACCTGGGCGCCGGGTTCATCGGCATTGCCGGCGACGTCACGAAGGAAGCCTCGGCCGAGGAATTGGTGGCGACCGCCGTTGACCGCTTTGGTGCCGTCCATGCCGCATTCAACGTCGCCGGCGGCGCCCGGGCCGGCTACATCGTCGATCTGGCTGAGGCGGATTGGGACTTCACAGTCGATCTCTGCCTGAAAGGCGTGTTCCTCGGCATGAAGCACCAGGCGCGGCAGATGATGCGCCAGGGGACGGGGAGCATCGTCAATATCGCCTCCCTGAATGCGCACGTACCGATGCATGCCGGGTCCGCATACGTCGCGGCCAAGGCAGGCGTCGAAATGCTATCCCGCAACGGTGCGCTCGAGTTCGCTGAGTTCGGTATCCGCGTGAACGCGATCCTGCCGGGCCTGGTGCAGACCCCTCTGACACGCCGCCACTTCGACAACGCCGACGCGCTGGCGGCCTTTGAGGAACGCATTCCGATGGGGCGCCCGGCGCAACCCGAGGAGATCGCCGCTCCCGCGCTGTATCTGGCCAGCGACGACGCGAGTTACGTCAACGGCGCCAGCTTATTGGTCGATGGTGCCTGGGCAGTCAGCGGCTATCCCGATATGAGGCCGTTCCGAGGGCCAATCGGCTGGAATCAGAGGAACGAACCATGAGTGACCACCCCGTCCGCGTGCACCGCGACCGTCCAGGCGCCGTCGCCACCGTCTCGATCAACAATCCGGCGCGGCTGAACTGCCTGGGCCGCGCGCAGATCACGGCGTTTATCGAGGCGGTGGAAGGTCTAGCGGATGATCCGGACCTGCGCGTGTTGATCGTTACGGGTGTGGGCGATCGTGCCTTCATGGGGGGCGCCAACCTGCACGAACTGGGCGAACTGAATCCGCCGCGAGCACGCGATTTTCTGACCCTGATCCATCGCATGTGCAAGGTGCTGCGCGACCTGCCCGTGCCGGTGATAGCGCGCGTCAACGGCTTCTGCCTCGGTGCGGGGCTGGAGGTGATGGCCGCCTGCGACATGCATATCGCCAGCGACAACGCGATGTTCGGCATGCCGGAAGTGAAGGTCGGGCTGCCGTCGGTGGTCGAGGCCGCGCTGCTGCCGCAGCTGATCGGCTGGGGGCGGACAAAGCTGTTGCTCTACACGGGTGACTGTATCGATGCCCGCACGGCGCTGGACTGGGGCCTGGTCGAGAAAGTTGTGCCGGCCGAGGATCTGGACCCGGCGCTGAATGAATGGGTGAGTTCGATCGTCGAATCCGGCCCGAAGGCGATCCGATTGCAAAAGGAACTGATCCGCGAATGGGAGGCCATGCCGGTCAACGATGCGGTCGAGGCCGGCATTCGTTGCATGTATCGCGCATATCAGACGGATGAACCGACGCGGATGGTGAACGAGGCAATTCAGAAGTTGAAGGCGCGCAAGGGGGGCTGACTGGACATTGGCGTCCCCCGGCGCTTCGTCGGGGCCTGCCCACCGTCCATGCCAACCGTTTCATGGCCGTGCCTGGCGCGGCCACCCACGTCTTGCGGTGCTTGATACGACAAACTCGTGCATGACCGGGCTATGCCCGGTCATCACACAGCGGCGCGTAGCCCGGTCCCCAAGGTCCGTTGGGTAGCGCCTGGCGGGACATGACGGCGAGAGTGAACGCCGCTCGCTACCGCACCAGCGCCGCCGCGATCCTCTCCCGCGTCAGGGGCATGTCTCTGATCCGCACCCCCAGCGCGTGCGCCACCGCATTGCCGATTGCCGCGGCAGTGGGGCCGAATGTGCATTCGCCCATACCCAATGTCGGCTGATTCGGATTATCAATCAGTACCGTATCAATCTCCGGCACCTCGGAGAATCGCATGATTGGATATCGATCCCAGTCCAGCGAGGTGATTCCGTCGCCATCCATCGTCACCTGTTCCTTCAAGGTCATGCTGGCGGCCTGAACGATCCCGCCTTCCAACTGGTTGCGTGCGCCATCCGGGTTGATCACCAGCCCGGCGTCGGCGGCGCACCAGACCCGGCGGAGGGAAATGTCCAAATCCACGTCCAACTCGACCGCCACGCACGCGTATGCCGCTTTGTTCTTGTAGCGGCTCCAGGCCAAACCCAGACCCCGGCCGGTGCCGACTGGCCCCCGAGACGCCCAACCGCAGCGATCCGCGACGTTCTCGATCAGCCGTCTCGCCCTTGGGTCCGACAGCAGCGACAAGCGGTAGGCGACAGGATCGACGCCGGCCCGTTCGGCCAACTCGTCCATGAAGCATTCCAGCGCATAGACGTTCGGCAGCGCCCCCAATCCGCGCAATGACGACGTCCGCACCGGCGTTTCCAGCGCCAGATGATGGATCACCCGCCTGGCTGGGAAGTCGTACAGGGGGAACGCATTGCGCGTGCCGCCGCCGCCATTTGCCTCGGAGGGATCGTTAGCCTTGGGCGGAGGCGGCGGGGTCGGCAGCGCCTCATGCGCCAGCATGGTGCCGCCGAACACCGGTCGCTGGACGTGCGAGCCAGCCCAGACCTCGGCCGTCCAATCGACCGGACGGCCATTTTCATCCAGCGAAGCGCGGAGCCGCGTCATGTGCGCCGTGCTGACGGGCTCGAAGCCAAACTCCTCCTCGCGCCGCCACTGCACGCGGATGCAGTGATCCGGGATCTGCATGGCGATGATCGCGGCATCCAGAGCGGCATCGTCGGCGCCGTTGTGGCCGTAGCAGCCGGCCCCATGGGCGTGCCGCACCGTCACCTGGTCGCGCCGAAGCCCCAGAATGTCTGCAATACTGTTGCGCAGCGGATAGACGCCCTGGGTGTGCGACCAGACCGAGAGATGCCCATCGCGGTATTCCGCCAGCCCACAGGACGGCGCCAGGGCCGCGTGCGCGACAAACGGCCGGGAATATGTCTCGCTGACGATGATCCCGGTTTCCGCCGGCGGACCCGGATCGCCGATGTGGCGGTCGTCTGCCGGTTGATCGCGAAACCACGCCGCCTCCTGCTGGGCCGGGCGAAGCTGTCGCACGCCGGTCCATTTTGCATGGGCCGGCGCGGCCGCCGCCGCCCGCTGGACGGCGGTTTCGTCCGTTCCCACGAACGCCACGAAATTCCCAACGCGTGCGATCCGGATGGCGCTGCCGGCCGCCTTCCGGATCGCCGCCTCATTCAGCGCTTCCAGTCGAGCACCGCGCGAGGGCTGACGCAGCACCCGCGCATGCAGCATGTCTGGCCGGACGATGTCGTGGATGAACGCCGCGCCTGTCACCTTGGCGATCAGATCGCGCCGTGGCACCGGCTGGCCCACTACCTTGTAGGTCGCGGGTGCCTTCGGCATCGCGGATCCCTCGATCTCGGCGGCGAAATCCTCCGGGGCGGAGAAACTCCAATAGTCGTGACCGGTTGGGTTACCATCCTGAAGGAAGGCGCCATCCTCCACCGACAATTCCTCTGGCGCACAGTTCAGCCGCTGCGCCAGCCGGCTCAGCACCCGCGCACGCAGTTCCGCGCTGACCAAGCGCACGGAACGGCCGGAAACCTCGATCGACTGGCTGGAACTGGTCGAGCCTTCATCCGGCGCATCTGCGGTATCGCCGGACAGGATGGCGATGCGGTCGATCGCCACGTCGAGCTCCTCGGCCGCGATCTGCGACAGGGCGGTCAGCACGCCCTGGCCGATCTCCACCTTGCCGACGGCCAGTTTGACAGTACGGTCCGGCTGGAAACGGAGCCACTTTTCCATCCGCCGATTGTTCAGGATGCTCAGCGGCAGGGTGTCGCTCATGCCGGTGCTCCCATGCTGGCGGCTTTCTGAACGGCGGCGATGATCCGCGTATGCGTGCCGCAGCGGCAGAGATGTTTGTCCAGTGCTGCCACGATGTCGGCGCGGGTCGGTTTGGGATTATGGTCGAGCAGCGCCTTGGCGCTGATCAGGATGCCGGACAGGCAGTAGCCGCACTGGCCGGCCTGCTCCTCCAGGAAAGCGCGCTGCAACGGATGGGGATCGTCCTGGGTGCCGAGGCCTTCGATCGTTGTGATCGAGCGGCCGGAGACGGAGTCAATTTCGCGGGCGCAGGAATATGCCGGTTCGCCGTCGATCAGCACCATGCAGGTGCCGCATTGCTCCAGGCCGCAGCCGTAGCGAGAACCTTTCAGGTCGAGGTGGTTGCGCAGCACATCTAGCAGCGGCGTGGTCGGTTCCACGTCCAGGCTGGCGTCGTGTCCGTTGACGGTCAGGTTTATATTCATCGTTCCCCCCTCGTCAGGCTGCATCATCATGGCATCGCCGCCTGTTTGCCCAATTCTGTCATCATCGGGCCTGGTCCGGTGAGCCACGGCTTTGGCGCGTTTGGCACCGCAAGTCGTGGGCGGCCGCGCCAGGCACGGCCATGACACAGGGGCGCGGTTCGAGCCGAAACCCGCTAACCTTGCACCGTCTCCGAGGTCCACGGCAATTCCCACAGTTCCGGATTGCACAGCTTGTCCGCCAGCGCGGAGGAGATCGCGTCGAACAGACGCTCCCCCTTCTCCGCCGTCGCCGCTTCCGGATTGCCGATCACGCCTGATCCCGACCGGCTGCCGATGCTGCGCCATATGTAAACCCCGCCGCCGACCACGTCGGACAGGTCCGGTGTGGTGTTGGCTTTCGCCAGTGGGATCCGGTCAACAGCGACGAGGTCGGGCCGCACCGCCATCATCATCGCGGTCTCGGCCTCGCACGCGTGCTGCAAGCCGCCCTGAGTCTCCAGGATCTTGGCGATCGCCACTGCCGCCGCAAACCAGTAGGTGAGCTGTACGATCGGCACGCCCAGCTTCGGCGTCAGGTCGTCAGTGATCGTCCGCAGTGCGTTCTCGTTCCCGCCATGCGCGTTCAGCAGGACGATCCGCCGGAACCCGTGCCGTAGGACTGATCGCACCACGCCCTCGATAAGTGCCGCGAAAGCCGCATTGTCCAGCGTGATAGTGCCGCCGAAGCTCATGTGATGTTCGGACAATCCGGTCCAAAGCACCGGCAGCACCACCACCGGCCGCCCTTTCGCCAGCACCTTCTCCGCCGTTCGTGCGGCGACGGTTTCCCCGAGCATCGAATCGACCTCGACCGGCAGATGCGGGCCGTGCTGTTCCAGCGACGCCACGGCCAGGATGACGATCGCGTCCCGGCGCGCCTGTTCCCGCAACTCATCCGCCCGCAGCTTGCGCCATTCGGTGTGCATGATGATCCGCTCCCGTTCCAACAGCCGGGACAGGAGGCCACGGGAACGCGCTGGATGGAAGGGCGGCCGCGTAACAAAAAGCGCGCATAACGCGCGTAGACGGTGGACTTGCGGCGAGTCGGCCGATATCACGGTTCTGTCATCAACAGGTGACATCAGCGGCGGCGAGCCAAGCAATAATATTGATAATGTGCAAATTTTCTTCCCGACGCCTGCCCTTTCCCGAGTCCAGGCCCTGATGACTCATCCGCTCGCCGCGTTTTCCGAAACGCTTGCGCAGCTCGTGGCGTCCGCCGCGCCGCTGCTGACCGCGATCCGCGTCGGGCCGAATCGCCACATCACCGGCCTGCTCTGCGGGGGCGACACGATCATAACCACCGACCAGGCGCTCCCGGCGCTGGATAGCTATACCATTGTGCTGGCGAACCGGATGCTGACCCGCGCCCGTCCAGGGCCGCGCGATCCTCGTGCCAACCTCGCGTCTCTCCGCCTCGACACCCCCTCGCCTGGCCTCAATCCGGAGGTCACCGTCTCGTCGGTGGGCAGTCTGGTGCTTGTGCTCGGAGCCGATGTCGATGCGTCCCCGACCGTCCGCCTGACGGTGATCCACCGGTTCATCGGCACTGCCGACGGACCGGCGGCTGTGCTCGATCTGCCGGGCGGCGGTGCCGATGAAGGGTGTCCGGTGCTGGATGCCAACGGGCGCCTGGTCGGTCTGTCGGCACTCGGCCCGAATGGGGAGGCGATGGCCATCCCCAGTGCGGCCATCGAGCGGATGCTGATGCCGAACCCACGCGTGGCGACCGCGCCGCTTTTGCCGCCCGCGCCGCCGTCAAGCACACCCAATCGCCGTGGCTGGCTTGGCGTCGCGTTGCAACCGATCACAGTGCCGGACCAACTTGTGGCCCGGGCGGGTCAGACCTCCGGACGGATGGTGGTCAACATCACAAAAGGTGGCCCCGCCGAAAACGCCGGCATGCGGGTTGGCGACGTACTGCTGGCGCTGAACGGGACAAGCGCCTCGGGGCCGCAGACCTTGCGTGCCTTCCTGGAGGCGGAGCGGGTCGGCAACACAGTGGAAGTCAAGTTGCTGCGCGACGGCAACGTGGTGACCACGCACCTCACGATCGCCGTCCAGCCGGCTTAATCCGTCAGAGCCGGCACCCGCCGCCGGAGCCACTGGCGCAGAGCGTGCCGGCTGAGCGACCGCACCTCCCCCACATCCAGCGCCACCGCGCTGATGACATAGAGCACGCCGCCTAGCAGGATCGCGGCGAACAGGCCGAACCAGTCCAGCGGGAACCGGATCAGGGCCAGCGCAACGGTCATCGGCACCACCGCGAGGATGCAGCGAACCACTTGCCCAACCGGCAGCCACACAGGGAACAAGGACGTCCCCAGGAACCACCCACCCACCACTGTTGCCGACTGGCAGAAAAGCGCCGTCCAGGCCGCACCGAACATGCCGTAGCGTGGCACGATATACAGATTCAGCGCGATGTTCAGCACCGTCGCGGGCCCATAGGTCCACAGCATCAGCAGCGGTCGGCCCGACAGATGAAACGCATGGTCGATGAAATGCGAACGTATGCCCCGTGCGAGGGCGGTGAAGCTCATGATCGGAAGCACCGCGGCGACTCCGGTCCGGAACGCCGGACCAACCAGCGAGGCGGAGACGTAATCCGCCGTCAAGGCCAGACCCACGCAGGCAGGCAGACTGACGGCCAGCAGCGCGATCCCGTTGCGTCCCGCCTGGATGCGGGCGGCCTCTTTGCCCTGTTGTTCGAGCACCTGCACGACCAGAGGAAACGTCGCGGTGGAGATCGAGGAGCAGATCAGCGTGGTCGGCCGCTCCACCAGGTTATAGGCGACCGCGAAAATCCCCAGCACCTCGGCGCCGGCCAGTGATCCCAGCAGGAACCGGTCGCTGTTTTGAAGGATCACCGCGGTCGCGGCCACCGCGACCATGGGCCAGGCGTATTCGACCAGTCGCACCAGCTCGACCCGGTCCAGCGCACCGGCGGTCCGACGGAAGGGCGAGAGCAGCAGGCGGATGTCGAAAGACGAGCAAATGACCCCGGCGATCAATAGCCCCAGGATGATCGCCTCCGGGCCCTGCCCCAGCATATACAGAGCCGCAAGCCCCAGGCCGAAGCCCAATATGGCGTGCACGCATTCGATCGTGTTGAACCGCCGCATGAGGTTGGCGGAGCGGTTAACCGACTGGTTCAGTTGCACCAGCGATCTGAACAGCAGCATCGGCAGCGCGAGCCAGGCCGGGATGCGGTACTGGTCTGGCAGGTCCACCATTAGCCAGACGCAGACACCGGCCGCCACCACGGCCGCGCACATGACATAGAAGACGACATACGCCTCCTTCAGCAATCCGTCTCGCCGTCCCGCCAACGCGGCACCGGGATAGAAACGCATCACCGCGATCGGCAGGGCATAGAACAACGATGTCTGCAGGACGAGGACAGCCGAAAACACGTAGCTGTAGCTGCCGAATGCGGCGGGCGACAGCAGCCGCGTATAGGCATAGATCATCACGACCGAGACGATCGCGGGGATCACGTTAGCGGGGATGTAACCGATGATCTGGCGGTACACGGGTGAGTGGCCTCGTGAACGAATAGGACCTGATCAGTGTGATGACCGGCCGTGTCACTATCTATAGTTGAATAATCCCCCGTGTAACACGCGCATGGCGGGATGGCGCAGCGCGAGTCGCGGTGCCATCGCATCAAACACCGCTTACGGGATCATGGCCGACGCCCTCGGAGCGGACCAAATCACGTTGGCATGACGGAAACCATTCCAGTCTCACCATTGCCGATCCGAGGATCGGCGGGGGACAAGGAAATGCTGCCTTCTTACATCGCGTTGACCGCGCTGACCGACCAAATTCGCATGGAAGAACTGGCCTGGGTGGCTGCCGCCCTGCAGACTCAGGTCACGCGCGATTTCTCACCGGAATGGGGTGCCCGCGTCGTGGTCACGGCGGTCTCGTTCGAATCCATTCCGGCCGGGTACATTCCTGTCATCGTCCAGGACACGCTGGAAACCGAAGATGCCAACGGTTTCCACCGCACCCGTGGTGACGATACGCCCTATATCGTGGTGCCTTACGGGCCGAACTGGTCGCTCGCGGCGAGTCACGAGCTGTTGCGCATGCTTGCCAACCCCACGGGCTCGGTTCGGCGGCCGGGCCCGTCCTGCATGCCCGGGCAGGGTACGGTGGAATACCTGATCGATGTCTGCGCCCCGTGCCAGGATATCACCGCGGCCTATGCAATCGACGGCGTCCCGGTGTCGGATTTCTGCACCGAGCGCTTCTATGGCACCTCCGGTTCAGGGTACAGCTTTACAGGCGCGGTGCGGCAGCCGCTTGAGCCCGCGGCCAACGGGGTCGTCACCTGGCTCGCGGATGACGCGCTGCTGTATCAGGCGCGCGCCGACCAGCAGGGCCGGATCAGGGTGCATGGCGGCTTTTCCCCGGCCAATCGCGGTCGGCTGCTGCTGCGGGAGCTGGTGGATATGCTGACGCCGGACCGGTTGCCGCGCCTCTCGTGCGCTCCGCGCACCGCTCGGCTGCTGGAAGCAGAGCAGAATGCGCGTCGGGTCAGACTGGCCAACTTGATGCGATTCCGTGAGGATATCGCCTGGCGCTTCGGCCATGCCTCACAGCCCGAGGCAGACGTCGAGCCGCGCCGGGACTCCCGCCGCCTGAAGGTCTATGCATCCGGCTATGCCAGGTCGGCCCAACAGCGCGCGAGCGAAGACGTGGCAACGACGGCCCGCACCGCGTCCTGATCCTGCTGGCTCATGTTTTGCCGCCAGCGATCGGTGACCAGTCCGGTCGTGCGAAACACGTCGAAGTAACCGGCCGGCTGGTCATGCTGGGTGCTGTCGCTCAGGAATGCCGCGACCTGGGGGTGCCAGTTCAGGCCAGCGAACCGAAACAAGTCTCGCGCCGTTGCCTCCGGCTGCTGGCAAAGATCTTCATAGATGACGATTCTGGCATTGGGGAGGTCGCGCAACCTTTCGACCGCCGGTTCGTTAAATGCCAGCCAGGCCCAGGCATATTTGGCGGCATCTGGCAGGGTGGCGAACGTCGCCGCATCGACGTTGCGGCGGGCTGCGCAGGCGGCCGCCATGGCCATTTGTACCGGCGCCCCGGACTCATCAGCCGCCCGGGCGAAATGCCTGGCCGCCAATCCGGCCATCAGGGAGGCGATCTGACCACAGGGGTGGCGCATGATGAAAACGCAGCGCGTGTCCGGCATCGTTCTGGCAACGCGTGTTCCGTCCCAGTTCACCAACTTGATCGCGGCGCGAATGGACCGCCACTGGTCTGGCGCGACAAGATCCGGCAGGCCGATCCGTTCGGCGATGCTAGACGTCAGCGGCAACCGCTGCGCGACCGCCAGCATCGCTGCCAGCGTCCTCCGTGACGTGTCAAAGGTGGCCGGACGCCAGGATTTTTGGAAGTTGGGGCGCTTGGCCGCGACGCGCAGACCGCGCTGGCGAAGCCATTCCCGGACCTGGCTTGCCGGATCGAGCTCGGGGTTCGCCAGTGCCAATTCGTCCGGTTCATGCCGGTAGAGGATTTCGGGATGACTATCGAATATCTTCGCCAGCCATGTCGTTCCCGAGCGCGGAGATCCCAACACCAATATGGCCGACGCCGCGAGGTGGTTCCATCGATCGGTTCGTGCCCGAGCGCCGGATGATTCCGTTTGATCTGCCAAAGAAAATCCATGTCTGCGGGCAGGGGCGGTGCCGAGCATGATTTGCTGCTGCTTCATCGACGGGGGGAACGCAACTCCTCTTTGCGCCAGTTGGAATCATAAGGCCATGCTGGAGGCGCTGACTTCGCGCGCTTTTGTTTTGCCCTGACGGACTGTAACGTAACTCCGATTGACAGATGTAACGTAATGGTCCGCCTATGAAACAGGTTTTTCTCGCGTTTGTCGGGCTGGCGTGGGTTCTCATCGGTTCGGCCCATGCCCAGCGGGCCGATACGCCGCACGAGCCGGAGGTCATGCATTTGCCGGCGGATGTCACGACCCATCAGGTGTTGGACCTGCCGGGACGCATCCTGCGATTCACTGCAACTGCGGGCAGTATCCGGTTGCGGGACGGTAAGGACGCACCTCTGGCGGATATCGCCTTCGTCGCCTACCAGGCCGAGGGTGCCGATGTAGCTACACGACCGGTGACGTTCGTGTTCAATGGCGGGCCGGGAATGGCCTCCGCCTGGCTGCAGATGGGTGCCATCGGTCCCTGGCGGGTCAGGCTCGACCCGGGGACGGATGGTCCATCGGCGCCGGCGGTGCCGGTTCCGAATGCCGAAACCTGGTTGGGTTTCACCGACCTGGTGTTCATCGATCCGCCGGGCACGGGCTACTCCCGAATCCTGGCAACGGACGCCGACGCGCGCCGGCGGCTATGGTCCGTCGGCGGCGATATCGACACGCTGGCGGAAGTGATCCGCCGCTGGCTGGACCACAGCGGCCGGATCGTGTCGCCGAAATACATCGTGGGGGAAAGCTATGGCGGGTTCCGCGGCCCTCGGCTGGCGCGCAAGCTGCAAGCGGATGAAGGCGTCGGCATCAGCGGTCTGGTGCTGCTGTCGCCGCTGCTCGACTCGCACGACGAGAGCGGTTTCGCCGATCCGCTGAGCTGGGCCGACCTGCTGCCGTCGGAGGTCGCGGTGGCTCGCGCGCAGCGCGGGCCGGTCGCGCGGACCGACATGGCGGATGTCGAGGCATATGCCGCCGGCGATTATTTGGTTGATATGCTGCGTGGCGAACAGGATGCGACGGCAATTGACCGGCTGACGGCGCGGGTCGCCAGCCTGACCGGGCTCGATCCGGCGTTGGTGCGCCGGATGCGCGGACGATTGGACGCGCGCGTGTTTCAGCAGTCACTGGTTTCGGGCCGGGTCGGCAGTGTCTACGACGGAACGATCATGCGTCCGAATCCGACGCCTCGGCAATTGTCCAGCCAGTTCCCAGATCCGGTGCTGGACGGGTTCGCCGCGCCGGTAACCAGCGCGATGCTGGCGGTCTATGCCGACAAGCTGAACTGGCGGCCGGACCTGGTTTACCACCTGTCGAACGATGCCGCGTTCGAGGCCTGGGACTGGGGCCACGGGATGGGCAGGCCGGAGTCGCTGAGCGCGCTGCAGGCGGCACGATCTGTCGATCCGCATATGCGTGTGCTGATCGCGCATGGGCTGTTCGACCTGCGCACGCCGTATTTCGGCACGGCGCGTATGCTGCGGATGCTGCCCGCGCTGGATGGCGCGGCACCGATCGAGCTGCGGGCCTATCCGGGTGGGCACATGTTCTATTTTGGTGATTCGTCGCGGGCCGCGTTGCGCGATGACGCCAAAGCGGTGTTCGATACGGCAACCGCAACGGGAGGAACGCGATGAACATCGACTTCGCCGGCCGCAAGGCCATCATCTGTGGTGGTAGTCGCGGCATCGGACGTGCCATCGCTCTCGGCCTGGCTGCCAGCGGCGCCGACGTTTCGATTTGCGCGCGTGGCGCGGAGGCGCTGGAGAAGACGAGAGCCGAGATCGCGGCGCACGGCCATAAGGCGCATGCGGCGTCGGTCGATCTGGGGAATGCGGAGGCGATCGAGGCCTATATCGCTGAGGCGGCGGCGGCGCTGGGTGGGGTCGACGTGCTGGTGAACAATGCGTCGGCGTTCGGATCGGCGGATGACGAGGCCGCCTGGATGGCCAGTCTGGCGATCGACATGATGGCGATCGTGCACGCGACTCAGGCGGCGTTGCCGTTCCTGAAGGCGTCGAAGGGGAGTGTGGTCAACACCTCCTCGATTTCCGCATTGCGGGCGGCGGCGAGGCAGCCTCCATACGGGGCGATCAAGGCGGCGGTGATCCATTACACCAACACGCAGGCGGCGATGTACGCGCGCAGCGGGATCAGGGTGAACGGGATCGCACCCGGATCGATCGAGTTTCCCGGCGGTGTCTGGGACCGGCGGAAGACGGATAACCCGAAGCTATATGGGGCCGTATTGAACTCGATCCCGTTCGGCCGGCTGGGTACGCCGGAGGAAGTGGCGAATGTGGTGATGTTCCTGGCCTCCCCGCTCGCGTCGTGGGTGACCGGGCAGACGATCGTGGTGGATGGGGGGCAGTTGCTGTAGGGGGGGCTATTTCGTCCTGCCCGGGCTTGACCCGGGCACCCGTCTACACACCAGTGTTTGTGGGGATCCCCAGGTCTTCGCCCGGAGATGGCGAGTTGGAGCTACCGCGCAGTCCCGCGCATCGACGCTGGCTGGCCAGGCAGTTTGATATTGGAACCGACCTGGACCGGCTTTCCGTCTCTCACACGGAACACCTGCAAGTCCTTGTCCATGTAGTTACCGACGTAGATATACTCGCTGTTCGGGCTGTAGGCAATGCCCTCTGGCAGCGCACCGAGTTTCGCCTTGCCGGTTACTGTCAGTGTGCCGTCATGTCCGATCGACATGACGACCAACTCACCGCCCTTGGTCTTGAACCAATCGTTATCTTTCGCCCCGGAGCCCAGCAGCAGCGGGGCCGCGGCCCATTTGCCGTTGGGCGAGATGGCAAAGCCTTCCGGCCCGTTACCCGGTGACATCAGGCCGACAACGTGCGGATGTGGGCCTGTGGCCTCGATGATCACCTCTGCGTCGCCGTTGTTCTTCTGCGCGCCGGTGTTGGAGGCGATGACGTATTTGCCGTCGGGCGTGATGTCGATGTTATAGGGGTTGAGCGCGGCCGGAATGTCCATCGACTTGTCGTAGGTCACCTTCTGGCCGTCGATGCTCAGCACAGCGATCCTGTTGACCAGGTTGAGGCAGACGAAGGCGCGTTTGCCGTCCGGTGAGATGACCACCGCCGCGGCTTCCTGCTCCAGCGGGACGTCGCCGAGCGACTTGACGACGCCATTTTGGATAGACAGGACGGAGACGCTCTTGCCATTGCGGTTCGCAATGAGGGCCAGGTCGCCCTTGTGGGAGATCGCCATGCCGGAGGGCTGCATGCCCACGGTGACAGTATCGGCCAGTTTCGGCGGATTGGCGGTCAGGTCGATCACGAACAGTTTGTTGTCCGGCGCGGTCTTCCAGGCGCCGCCGTCCTGGTTCATCACCACGGAGTTCGCCACCAGCCCCAGTTTCCCGTCCGGCGTGATCTGCAGGTTGGTCGGCGGACCAAGCAGGGAGTTCATCAGGGGCAGGGACCCGCGGATACGGGGCTTGGCGGGGTTGGAGACATCCATGACCAGCACGGCGTCCTTGCCGGGCGGTCCATTCACCTGGCCGTTGGCGTCGTAGGTGATCTTCTCGTCCAGGCCAATCAGGATGTCGTTGACGGAGGCAAGGGCTGGTGTCGCCACCAGAAGCCCGCAAGACATCAACAACGCCGCGCGCATGTTCATGGTCCGTCTCCCCTTTGGTTTATTGTTCCGATCAGGCTAGGCGACCGGCCGGGGCGGCGCAACCTTGACGCTGCAAGGGGGGTCTGCAAGCGTCCAGGAAAGCGATCTTGAGGGGGAAAGTCGATGAAATTCGGGGTCTTCTATGAACATCAATTGCCCCGCCCGTGGACGGCGAACAGCGAATATGAGCTGTTCCAGAATTCCCTGACCCAGGTCGAACTCGCGGATAAGCTGGGCTACGATTACATATGGGAGGTCGAGCATCACTTCCTGGAGGAGTATTCGCACTCCGCATCACCGGAAGTGTTCCTGGCGGCAGCCAGTCAGCGGACGAAGAACATCCGGCTGGGGCATGGCATCATTCAGTTGACGACCAATCAGCCGCATCGCGTGGCGGAGCGGGTGGCGACCTTGGACCTGATCTCCGGCGGGCGGGTGGAACTGGGTATGGGCGAAGGCGCCGGCCCGGCCGAGCTGCATCCGTTCGGTGTGCGGGTGCGCGACAAGCGGGACCGGTGGGAAGAGGCGGTGCAGGCGATCATCCCGATGTTCACCCAGGACAGCTGGGAGTTTCACGGGAAATATCACGACTTCCCGGCGCGCAATGTCGTGCCGAAGCCGTATCAGAAGCCACATCCGCCGCTGTGGGTCGCATGCTCCAACATCCGCACGATCGGTGAGGCCGGGCAGTGGGGCATGGGCGCGCTGGGATTCAGTTTTGTGTCCCCGGACGCAGCGAAGGCCTGGGTACATAAGTATTATAACATGTACCTGCATCAGCCCCGGCGGCTGACGGATTACGCGACCAATCCGAACGTGGCGATCGTCAACGGCTTCATGTGCGCGCCAACCGATGAGGAAGCGCTGGAGAAAGCCGCGGGCTGGACGTTCTTTATCTTCGCGCTGTCGCACTATGGCCGGAAGGGTGTGGATGCGCCGGGCAAGGGCGACCTGTGGCGGGAGTATCAGGACTGGCGTCATAGCGAGAAGGCCCAGGTGGCGCTCCGAAACGGGTTGATCGGGTCGCCCGAGACCATCCGCAAGCGTCTGCGACAGTTCGAGGAGGCGCATGTCGATCAGGTGATCTTGCTGAACCAGGCGGGAAAAACCAGTCATCAGGATATCTGCGAAAGCCTGGACCTGTTCGCCCGGGAAGTGATGCCGGAGTTTCATGGCCGGCAGGCGGCTCAGGATGCGTGGAAGCAGGATGTGCTGGCGGGACGTATCGTTCTGGAAGACCTCGACACGGATCGGTACGATCTGTACGCGCACCAGAATGAGGACATCGTCCGGATGACTCCGGAACAGCTCAAGCAGCGTATGGCGGAGAAGGAGAGAATGACCGCCGCCGGTTAGGGAGAAAGCGCGATGCGGCAGATGGTGATGGTGGGCTTCCTGCAAGCCCAGAATTGCACGAACTTGGTAAGTTCCTGGCGGCATCCTGACTCGCGGGAAGACTCGACCTCCGCCGACTACTATCAGACCATCGGCCGCGTGTTGGAGGAAGGGAAGTTCCACGTCGGGTTCTTCGACGATCGGCTCGCGATGCCGGACCGTTACGGCAATGACCATCGGCATACGGTGGAGCACGGTATTCGCTGCGTGAAGATGGACCCTGTCACCGTGCTGACGGTGATGGGTATGGCAACGAAGCGGCTGGGGCTCGGGGCGACGCGGTCAACGACATATTACGAGCCGTTCGATGTGGCGCGGACGTTCGCAACGCTGGACCTGATGACCGAGGGACGTGCGGCATGGAACGTGGTCACGTCGATGAACGACGGCGAAGCGCTGAACATGGGAAAGGACGAGCATCTGGAACATGATTCTCGTTACGACCGGGCCGATGAGTTCATGGAGGTGGTGCTGGGGCACTGGAATTCCTGGGACGACGACGCGATCGTGCATGACAAGAAGACCGGGCTGTTCGCGCATCCGGACAAGGTGCGGCGGTTGGACCATAAAGGGGAATGGTTCAAGTCGCGGGGGCCGTTCACCGTGCCGCGGTCGAAGCAGGGGCATCCTGTGATCATCCAGGCGGGGCAGAGCGGGCGCGGCAAGCAGTTCTGCGCCCGGTGGGGAGAGCTGGTATTCGTCAGCACGCCGGTCAGCCTGGAACATGGGCGGCAGACCTACCGCGAATTGAAGGCGGAAGCGGAGCGGCTGGGTCGGGACCCTGCCCATTTATCGATTACCCCATCCGCCTATGTCGTTGCGGCCGAAACGAAGGCCGAGGCGGAGGACAAGATGGCGCTGATCGAGACCCTGGCGACGGATGAGGATGCGCTGTCCCTGCTGTCCGAGGCGATGAATTTCGATTTCGCCAGCAAGGGGCTTGATGAGCCGTTCACCGACGCGGAGCTGGATGGAATCTCGGGCACACAGTCGATGCGGGACCGGGTGTTGAAGGCGAGTGGCATCCGCAACCCGACGCCGCGCGATTTCGTGACGTTCAGCCATCGGGCTCGCCCGAACAAGCCGTTCGTCGGCGGCCCGAAAGAAGTGGCGGATGGGCTGGAGGAATGGTTCAGCACCGGGGTTTGCGACGGGTTCGTGATCGCCGCGACTCATGTGCCGGGGACGTATATGGAGTTCGTGAAACACGTGATCCCCGAACTGCAACGGCGTGGGCTGTATCACAAGGATTACACAGGGGCGACGCTGCGGGAGAACCTCGGCTTACCGATCCCGCATGGAGGGCTGGCATGAAACTCGGACTGTCGATCGGTTATTCCAAGGCTAAGATGGATCTGCCTGTGAAGCTGGTGCAGCGCGCCGAAGAGCTTGGGTATGACTCCGTCTGGTCGGCGGAAGCATATGGCTCGGACGCTGTGACTCCGCTGGCGTTCCTGGCCGCGGTGACGAAGAAGATTCGGCTAGGCACCGGGATTATGCAGTTGGCGGCCCGGACGCCCGCCAACGCGGCGATGTGCGCGGGGACTGTGGATGCTCTGGCGGGTGGTGGACGATTCATCGCGGGACTGGGCGTGTCGGGCCCGCAGATCGTCGAGGGATGGTATGGACAACCGTGGGGACGGCCGTATTACCGGCTGAAGGACTACGTCGCGATCATGCGCAAGGTGTTCCGGCGGGAAGAGCCGGTGGCGCATGAAGGGCGAGAGATCAGCCTTCCCTATACCGGCGAAGGTGCGGCCGGCGTTGGCAAGCCGCTGAAATCCATCCTGCACATGAATCCGGATATCCCGATCTATCTGGCGACCGGCAGCGAATCGACCGTGAAGCTGACGGCGGAAATCGCCGATGGCTGGCTGCCGATGGGCTTTGTACCTGGCTGCATGGAAGAATACGGTCCCTGGCTGGAGGAAGGCTTCCGGCGCGCCGGCAATGGCAAGAGCCTGAAGGATTTCGAGATCCAGGCATCCATCCACGTCGAGGTCGCGGATGATGTGAAGGCCGCACTCGCGAAATTGAAACCGGAAGTGGCGCTGTATGTCGGCGGCATGGGGCACAAGGACAAGAATTTTCACAAGGATCAGATGATCCGCCGCGGTTTCGCGGAAGCAGCCGATCGCATCCAGGAACTGTATCTGGCGCATCGCAAAGAAGAGGCCATCGCGGCGGTGCCGGATGAGTGGGTGGATATGAAGTCGCTGGTCGGGCCGCCGGATCGTATTCGGCAGCGGTTCCGCGCGTGGGAGGAGTCGGGGGCGACAAGCCTGACGGTCAGATCCCGACAGCCCGAGGCAATCGAGGTGATGGCGCAGGCAGCCCGCCTGAACTGAAACGGGAGGAAAACAATGCGCTTCAAGGGCAAGGTCGCACTGATCACAGCGGCGGCGAATGGAATCGGCCGCGCGACGGCCGAGATCATGGCGCGGGAAGGTGCGGTGGTGGTCTGTGTGGATAACCACTCGGAACGGCTGGATGCGGCGGTGGCCGCGCTCGGGAGCCAGGCGCATGGAAGGCTGTGCAACGCGCTGGATCAGGGGCAGGTAGATGAGGTCGTCGCCAATACGGTGAAGGAATTCGGGCGGATTGATATCCTGGTCAATGCCGTTGGTGGCAGCACGATCATCGCCAAGCCATCGGCGATGGTGGAGGAGCACTCCCTGGATGACTGGCAGCGGGTGATCGCGTTCAACCTGGATGGGACATTTCTTTTCACCCATGCGGTCGTGCCGGTGATGAAACGGCAAAAATCGGGCAAGATCGTCAATCTCGCATCCATTGCCGGGCGTGGCATGAGTGTCGCCAGCGGGAGTGCCTATGCGGCGGCGAAGGGCGGCATCATCGCGTTCACGCGCAAGCTGTCGTTCGAACTGGGACCATTCGGAATCAATATCAATGCGATCGCGCCCAGCCTGACACTGACGGAACGGATCAGGCCACATTGGAACCAGCGGTCACCGGAGGCTCAGTCGGCGCAGATCGAGAACACACCGCTGCGGCGGGTCGCCGAGGCGTCCGACCAGGCGAAGGTAATTTGTTTCCTTGCTTCGTCGGACGCGGATTTTGTTACGGGACTAACGATCGATGTGACTGGCGGGCAGTCGGGCTGATGACTGCGTCATGACCAGGCCGGCCCGGCCATGACGCAAGAGCAAAGCTCCGTGCCCGTTCCCTTAGGTTGGCTCCCATGGGCCGTGCCCCGGCTATTGCGGCTGGCGCGGGTTCCCGTTCACCCGCCAAACCGCGGCAAATGCGCTGCCAGCTCGGCATACGCCTCATCGTCCGTCCGGTCGTAACGCAATGGCGTCACAACGATCTTCCCCGCGCGCATGGCGCTGTAGTCGCTCTCCGGACCTTGCTGGATGTCGCCGCGTTTGAAGTTCAGCCAGTGATAGGACATGCCCCGCGGATCGACGCGGGTGTCGACATGCATGCCTGCGACCGCGCCCTCACCCTGACGTGCCAGTGTCATCGGTCCGGCTTCGGCGGCGGGGATCGGAGGAAAATTGATGTTCAGGATTGCACTTTTGCCCCAGCCGACGGCCAGCAGCTCACGGATCGTCGCGGCGCCCAGGGTGCGCGCCGTGTCCCAGGGAACATTGTTCCGGTCCTTGAACGCCTGACTCAACGCCAGCGCGGGAACGCCGAGCATCATGGCGGTCATGGCGCCGCCGACGGTGCCGGAGAAAACGGTTTCCATGCCCAGGTTCAGGCCGCGGTTGACGCCTGATAGCACCAGTTGTGGCGGGGCCTCTTTCATGATGTGGCACAGACCGATCGCGGCGCAGTCGCCGGGCGTGCCGGTTACGCCGAAGCGGCGTTCGCCGCGTTCGCTGATGCGCAGGGCGTGATGCAGGCTGATGGCGTGGGATTGGCCGCTCTGGTCGTGTTCGGGCGCGACGACCCAGACTTCGCGAGCAATTTGGGCGGCGATTTCCTCCAGCACCTTCATGCCGGGGGCGTCGATCCCGTCATCGTTCGTCAGCATGACCCGATCCAGCACCGTGCGAACTCCTTGTGGTTGCCCCTGTTTGGCCCGGTTGCATCCCGGCCGGCAAGGGGTCAGCATCGGGGAAAAGAAAAGGAGGCCCGTCCATGCTGATCATCGATGCACAGGTTCACATCTGGGGCAGCGGCAAGCCCAGCGGACATCATCGCCAGACCTCCATATTCACGGCCGAGGAACTCATCGGGGAAATGAATGAAGCCGGGGTGAACGGCGCGGTGCTGCACCCACCCAGCTGGGACGCTGGTTCAAACGAAATGGCGATCGAGGCGGCGGTCAAATATCCGGACAAATTCTGCAGTTTGGGGTGGTTCCCGCTGGACGATCCGTCGCAGCGCAAGCGGATCGAGACCTGGAAGCAGCAGCCCGGCATGGTGGGTTTACGCTGGTCCCTGACGCGGGAGGGGCAGGAGACCTGGCATCAAGACGGCACCATGGACTGGCTATGGCCGGCGGCCGAGAAGGCCGGCACGCCGATCGCGACAATGGCCTGGCGCTTCCTGCCGCTGTTCAAGCAGATCGCGGAGCGGCATCCGCATTTGAAGCTGATCGTGGATCATCTGGGGCTGGTCCGCTCCGCGCAGGGTCAGGCGGCGTTCGCGACGCTGGATGATCTGCTGCCGTTGGCGAAGCTGCCGAACGTGGCGATCAAGGCGACAGGTGCGCCGGGATATTCGAAGGAGGCGTATCCGTTCCGCGATATCCACGAGGGGCTACACCGGATTTTCGATGCGTTCGGGCCGGCCCGGTTTTTCTGGGGGACTGACATCACGCGGATGCCGTGCAGCGACCGGCAGTGTCTGACGTTCTTCACCGAGGAACTGCCTTGGCTGAAAGGGAAGGATCTGGACAAGGTGATGGGCCAGGGCGTGATCGATTGGCTGGAATGGAAGCGCGGGTAACCCTCAAGACCGCCATCCAGCCGCGGCCAATATGTCAGCGATCAGGCGCTGGCTCGCCAGCGCTTCCTCGCCGGTGACGAGCGGATCGCGATCCTGCTCGATGGCGTCGAGGAAGTCGGCCAGTACCGCACGGTGGGCGTCGTGCGGAAAGTCCATGATGCTGGCGCCGCTGCCGGTGGATGCCTCGGCGACGATGTTCTCTTCGCCACCGTCGATCGTTGACAGGCGGAGCGAGCCGCCGACCAGGGAGGCCGTGCCCCGCGTGCCGGCGATTTCGATCCGTTCGGGCCCCCCGGGATAGGCAGCGGTCGTGGCGATAATGGTGCCCGGCGCACCGTTGCCCAGGCGGACCAAGGCGGACGCGAAGTCCTCCGTCTCCATCCGGTGCGTGGCCGTCGTCACAGCCTGCGCGGCGACGACAGCTTCAACACCCACGAGGGAACGGAACAGATCGAGCGTGTGTATCGCCTGTGTCATCAGAACGCCGCCGCCGTCGCGTGCCATCGTTCCGCGGCCTGGCTCATCGTAATAGGCTTGCGGCCGCCACCACGGCACCAGCATCCAGGCGGCCGTGATCGTGCCCAACGCGCCGGCATCGATGGCCGCGCGCAGGCGGAGGCTCGCGGGACGGAAGCGGTGCTGCAAAACCACGCCCATCCGCCGCCCCGCCTGCCGTCCGGCCCGCACGAGTTGCTCCGCGCGATCCACCGTGAGTTCAAGCGGCTTCTCAACCAGCACATGTTTGCCCGCGCGCAGGCAGCGTTCCGCGATATCGAGATGCGCGGCGGGCGGTGTCAGCACGAGCACAGCCTGGATCGTGGGGTCGGCAATCACCCCATCGATATCGGTGGTAACGGGAAAGCCGAAGCGATCCGCGAACGCACGTGTTCGGCCCTCGGTGCGCGACGCGGCCGCCTTCACGTCCACCCGGCCGGCCAGATCGACGAGGCTTTTCGCATGCGGTTCAGCACCTGGGCCAAGTCCGATGAGGGCGAGCGGGATGCGGCTCATCGCGGCCGGCCGGTGATCACGAAACGAAATCTGCTCATCGTTGTTACCACGCCGTCTTGTAATCCCGAAATGGCGTCGCGATCCGCTTGATCTCCTGGATCACATCAGGCGGCACATCCCCGCCGGCTGACGATGAATCCGGACGAAGGTTCAGCGCATCGCTTAATCCGCCGAAGCGCTCCTCGATCCGCGCCGCGATCTCCTTGTGTGTGCCGACAGCGGCGAACAGATGCACCACGTCGTCGGATACGCGGCCAGCCATTTCATTCCACTTTCCGGCTTTCGACATCGCGTTCAGCTCGCGGCCCAGATCGCCATAACCGTGGAGCTCCAGCACACCCCAATAACCTGGTGTGGACCCATAGAACGCCACGCGCCCGCGCACGATTTCGAACGCCTTCGCGGTGGCTTCCTCGTCCTTCCCGGTCGCGACGAAACCACCGCCGGTGATCTCGAAATGCTCACGAGTCCGGCCGGTGCGGGCCATCCCTTCCTGGACCCGAGGGATGATTGCCTCCTCGATATAGCGGCGTGTGCAGAAGCCGTGCAGGCGGACACCATCGGCGACCTCACCGGCCAGGCGGAGCGAGTGTTCACCCACCGCGGCCAGGGTAATCGGCACCATCTTCTGTCCGGTGGAGGGCGGCATGAAGTAAGGTGGCATCAGCGTGAAAGTGTAGTGCTGACCGCGAAAATCCAGCTTTTCCCCCTTCTCCCACGTCGTCCAGATCGCCCGCAGCGCCTGCACGTATTCGCGCAGCCGGGGCGCCGGGGCCGTCCATTTCACGCTGAACCGCTTTTCGTTATGCGGCCGTATCTGCGGACCGATTCCCAGCACGAACCGCCCGCGCGAGGCGTTCTGCAAATCCCAGCATGCGTTCGCCACCACCATCGGGCTGCGCGGAAAGGCGATCGCGACAGACGTGCCCAACTCGACGCGTTCGGTGTTTACCGCGGCGATGGCGTGCGCGAGGAATGGATCGTGCTTGTTCTCCATTGTCAGCAGGCCGTCGTAGCCGGCTGCCTCGGAGGCGATCGCCGAGGCAGCGATGTTACGGAGGTCGGCTTGCGGCAGGGTATTCAGAACGCGCATCGATCAGCGCCCCTTGAAGGCGGGCTTGCGCTTTTCCTTGAACGCCTGGACGGCTTCGCGGTGATCTTCCGTCTGCGAGCAACGGGCTTGATTGAACGCTTCCATATCCAGCGAGGTGGCGAAATCGCCCGTCTCGGCCGCGGCCAGGTTCTTTTTCGTATAGCCCAGCGCCACGCGCGGCATCGACGCGATCCTGCGGGCCAGGGTCATCGTGGTTTCCAGTAGATCCGCATCGTCGGCGACTTTGTTGACCAGGCCGATCCGCAACGCCTCGTCCGCGTCGATCATGTCGCCGGTAAAGAACAATTCCCGCGTCTTAGCGGTGCCCACCAGACGGGTCAGACTCCAGGTGCCGCCCCAGTCGCCGGACAGGCCAATCTTGATGAAGCCGGTGCCGAAACGGGCGGACCGCGCGGCCACGCGCAGGTCACAGGCGGCCGCCATGCTGAGGCCGGCGCCGACGGCAACGCCGTTGATCATTCCGATGATGACCTTGGGCGTGGAATGCATCAGCATCGGGATGCGGTTGGATTGCTGGATTCCGGCTGCGCGCTCCTCGAAACCACGGGCGGACCGGCCTGCCATGGTCTTCACGTCGCCGCCGGCGCAGAAGCCGCGGCCGGCGCCGGTCAGCACGATGCAGCCGACAGAATCATCGGCACCCAGGCGGTAGATTGATTCCAGCAATCCCAGACGGATCTCGTCGGACAGGGCGTTCAGGTTCTCGGGCCTGTTCAGGGTGAGGGTGGCGACCCCGTCTTCGACGGTCTCGATCAGGTCGGGCATGGACGTTTCTCCGCGATGTCAGTCCCCGCTAGCTTGGCGTGGCGTGCCGTCGGCTGCAACACTGTCCCCGCAAACGATGGGAGCCGCAGCATGAGCCTCACTTTGGATACACGCCTGCGCATCGGCATCCAGACCATCCACCGCCGAACGGAGCCGGCGGATGGCCCCTGGCTGCCGCGGATCGACGAGCTGGTTGATCTGGTATGGCTGGTGGACGACAGCGGCTACGACTCGCTGTGGGTCGGCGATCATATTTCATTCCCTGTCGCCATCCTGGACCCGCTGCTGCAACTGGCGCAGGCCGCCGTGGTCAGCCGTCGGTTGCTGCTCGGCACTTCGGTGCTGCTGCTGCCGCTGCGGCATCCGACGCCGGTGGCGAAGCAGGTCACCACGCTGGATCACCTGACCGAGGGCCGGTTCATCCTGGGCGTCGGCGTGGGTGGAGAATTCCCCCAGGAATATGCCGCCTGTGACGTTCCACATAACGAACGTGGCGCCCGCCTCGCGGAAGGTGTGACAGTCCTGCGGAAGTTCTTCAGCGGCGACCCGGTCACCCATCACGGCAAGTTCTATGGCCCGTTCGAGGACGTGCCCATGTCCCCGCCGCCGCGCCAACCCGGTGGCCCGCCCATCTGGTTCGCCGGCCGCAAGGACCCGGCCCTTCGCCGCATCGGCCGGCTGGGCGATGGCTACCTGGCCTACGTCGTCTCCCCCGATATGTATCGCGCCGCGCTGGAAACGATCAATGAGGCAGCGGAACAGGCCGGCAGAAGCCCCACCCCGTTCGGGACCGGGCATTTGCTTTTCACCCGCCTGGACCGCACCTACGAAGAAGCACTCGACCGCGCGACCGAAACCCTCAGCGTTCGTTACGCTATGGATTTCCGCAAAGCCGCGCAGCGTTATTGTGCACTGGGAACGCCGGAGATGGTCGCCGAACGCATCCGCGAATTCCACTCTGCTGGTGTCCGTCACGTCATTCTCGATCTGCTTGGCCCCTACGAACAGAAAGCCGAACAGATCGCGTGGTTCGCGCGGGAGGCGCTGCCATTGCTGGCAGATCTAACGGCCGAGTAGCTGTCCTCTACGGAAACCGGGCCGTTCTTTCTCCGTCATGGCCGGGCGTGTCCGGCGCTTATCCTGATGCACATGGGGACACGCTCGGCATGATCGCCAGGGCGAAAGCCTCGCGCCGCGGGGATCGTTGTCCCGCGCGTATTTCCAGTCGTCCCGAACCTGTCTAGGCTGGCGACACAACAAACAACCCTGGGGAGGGGGCCGCCATGAAGCTGGCATTTTTTGATGACTTC
>JARLIN010000455.1 GCA_031291715.1 Rhodopila sp. | reverse complement strand
GCCGTAGGCCGAGGCGAGGTTGTCGGACGTCTTGAACGCCCCCACCAGGATCAGCACGCCGACCAGCAGCATGGTGTTCACCTGCGGCACGTAGATCTGACCCTCCTCGGTGTTCGAGGTGTGCCGGACCGTCATGCGGGGCAGGAAACCGAGCTGCATGCACTGGCGGGTCATCGAGTAGGCGCCGGAGATCACGGCCTGGCTCGCGATGACGGTCGCCATGGTCGCGAGGATCACCAGCGGCAGCCGCAGCCACCCAGGTCCCAGCAGGAAGAACGGGTTCTGCGCCATGGCGGGGTCGCTCAGCACCAGCGCACCCTGGCCGAAATAATTCAGCACCAGCGACGGCAGCACGAAGAACGTCCAGGTCAGCCGGATCGGATGGGCGCCGAAATGGCCCATGTCGGCATACAGCGCCTCGGCCCCGGTGACGCACAGCACGACCGCTCCCAGCACCAGGAATGCCAGCCCTCTGTACTGGATGCACAATGCCACCGCGTAGCTCGGCGACAGCGCCAGCAGCACGAACGGATGCTGCACGACCTCGATCAGGCCGGTGGCGCCGATGACCACGAACCACACCGCCATGATCGGCCCGAAAATGCGCCCGACGCTGCCGGTGCCGCGGTACTGCACCATGAACAGCAGGATGATGACGGTCGCGCTGATCGGCAGGACGTATTGCTTCAGGTCGGGGGCCGAGACCTCCAGGCCCTCGACGGCCGACAGTACGGAAATGGCGGGCGTGATGATGCCGTCGCCGAAGAACAGGCAGGCCCCGGCGATGCCCACCAGCGCCAGCGCGTTGCGCAGCCCGGTGCCGACGGACACGCGCTGGGCCAGCGCCATCAGGGCCAGGATGCCGCCTTCGCCGTGGTTGTCGGCGCGCATGACGAGGGTGACGTATTTCACCGTCACGATCAGCACGAGCGACCAGAAGATCAGCGACAGGATGCCGAGCACCTCCACGGAGGTCACCGGCAGGCCATCGAAGAACTGCAGGCTCGCCTTGAAGGCGTAGAGCGGACTGGTGCCAATATCGCCGTAAACGACGCCAAGGACGGCCAGCAACATGCCGACCGCGGGCTTGCGCTTGTGCGATGTCTCGGACGTGGCGGCGGCACTACTCATGGCCACCTGCGGTGCTGCATGCCCGAACACGTCCTTGCGATGCTTGTCGCCCGCGGAATTTGCCGGGCCGCGGACGCATACTGCCCCCGCGGCAACGAAACAAGCACGGCGAAAGTTGCCATACCGGACCGCGGGCCAGGCGGGTGCGCCAGGACCGCGGCCGGGTGGGCAGGCCCTCGGGGGGCAGGTTCTCGGCTAGGCCGCGTCTTCCCGCCGGTCGCGCACCTTCACGTAGGCGAGCTTGGCGTGTTCGCCGCAGTACGGTTTGCCGGGTTCGGACGGGTCGTCGCAGAAACGGAAGCTGCGCGTGCCCGGCTCACCGATAGGCCAGCAGCAGGTCACGACCCGGGCATAGGGCCGCTGCGCGACCACATGCATCCGAGGCGGCGGGGCCGGGACCGGTGTCGGGCGCAGCGCCACAGCCACCGGGGCGGGCGCCAGGACGGCGACCGGCACCGGCGCAGCGACCGCACCGGCCGTGGTGCTGCTCAACGGTGGCAGTGTCGGACCCTCCACGCGCCGCGACGGGTTCCGCCGTGCCTCTGTCGCGTCGCCGCTCTCCCGCCGAATTGGCGAGGGACGCGCCGGCAGGTCGATGCGGTGCGCCTTGCCGACCACGGCGTTCTTGGACACGCCAAGGCGACGACCTATTTCCGCCGTGGAATGACCTTCAGACCATAGCTCTCTGAGCCGGGCGATCGTCTCTTCGCTCCACTCCATATTGTGGTTCCCCCACTGGCAATACCCAAGATACGGTAGGACCAGTTGGGTGAGACCTCAACGGCTGAGTTGCCCCGGACCACAAAAACTTGTGGAAAACTCTGGCGGAAGCCACAAGACCTAGAAAAGCAGGCCCTTTTTGAGCAGGCCGTGCACGCCCTTCTCGCCGTTCACCGCCTGCGTCACATGGAAATCCACCGCCAGCGAGCAGAACGCATAGGCCTGCTCCCGCGACAGGTTGGTGCGCGCGGTGATGAAGCGGATCATTTCCCGCAGCGCCTGCTTCATCGCCAGGTCGAGATCCTCGTTGAGGCCCATGGTGATGAAATGCGTCGCCGTTTCCGCTCGGGGGTAGCTCAGCGCCGGCGCCTTGGTGCCGCCGCCCTTGTGCAGGATCATGGTGAAGGTGCCGGTCAGGCAGATTTCCAGCGCGTTGATGCAGACCTCGCCGTCGCCCTGCACGCCATGGCCATCACCGGCGGAGAACAGCGCGCCCTCGGCCCATACCGGCAGGAACAGCGTGCTGCCCTCGGTGAGTTCCTTGTTGTCCAGGTTGCCGCCGTGTTCGCGCGGCTGGATGGTAGAGATAGTTCCGTAGGCCGGCCGTGGGGCGACGCCCATCACGCCGAAGAACGGCCGCAGCGCCAGTTCGGTCCCCCAGGGCAGGCGGCAGGTCTTGCGCGCCCGGTCGACCGGGATGTGCATCAGGAATCGCTCGCCGAAATCCTCGGGCAGCGTGCCGGCCAGCGGGCGGAACCCGCAATAGCCCCAGTCGTTGCCGAGCTCGATGCGGTCGATCCGGACCTCCAGCATGTCGCCCGGTTCGGCGCCCGCCACCGCGACTGGCCCGGTGACGATGTGGCCGCCGGCGCGCGGCAGATTGGATTGATGGATCGCGGCCAGTGCCGGAGGGATGGCCAGTCCGCTGCCCGCGGGCGGCATGACTTCCGGTGCGCCGGAGACGCATTCCAGCACCACGCTGTCGCCGGACTGGATGGTGACAAGCGGCGGATATTTCGCGTCGAAGGTGCCCCAGCGGACGGTTTCCGGTGAGGCGGCAAGGTGGTGGATGGCCATGACAGATCCCTGGTCGTCGGTCGCCTAGTCTGACGACCAGGAGGGGCGCGACGTCAACCCGTCGCCAAAGGTCGCGCGGATGGCGGCGATGGAACCAGCAGGCGGATGATCGGCAAGCGGCTGATCAGCAGACATGCAACTACCGGCGTTGCCCCTGGCCATGCGGCAGCCCCGGCCATGCAACAGGAAACTGCAGGACAAACCGGTGGCGGGGAGGTCGTCCACCGCGAAATCTGCCGTCGCATGTCTACCGCTGCACGTCTGGGGTCCGTCGCCGCGCCTCCGTGGAGGCCATCACAGGCACCTGCACCGCAGTGCAAACCGCGGTGTTGGTCGCCCGTTCGGCCGGCCGGGTCAGTGCGCGGTGGTCGTCTCGCGCGTCGTGCGAGGCGCAGCCTCACCGGCGGGACCCGAGATGGAACCGGACGGCTTTTCGGCGCTGGCTTCCATGGACGCATCGTCCGGTTCCGCCATGTTCTTCTTGAAGGCCTTGATGCCCTTCGCGAAGTCCCCCATCAGGCTGCTGACCTTACCGCCGCCGAACAGCAGCAGGACGACCAGCAGCACCACCATCCAGTGCCAGATGCTGAAGCTACCCATTTGACCTCCGTGCGGGACGGCTGCAGTGCCCGTTGGCTTTCGGACCTCTGCCCACCCGAAGGCAGCATTGTAGAGGCCGGCGGTCCCG
The DNA here is from genome assembly GCA_031291715.1 of Rhodopila sp. Classification (GTDB taxonomy): domain Bacteria; phylum Pseudomonadota; class Alphaproteobacteria; order Acetobacterales; family Acetobacteraceae; genus Rhodopila. Next base: position 4,939 of record JARLIN010000455.1, on the reverse strand, counting down.
CTGCCAACGACATGGCGCGGTCGCGCGACGGATGCAAGCGATGTTTCCGTCCGAGCGGCTCCGGCCCCGGGCACAGAGCAGGCCGGCCCCCAGGCACGGCCGAACTCCGGCACCTGGCGCAGGCCAGGTCCAGCCCATTCACAAGCCACATGCAAGGATCACAGGCACAGACTGGCCCCGGCCCCGGCCCCGGCCCCGGCGCAGGCCAGGTCCGGCCCACGTCCACCGACGCCCGGTCGCCAGCTCGCTGCCACCCGGGGCAGCGATTTCGGTGTTTCCGCCTGCCGGGGCCACCAATGCTTCACGCCGATGACGGCTATTGATTGCGGACGATGGCGTGACCGCGTATCGTCATACTTGGTGGGCAACCCTGGACCGCATCGAATGGATCCAGGGCACCTACCAAAAGGGAAGGGCGTCGCGGACATCTAGGACTGTTGCGCGCCCCTGTTCAACAGGGCGGATACCTGGAATTTCCGGTCAGGCACCGCCGCAGGCAGAAAGGCAGCGCGTCGATGCCCAAGGGCACCGTGAAGTGGTTCAACCCGACCAAAGGCTACGGGTTCATCGCCCCCGACACAGGGGGAAAGGATGTCTTCGTCCATATCAGTGCCGTGCAGAAAGCCGGACTTCGAAGCCTCAATGAGGGGCAGAAGGTCGGCTTCGAGGTCGAGCAGCAGCAAAACGGCCGGGCCGCGGCGGTCAACCTGTCGCAGACCGACTAACGCTCGGTTCAGCCGGAGTCGCGCCATCGCTGGTCGGATGGCGCGACTCGGTCTGGCCAGCCCTGTCTGGCCCTTTTGGGCGGCCTCGCCCTGCGTGAGCATCACTCGCGCGGGGGCCGGAATCATGCCTGCCAGATGATTGAAACGATTGGCCGAAACCGTCCTGCGGACGCCCAGCACGGCTAAAACTGCTCGGATTGTCCGTGTGTTTGCGGTCACGGAACGCCGTCAGATGTCCTGCGGGTGCCCCAGCTGCGTTTGCTGGGCTTGCGCCGCTCCGAGACGTTGTTTACGCAGGTGACAAATGGACGTTGGGCACCACGCATGAGCCATGCCTTGCAGCAGCCCCACCGGGGCCGGGCGCCGCGCAACGGCGGTCCGATCGCGGCACTCGATGCCGACGCGGTTCGTGCCGCCTACCGCCGATGGGCCGGGGTGTACGATGCCGTGTTCGGCGGTGTGTCGTCGGTCGGCCGACGCCGCGCCGTGGCGCTGGTAAACCGCCTCCCAGGCCGGGATGTCCTGGAAGTGGGCGTCGGGACCGGCCTCGCCTTGCCGCGCTACCGGCAAGATGCCCGCATCACCGGCATCGATCTCTCGACCGAAATGCTGCACCAGGCGCGCAAGCGGGTGGCCGAACTCCGGCTGCGCAACGTCGTCGCGCTGCGGGAAATGGATGCCGAGGCGACGGACTTCCCCGACGCATCGTTCGACACGGCAGTCGCGATGTTCGTGGCTTCGGTGGTGCCGAATCCCCGGAAGCTGCTGGCGGAAATGCGCCGCGTCGTAAGACCCGGCGGCAACATCCTGTTCGTGAACCATTTTGCCGCCGAACGCGGCCCCCGCTGGTGGGTCGAGCGCGCCATGGCCCCCGCCTCCCGCGCCCTCGGATGGCACCCGGATTTCGCCATGGAGGCGCTGTTCGCCGCCGACGATATGGCGAGCGCCCAGACCGAACCGGCGCCGCCGTTCGGCATCTTCACCCTGGTGCGTCTCCCGAACTGATCCCCGGCATCCCGTGCCGCCGGCCGCTCTTCATTCGGCCAGCCGCGACGCGTCAGCGCGCCGCGGCTGGCCGTGCGGCCGTCTGCACGCCCGATCACGCCCGCCTGACCGCGCCGCGGCCCGCCGGCCAAATGAATTTCCGCGTGAAACAGCTTCGGATTCGGTGCAGACCTTGATCTGGATCAAAGGGTCCGGTAGGCGGAATGTCTGTGAGCCCGGCCACCGGGGACAAATCCGATGGCGTGGGACGGACGAAACGGGGTGATCAGTCCATGCAGCTTCTTCGGCGGCCTCTCGCCGCACTGACGACATTGATGCTGGCCTGCCTGACGTATGGCGGTGCAGCCCTTGCCCAGGCGCCGCGGCCCTGGGAAATGGGCATGCAACCCGCCTTCAGCCCGGTGAAGCAGCGCATCATCGAACTGCACGACCTCGTCCTGGTGATCATCACCCTGATCACCCTGTTCGTCGCCGGCCTGCTCGCCTGGGTGATGTATCGCTACAACGCGAAGCGGAACCCGGTGCCCGGCCGGGCGAGCCACAACACGATCCTCGAAGTCGCCTGGACGGTGCTTCCCGTGCTGATCCTGGTGGTGATCGCGATCCCCTCGTTCCGGCTGATCTATTACCAGGACCGCACTCCCAATCCGGACCTGACCGTAAAGGTCACGGCTCATCAATGGTACTGGGAGTACTCCTATCCCGACCAGGGCAACATCGATATCGAAAGCCGCTACATCCATGATGAGGACCTGAAGCCCGGCCAGTTGCGCCTGCTCGAGGTGGACAACCAGCTGGTCATCCCGGTCGGCAAGAACATCCGGATCCTGACCGGCAGCACCGACGTGATCCACAGCTTCTTCATCCCGTCTTTGGGCGTGCAGCGCTACGCGATCCCAGGCCGCACGATCGAGACCTGGGTGCGCGCCGACAAGCCGGGCGTCTACTACGGCGAGTGCAACCAGATTTGTGGCCAGGACCACAGCCGCATGCCGATCGCCGTCCATGCGGTGCCCGAGGCGGAGTTCACCGCCTGGGTCGAGCAGGCAAAGAAGTCCGCCAGCGCCGCGCCGCAGCCGCAGGCCGCAGCCCGGTTGCAGACCGCCGCCGTCGAGGTCGTGCCGCAAGGCGCTCCGACCGGCTCGGAGCAGGAAATTCGCCAGTGATTCCGGTGCCGGCTTTCCCGGCCGGCGCCTAAGGAGACAGACGATGTCGGCAACGACGCACGATCACGCGCATGACCACCACGACCACAAGCCCGGTTTCGTGGCGCGCTGGCTGTTCAGCACCAACCACAAGGATATCGGCACGCTCTACCTGATCTTCGCCGTGGTCGGCGGGACGGTCGGCGGTGCGCTGTCGGAGATCATGCGGGCCCAGCTCGCCTTCCCCGGCAACCATGTCGTGACCAGCGGCCAGGAGTGGAACACGATCATCACCAGCCACGGGTTGCTGATGATCTTCTTCTCGGTCATGCCCGCGCTGATCGGCGGCTTCGGCAACTGGTTCATCCCGCTGATGATCGGCGCGCCCGACATGGCGTTCCCGCGGCTCAACAACATCAGCTTCTGGCTGCTGCCCCCCGCCTTCGTGCTGATCTGCATCGGCCTCGTCATGGGCGAGTCGGGCTCCGGCTGGACGCTGTATCCGCCGCTGTCGCTCAGCACCTATGAGCCCGGCATGGGCATGGACTGCACGCTGTTCGCGCTCCATCTGGCCGGCATCAGCTCGCTGCTGGGCGCCATGAACTTCATCACCACCATCTTCAACATGCGCGCGCCCGGTATGACACTGCACAAAATGCCGCTGTTCGCGTGGTCGATATTGGTTACCGCTTTCCTGCTGGTGCTGACCCTGCCGGTGCTTGCCGGGGCGATCACGATGCTTCTCACCGATCGCAATTTCGGCACGACCTTCTTTGATCCCTCAGGCGGCGGCGACCCCCTCTTGTTCCAGCATTTGTTCTGGTTCTTCGGGCATCCAGAAGTCTATATCATGATCCTGCCTGGATTCGGCATCATCAGCCATGTCATTTCAACGTTTTCCCGCAAGCCGATCTTCGGTTATCTGGGCATGGCCTACGCCATGGTCGCGATTGGAATCGTCGGCCTGGTGGTGTGGGCGCACCACATGTACACGGTTGGCATGTCGCTCGACACGCAGCGCTATTTCACTTTCGCGACCATGGTGATCGCGGTGCCGACCGGAATCAAAATATTTTCCTGGATCGCGACCATGTGGGGTGGCTCGATCGCGTTCAGGCCCCCGATGCTATGGGCGATCGGCTTCGTCTTCGTATTCACCATCGGCGGTGTAACCGGCGTCGTTCTCGCCAATGCTGGCGCCGACCGCGCCTTTCACGAGACCTATTACGTCGTGGCGCATTTCCACTATGTGCTTTCAATCGGGGCCGTATTCTCCATATTCGCCGGGTTCTATTATTGGTTCCCGAAGATGACCGGCTATATGTATAACGAGACGATCGCCAAGGCGCATTTCTGGGTGATCTTCGTCAGCATCAACCTCACCTTCTTCCCGCAGCATTTCCTTGGCCTTGCAGGGATGCCACGCCGCTACATCGATTATCCGGACGCGTTCACTCTGTGGAACCGGATTTCTTCCTTCGGGGCCTATCTCTCCGGCATCGGCGCCATTTTGTTCATCTATGTGATCTACGATGCTTTCGCCAAGAAGAGGCTAGCAGGCAACAATCCATGGGGACCAGGGGCAACCACGCTCGAATGGACCGTGTCTTCTCCGCCTCCCTTCCATACCTTCGAGACACTGCCCATCATTGGCAGTTCGGAGCATTAAAACGCCCCTCCCCTTGGGAGTGTCAAAATGAGGTCTCAAATTTAACATTGGCGCGAACACACGCCCTGAAACGGTTCCTATGAGTTTCATCAGCGAAAGCGATAGCGGCCTTACCCAGAGTTTCCCGGTTTCGATCGCGAGTCCTTCCGACTATGTCGCGCTCCTCAAACCTCGCGTCATGTCGCTCGTGCTGTTTACCGCACTCACTGGTGTTTTGATCGCCCCTTTGCATGTCAACCCGGTCATCGGTTTCGCCTCGCTTCTTGCCATCGCGGCCGGGGCGGGCGCCTCCGGCGCCCACAATATGTTGTATTATTCCCAAATATAACCGCTGATTCGGCGGACCAAAAACCCTCCAATTACACCCGGCAGAATTCTTAAACATGATGCGCTGG
>JARLIN010000055.1 GCA_031291715.1 Rhodopila sp. | reverse complement strand
TCGCTACTTCGAAACGAGTGGTGCCCCAATTCCACACCGGTTCACCGAACCGGGACACCGTGCCTCAAACCAACGCGCCGCCGCCATCCACCACGATCACCTGAACGCGAACTGGTGTTAGTCGGCTGGCAGTCCCAGCAACTGGCGACGCAGTTCCTGCGATGGCGGATGGTTGCCGATGAACCCGGCCAGAAGGCGATAGGCCAGATCTCGATTCGCGAAGTCCCCGATCAGCTTGTCGTTGGCGTACACCCGGACGCCTTTGGGGGTGAAGATGTAGGTTGACCTGTCGCCGACATTCACCGCGGGCGCGGCCGCGACCAGACGCTCGAAATCCCCCTCATCGGACGGGTCGCAGCCGCCCTCGCCGCAATTCACCATCTCGCCGGCGCGATATTGCCTCTCTACCCGCTCTTTCGACCCGGCGCGCAGGAATTGCAGGACAATGACCTTATGGCCGGGCGAAGCCAGTATCTGCTGCGCGTCGTGGCTTGGCTGGGCCAGATATAGCCCGGCGACATAGGCCTTGATGTTGAAGATCGTCAGCGTCCGTAGCCCGATTCCGTTCAGCACCAGGGACTGCCCATCGACAGTATAGGTGTCCGGCAGGGTCACCCCTTCCAGGGTGGCCGCGGACGCGTTCGATGCCAGCCAGCACCACAGCAGAGCCTGCACGAGCTTTCGGATCATGGATGACCGCAATGTCAACGCGAAACCAACGGAGAATTCCCATCAAACAACCTAGGCAATTCCTAACACGTTTGTAGGGTCTTCGGTTCCCGATCCTGCCGGCTGGGGACCATGACGGCGGGCGCCCCCCCGCGCCGCTTGCTGGATGGTGGCCAGGCCGATGCCGGAGAGGCCCGTCCGGGGACCATCATCCGCCATGAGGACCCGGCGTCTGCCACTTGCGAGGGTGCCGGCGTTTTCGTGGTGGCGCGTGCCGCCCGGTGACATCGGCCATCGGCCTCTGCTTCACTGTGTCGGCTGGTTGGGCTATGTTCGGGTGATCTGCCGGTTGAGGGAGATGGAGAATGACGGCGTTGTCCAAACCCGTTTCGGTCAGGTTTGCCGAGCTCCTGGAGGCCTTCGAATTCGCAAATTTTGCCCACTCCGAATGCCATGCTTATGTTTGTCTCGATACGGGAAGGGTTTATTTCGTGTCCGGTCAGGAAGACCTGGACGAAGACGTTCCGGATGACATTGAAGAATCCGATGACTACCTCGCCATACCAGACAAACGGGACCTGGATCTGGGGAACAGGCTCGCATTTTCTTTCGCCCGGCAGGAAATACCGGATGATTACGACACCGTCTTAGATATCTTTCGGAGGACAGGCGCCTATGGCCAGTTCAAGGAGCTTTTACACTCCCACGGAATGCTCGATAAGTGGTACGATTTCGAGGCAGAAGCCACTGAAAAGGCTCTGCGCGCGTGGTGCCTGGCGAACGGTATTGAATTGAGAGAAGATTAGAGTCTGGGGATAACCGGACGCGTCACGCGTCATTGGCCTGCACCGTCGAAGCCCGGTTGGTCATCCGTACGACGAGAATCACCGATTGCCTTAAACCCGGCGGCATTTTCGAAGATGCTGAGTCTACTGGCGCGCACGAAAATCCGCGAACGGCCAAGCGCAATGACCCAACAGGCACGTGATCGCGCTTGATGGGGTCGAACGCGTAGCCATCTGGATGGAAGACAGACTTCGGATGCAGCTGTTCGCTGCCCGTTGTCGTCTTGCTCGCTGCAACGGAACCGCCCTGGCCCGCTTGCGTTGTAGCGGACGGCGCGGATGTCGAAGCGTCGAACAAGGATTTCGTCCATGTCACAGACCTCGGCACTTCCCACCTACAGCGCCATCTACGCATTCGGCGACAGCCTGTCCGACGCCGGCAACGACTCGATCAGCACCTCGGCGGCGGGTTTGACCACACCGGTATCGCCGCCCTACTACAAGGAGCAATACGGCGCGATCAGCGGCAACGTGTTTAGCAACGGGCCGACCTGGGTGCAGGACCTCTCCATAGCCCTCGGCCTCGGCACACTCGCGCCCAGCCTGGCCGGCGGCACGGACTTCGCCTATGGCGCCGCCGAAACCGGATCGACGCCGCAGAACGCAAACGCGCCGGAGTATGCCGCGGTGTCGCTGCCGGCGCAGCTTTCGGAGTTCCAGACGCAGGTACCACACCCGTCGGCCAATGCACTCTACACGGTGTGGATCGGGGCAAACGACCTGGACAGCATCCTCTCCACCACCGGCCTGACCGCCCAGCAGCAGGCGACCGACGTGAACGATGCCGTCGCCAACGAGATCGCCTTCCTGAACCACCTCGTTGGCGATGGCGCGAAGAACCTGCTGGTGCTGGACGTGCCCGATCTCGGCAAGGTGCCCGAGGTCACCCAGGGGCTGGTCAACGGGAGCAACACGCCTTCGGCCGCGCTGAATGCCGAGGCTTCGCAGCTTGCCAGCGAATACAACACGGCTCTGATCAGCCAGCTCGGCACCATCACCGGTGCTAACGTGCATGTGGTGGATGCTTACTCGCTGCTGGATAATGCGATCGCGGATCCGGCGGCCTATGGGCTGACCAATGTTACATCCCCAGTGTGGAGCGGCAATTTCACCAGCGCCAGCAGCGGTACGCTCGCGGTGAGCGGTACGGCCGCGCAGAACCAGTATTTGTTCTGGGACACATATCACCCGACCGAGACCGGCCATCAGGTGCTCGCCGCGGCGGCCGAGGCGCAACTCAGCGGCACGCCCGCCCTGGTTGTCGTGGATACCACGACGGGCGAGCCGGTGGCGGCATCGGGACAACCTTACACCGGACCGGTCAGCGGCCTGCAGCAGCAATATATCAATATCACCGCCGATAGCCTGAGCATCACCGCAACGACTCCCAACTGGTTCATCCACAGCGGTGGCGGCGAGGATGCGATCGCGGTCAGCAGCGGCACCAATGTGCTGGATGGCGGCACCGGGTCAAACTTCCTCACCGGCGGTACCGGAATGGACACCTTCTTCATCGACGACCGCGCCGCCACGGCAACCATCTGGAGCACGGTGGCCAACTTACATGCCGCCGATGCGGTGACGCTGTGGGGCGTGACGCAAAGCGACTTCACGCTTTCCTGGTCGAATGGGGCGGGCGCCGTCGGCTATACCGGTCTCACGCTGACCGCCACGAGCGCGGGCAAACCCGAGGTATTGTTGACGCTGGCCGGCTTCAGCCAGGCCGACCTGACGAACGGCCGCCTGTCCGTCGCTTTCGGCACCGATTCCGCCAGCGGCAGCGCCTACATGTATATCCACGCCAATGCCTGACGCTATTGGCTGAACCGCCACGGTGCGGTCACGGGCCGGCCGTTTCCGTGGGAGGTCCATCCTGGTGGCGCGTGTGGCGGCGGGTTAAGCCGAGCTGGGCGCATGTCGGGCCGTTACGGGTCAGCCGCGTGGAAAGTTTGGCCAACCCCAAAAATTTTCGATGCTTATATGGAATTAGGCAAGAAGAGAAACACGTGGAATTACCGCCGAAGGCGCCGCCGGGACCTTTGGTTTCTATTACGGAACTATAACCCAAAGTCACCCGCCTTGCTGCATGTCAACGCGGGATCCAGCACACCCGGAACGAAATAAATCGTAATACAGACATTGGACGAACGCAGATTGGAACACGATTTTTTGCTTCGCATTTAATCGGCGGTGAGCGGAAGGATCACTCCCCGAACCGTTACGCCAGGGGATGCCTATGCAAATTGATTTCATTTACGACCCCAGCACGTCGTCCGCGCCGGCTGGGTTTACCGCCGCGCTTGCCTATGTGGCCGGTGTGCTGGATGCGCTGATCACCAACCCGATCACGGTCAACATCAAGGTCGGTTGGAACGAGATCGGCGGCGTAACCTTGGGGGCCGGTGATGTGGCCGAGGGCGGTCCCTTGGGCGGCACCGGTATGTCCTACGCCAACCTTGTCGCGGCGCTGACGGCCAACGCCAGCAACCCCGCGGACCGGCAGGAACTTGCCTCCCTGCCGGCAACCGCGCCGCCACAGATCGCCAGCTATTACATCGCGCCGGCACAAGAAAAGGCCTGGGGTCTGCTGTCGCCCACGTCCAGTCAACCAGACGGTGAGATCGGCTTTAATGCGGCGTACAACTACAGCTTCGACCCGAACAACCAGAGCGCGCCGGGCCTGTTCGGGTTCATCGGCATCGCCGAACACGAGATCACCCACGCGCTTGGCCGTATCTATGGCGATGGTCCGCTGGAACTGGTGGATTACGCGGCACCGGGCGTGTTCGCGACGCCGAACACGGGCGGATATTTCTCGATCGATGGTGGTAAGACCAACCTCGGGCAATTCGACGCGACGCCGAATGGCGACACGGCCGATTGGGCACCCCCGTCGAACGGCGATTCGTTCGAATACCTCGCCTATCCTGGACTGGATGGCGTGCTGACGCCGGTCGATAAGACCCTGTTGGGGGTGCTCGGGTTCAATGAGAACCCGGCGCCATCGCCGCATCGGTTCACGGTGGCGAACACATCGTCGGGCGCCGTTGGGATGACAGATGGGACGGCTTACACCGGCCCGGTGGCTGGTCTGACCCAGGAACTGATCCTGACCGGATCGGCCGGCCTGAACGTCACCGCGCATGTCCAGAACTCGCTCATCCATACCGGCAGCGGCAACAATGCGATCGATGTCAGCGCAGCCGGCGGTAACAACGTCCTCGATGGATCCGGCGGCAGCAATTTCCTGACCGGCGGTTCGGGCAACGACACGTTCTATGTCGATGACCGCGACGCGACCGCGGCGATCTGGTCCACCATCGCGGGCTTCCACGCGGGCAACTCCGCAACGATCTGGGGCGTCACCCAGGCGGGCTTCACGATCGATTGGATGGATAACCAGGGGGCGCCCGGTGCCACCGGCCTGACCGGCAGTTTCACCGCACCCGGCAAGCCGGACATCGACATAACCCTGGCCGGCTACACCACGGCTGATCTGTCGAATGGCCGGCTTTCGGTGACCTTCGGCACCTCCCCCGACGAGCCTGGGTTGCCGGGCAGCGTTTACATGAACATCAGAGCGGTCTGAGCGCAGCGGCGGCACCGAGCCGTCGCCCACGCCCAGCGCAGGGAGGGCCGCTCTCACCGGAGATACCCCGGCGGGAGCGGCAAGCCCCCTACCCCCCATAAACCGCATTCGGCAGCCACATCGCGATCCCCGGCACCACCGACAAAATCACCACCCCAACCGCCATCAGAATAACGAACGGCAGCGTCCCCCAGATGATCGGCCCCAGCCCGATATCCGGCGCGATCCGGTTGATGACGAAGATGTTCAACCCCACCGGAGGATGGATCAGCCCCATCTCCATCACGATCGACATAACGACCCCGAACCAGATCAAATCGAACCCCGCCGCCTTCAACGGCGGCAAAATGATCGGCGCCGTCATCAGAATGATCGACACCGGCGGCAGGAAGAAACCCAGCACCACCACCATCAGCAAAATCGCCGTCAGCAGCAGCCACTTCGACAGGTGCAGCCCGACGATCCAGGCCGCCGCGCCCTGGCTGATGTGCAGGTAGCTCATGACCTGGGAGTAAAGCAGGCTCATGCCGATGATCATCAGCAGCATGCCGGACTCACCCAGCGACCCGCTGAAGATCGGCACGATATCGGACAACCGGAACGCGCGGTACACCACCGCGACCAGCACCAGCGCCATCACCGCGCCCAGCCCCGCGGTCTCCGACGGCGTGGCGATCCCGCCATACAGCGCGCCCATCACGCCGATCAGCAGGATCATGAACGGCAGCACCCGGGGCACCGCCGCCATCCGGTCCCGCATCGTGAAGCTGTCCTTCTGCAGGATCGCACTCGGCCGCCCGCTCGCGGCCGCGGCGCGATACTCCACCCGCCAGTGCAACACGGCATAGACCGCGAACAGCCCCATCAGCAGCACGCCCGGCCCGAGCCCTGCCAGGAACAGCCGGCCCAGCGACTGCTCCGCCGCCACCGCGTACAAGATCAGCACAACGGACGGCGGCAGCAGGATGCCCAGTGTGCCGCCCGCCGCGATCAGCCCCGCCGCGAAGCCGGGCGAGTAGCCGCGCCGCCGCATCTCCGGAATGCCCGAGCTGCCGATGGCCGAACAGGTTGCGGGCGACGACCCGGCCATGGCCGCGAACAACCCGCAGGCGATGGTGACCGCCAACCCCAGCCCGCCCGGCACCCGGTGCATCCAGGTGTGCAGCGCGTCGTACAGGTCCTTGCCGGCGCGGGATTTGCCGATGGCCGCGCCCTTCAGGATGAACAGCGGGATGGTCAGCAGGGTGATGCTGGCCAGTTCTTCGTAAACGGCCTGCGCCACCGTATCCAGCGCCGCAGCCGGCATGAAGATCATCATGAACACCGTCGCCACCGCGCCCAGCGCGAAGGCGATCGGAATGCCGGAGAACAGGAACACCAGCGTCGCCGCACCATAAGCGAGGCCGATCTGCACGGTGCTCATGCGCGCCGCCCGAACTGGAGGGTCTGCACCAGCAGCTGCAACGACAGCAGCGCCATGCCGAAGGTCATGCAGGCATAGGGGATCCACAACGGCGGCCCCCAAGCCGAGGTCGTGGTCTGGCCTTCCTCCCACGCCTCGCTCAGCAGCGCCCACGCCTTCCAGGCGAAGAAGACGCAGAACAGCAAGGAGATCAGGTCCGCCAGGAACCGCCGCAGCCGGTCGATTCCAGGCGGCAGTACATGCGCCAGAGCCTCGATGCTGACATGCCCACGACGCGCCTGGGTCCACGCGGCGGACGCGAAGGTGGCACCGATCAGCAGGAAGACGGACAGCTCATCCTGCCAGTCGCTCGGCGTGCCCAGGAAGTAACGGCCCGCCACCTCCCACGTCAGGACGATGCCGGCCAGCAGGATCGCCAGCGCGCTGCCGATCGCCATCAGCAGATTGATGCCGTCCAGCGCCTTCTGCGGTACACCCAGCAGACCGCCAGTGCGAAGCTCAGGCGAAACGGCAAAGGTTTCGGGAGGAAGCGCGGCGGTCACGCCCATGCCTCGAACACAGACGGAATGATAGGCGGCATGAACCTCGTCTCCTGGGCAAAAGTTGGCCATCTTGTTCCGAACTAGGTCTTTAGCGGTGCGCCCCGCGAGCCGCAAAGCCATTCTTCGCCGTGGCGCGCTTGCCGATTCGGCCCGGCCGCGCGACGATGGGGCCAACGGGAGAGCAACGGAGGGAAACATGATCGACCTGGTGATCCGCGGCGACACGGTGGTGACACCTCAGGGCGTCGGCGCCTATGACATCCTGATCGCTGGCGGGACCATCGCCGCGGTCGCCGCACCAGGCGGCATCCCGGTGCCGGCGGGCACGCGGATGATCGACGCCACCGGGAAGATCGTCATGCCCGGCGGCATCGACCCGCATGTGCATTGCAAATGGCACCTGCCCGGACCGGACGGCACCGCGACCGAGACGGATCCGCCCGATGTCGTCAGCAAGGCCGCTGTGCACGGCGGCACCACCACCATCATCGACTTCACCCGCGCCGCCCAGGGCAAGGACGTGCGCGACGCGATCGAGCGGCGGGAGCAGGACTGGAAGGGCCACTCGGCCTGCGACTACGCCCAACATTTGATGGTGGAAGGCGCGCTGCCGGTCGATCTGCCTGATCAGGTGGGCGAGGCCATCCAGGCCGGCTTTCCGACGGTGAAGATCTTCACCACCGACATCACCCCCAGCCGCAAAGGCCGGATGGTCGATTTCGGCGACATCTGGGAGATTTTCCAGGTCCTGGCGAAGAATGGCGGCCTCGGCGTGATCCACTCCGAGGACAACGACATTGTCATGCATATGTATGGCAAGCTGATCCGCGAAGGCCGCACCGGGTTCGAAAACATGGCCGAGGTGCACAACACGCTGTCGGAAGACGTCTCGTTTCGCCGCGTGATCCGTTTGGCGGAGAGGGTTCCCGGCACCGCGCTTTACATGATGCATGTATCGGCCGCCAGCGGTGTGTCCGCGATCCAGGAAGCGCGTGGCCGCGGTGTGCCGATCTACGGCGAGTCCTTGCATCAATACATGCTGTACAGCAGCGAGGACTACAGGAAGCCGAACGGCCAGATCTATCATACCTATCCATCGCTGAAGTCACCGACCGACCAGGCGGCGCTGTGGCAAGGCACGTTGGACGGATCGATCAACTGCGTCGCCACCGACGAAATCTGCTGCACCCTGAAGCAGAAGCTGCAAGGAATCCGCATCGACGACACCACCGGCGGCAACGCCGGCGTGGAGCCTCGGGTGGCGTTGATGTACACCGAGATGGTGGGCAAGCGCGGCTACTCGTTACGGCGCTATGTCGATCTGGTTTCCACCAACGCGGCGAAAATCATGGGGCTGTATCCGCGCAAGGGCGCGCTGGCCGCGGGGTCGGACGCGGATATCTGCGTGCTCGATCCGGCCGACCAGCGGGTGATCAGGGCCGAGGATCTGCACGAGGCCGACTACACCCCGTGGGAGGGCCGCAAGATGAATGCCTGGCCCTGCCTGACCGTGCTGCGTGGCAAGGTCGTGGTGGAGAACGGCGTGTTCAAAGGCAGCCTGAACGACGGCAAATGGCAGCACCGCAAGGTGGCGGAGGCGATGCTGACGGCGCCGCGCCTGTAAGCCAATGAGCGACGCCCAGCTTCGTGCCCTGCTGCTGGATTGCCTGAAGCTGTGGGAGGTGAAGGGCAAGGTCACGGTGCGCGATACCGACGTCGCTATCGAGACGCCGGGCGGCCAGTTCACGGTCGCCCATGCCGATGCCGATCTGCGTCCGGTGCGCTGGTTCTACCAGACGCCGGAGCGGGCGGCGGCGGGGCGTCCGCCTCGAGCGGCGCCCTCCATCGTGGCGTTGCTGTCGGCGTTGCGGAGCGCGATGGAAGGGATGGGCGGCGATCGGCTGCGGATCGGCGGCGGGTAGTTCGCCGAATACTATTGCGTGCAAGTGACGTTCTGGCACCAGAGATTCATACTCCGTTTACCTTTTTATTCGCAATATCGGGGATCCAAAAGGAAGATGTCATGCCCGATATGCCTGTTGATTTTCTTCCGCAGCCTCCCTATTCTAGGGACATGGAAGCTCGCATCGCAGTCCTCGAACACATCGCGAAGACCACCGCCGCCACGCTCGAACGGCTGGAGCAGCGGCAGGATCAAATGCTCGCCCAAATGGATCGCCGGTTCGACGTCATGGAAGGCAAATTCGACGCGATCGACCGAAAGTTCGAAGCCGTAGACCGCAAGTTCGAAGCCGTGGACCGCAGGTTCGAAGCCATGGACCGAAAATTCGAAGCCATGGACCATCGCTGGGTCACTCTGAACACCCACCACCGGCAGGATTTTCTCTGGCTGATCGCCATTCAGGTCGCCGCCATCGGCAGCTTGCTCACCGCGATGGCGCGCGGTTTTCACTGGCTTTGATCTTTCAGCCGAACCGCTCGATCCGATAGTGCGGGTCGATTGCTTCGCCGTGCAGGATCGCCTCCGCCGTCATCTGCCCCACCACCGGTCCCAGCGTGTAACCGTTCGCGGTGACGGTGTTGTAGAACCCGGGCAATCCCGGTGCCTCCCCCAATAGCGGCGCGCGGTCTATCGCCGGGTTGATGCCCGTCCACGCCCGTACGATCGATAGCGCCTTCACCACCGGCAGGGCCCGTTCGCAGACCCACAGGTTGCCCTCGATATTACGGCGCAGGTTGCTGGTCCGGCCCGTTACCGCATCAAATCCCCCGAACCAGCCGCCACCGATCAGGAAGCCGCCGCTCGCCTGCTGTTTCAGCGACAGATGCCGGTTGGCCAGGGCCACCAGATGCCGGGTCAGCGGCGGCGCCGGCTCCGTCACGATCACCTGCTGCACCGTGCCCGTCACCAGCAGCTCCAGGCCAACCATTCGCCCGACCCGCGCCGCCCAGGGGCCGGTCGCGTTCACCACCCGTCCCGCCGTCACCACGCCCTTGCTGGTCGTCACCGCCCAGCCGCCCCCCGAGCGTTCGATCGCCTGGACCTCGGCGCCACGCAACAGTCTCGCGCCGTGTGCCTGTGTCAGACGCAGCAGCGCCATCATACCCCGCAACGGATCACCATACCCCTCGGCAGGCACGAAATCAGCGCCCAGCATCCGTTCCGACAAAGCGGGAGCCAGACCACGCAGTTCGTTACTGCCCAGCACATGACTCTCAATGCTCCAGCGCCGCTCCATCACCGATTTGCGCCGCAGCCAGGCCATACCCGCTTCGTCCTCGGCCAGCATCAGCCCGCCCTCGGTGCGGATGCCGAGATCTTCTCCAACGGCCGCACCAATCTCCTTCCACAGCGCGATGCTGCGCGGTGCGAGCGGCAGGGTATGCGCCGCGGGACCGCCATCTGCCGGCGTGTCGCCGTTGAAATCGTACGACAGCAACTGGACGTGCAGACTGCCGGCGTTAGCGGTGCTGGCGGCCATGGCAGCCTCGTCGCGGTCAATGAGCAGCACATCGGCGCCGCCCTTGGCGAGGAAGTAAGCCGTCGATAGCCCCGACACCCCGCCGCCAATCACCACCACGTCGGCGCATCGCGCCTCCACCGGCAAGGGAGGCAGCGCGTGCAGCCGCACCGGCGGCGCGGGATCGGGCAGCAGCGGTGTGACAAATTCCGGCGCCTCGTGCATCAACGGCGCGACCGGCACGGGGCGTAATGGCGCACGCGGCGCCGCGAATCCCTCCGCCTCGGCCACCACGGGGCACATCCGGGCAATCGTCGCGGCACAGAAACGGCCCTGGCAGCGTCCCATGCCGGCCCGCGTCGCCTTCTTCAGTGCCGGCAGCGAGGTCAGGCCCGCGGCGATCTCAGCCCGCAATCGCGCGGCGGTGACTTCCTCGCAGCGACAGACGATGGTTTCGTCGGCGATCGGGACCGAGGGTGCCGCGAACACGCGCCACAGCGCGTCCTGGAACGCCTCCGCCCGTGCCAAGGCGACAAACGTGGCCCGATCCGTCCGCGCCGCG
Organism: Rhodopila sp.; assembly: GCA_031291715.1. Lineage (GTDB taxonomy): Bacteria > Pseudomonadota > Alphaproteobacteria > Acetobacterales > Acetobacteraceae > Rhodopila. The sequence goes on along the minus strand of JARLIN010000055.1, from coordinate 7,083 downwards.
AACCCGATCTCACGCGCCGCAGCCAACCCCGCAAGACGCCCCCTCGCTTGTGCGATACGTGCGCCACCCAACATCGCGCCATCGCCCACGGCGAACACGCCGGGCACCGCCGTGCGACCTTCCGCGTCGGTTTCGGTCGCGAGGTGGCCCGCGCCCCGATCGACAAAGCGGTGCGGCACCCCGAGGGCGCGGGCCAAGCCGGCCTCTGGCTGAAACCCCATGTTCAGTGCGACAACATCGACATCGAAACGGCGGGGACCGGCGAAGGCCGCCTCGACCCGGTCGCGGCCATCCAACCGATCGAGGACGGTACCCCACAGCACTGGCACCTCGGCCCGCCTCAACCGGCGAACCATGGCCCAACCATCACGCGCCAGGTCCGGCGCCGATCGGGCCATCCGCGCCAGATTCCGCCACGCCGCCACTCCAGGCCGGGGCGCCGCCTCCAGCACCGCAACGGGCGTCACGCCGCCGGCCAGCAGTTCACATGCCAGTTGCAGGTTCAGCGGCCCGTTGCCGACAATCAGCACGCGCTGACCCGGGAATACGCGCTGCGTCCGCACCAGCGTTTGCAAGCCGCCGGTCGTCATCACCCCCGGCAAGGTCCAGCCGGGAATCGGGATCGGCGCCTCATGCGCGCCCGACGCCAGGATCAGCGGCCGCGGGTGGTAGATGACCGCCTGACCGCGCACCAGCGCCGCGATCTCGTCCGGGGCGAAGGCACCCCAGACCAGGGCCTCGGTTTCCAGCCGCGCGCCCGCCCGTTCGGCGCGGGCACGCAATGCAGCCCCGAGCCTGAACTGCCCATCCGGCGCGGCATCGCTGTGGCTGGGGGCAAGCGCCTTGGCGAATTGCCCGCCCGAGGTACGCCGTTCGTCGAGGATAACGACCGATGCCCCTGCCTCCGCCGCGGCGATCCCGGCCGACAGGCCAGCGGGACCAGCGCCGACGACCAGGACATCACAGGCCCGTTCCTCGGAAGGCGGCGGGTCATCGGCGGCGGCCAACGAGGCCGGGAAACCACTGCCGACCGTCATGCCGTCCACCGCCTGGGTCATGCAGGCGCGCTGGCCCACCCGCCCATCCACCGTGACGACGCAATCGAAACAGGCACCCATCCCGCAGAACAGGCCGCGCGGCGCGCCCGATGGCGTATGACGAAACGTTGTGACCCCGGCCGCCGACAGCGCGGCGGCAACCGTCTCCCCCTGCAAGGCCTCGATCCGCCGTCCGTCGAACTGGAACGAAATCGGTCTGCCCACGGGCCGAATGGTGGGATGAGTCAGCCGCATCGCCGCAGCATGCCAAATCCCGCCAATGCCGCAAGCGACACGATCGTTTCCATCATCGAGGCGGCCCATGACGGCCCGTCCGGCCGCATCGAACGCCCCCAGCCTTGACAGGGACGCCTACCCTGCCACCCTCCCGGCAACGCCATGGAGGGAACAAAATGCGCTTCGGCCTGATCATCCGCGGCCAGTATCCGCAGGGCGACGACATGCGGGTCCGCCTGAAGGAAGACCTCGACGCTGCGAAGCGTGCCGAGGAACTCGGCTACGACGTTGTCGCCAAAGGCTCCCACTACAGCTCCCACCCGTTCCAGTACATCCAGCAGATCCCCTATCTCTGCCAGGTGGCACTGGTCGCGCCAAAGCTGCGCCTTTGCCCGGGCGTGGTGCTGCTGCCACTGCACAGCCCGCTCCATGTCGCGGAGGAACTGGCGTCGCTGGATGTCATGTGCGACGGCAAGCTGATCTTCGGCGCCGGCATCGGCTATCGCGAAGTGGAGTTCAACGCCTTCGGTTCCACCCAGAAACAATCCGGCCCGCGGTTCGAGGAATGCCTGACCGCGGTCAAACGCCTCTGGTCGGAAGATTTCGTCACCATGGAAGGCAGTTACTTCAAGCTGGACAACGCCAATTGCACGGTCATGCCGGTACAGAAACCGATGCCGCCGGTGTGGATCGGCGCCAACGCCAATGTCGGCATCCGCCGCGCCGCCCGCATGGCCGACACGTGGTTCATCAACCCGCACAACAAGATCGACACCATCGCCGAACAGATGGAGGTCTATAAGCGCGCCCTGGACGACTGCGGCAAGCCGTTTCCCGATGAACTGCCGATGGCGCGGGAAGTCTTCGTCGCCCCCACCCGCGCCGAAGCCATCCGTCTCGCCCGGCCGTCATTGGAGGCCAAATACAAAGCCTACAAGGATTGGGGCCAGGATAAGGTCATGCCCTCGGGCGACGCGTTCAGCGTGGATTTCGAGGAGCTGATGAACGACCGCTTCCTGTTCGGTTCGCCGAACGAGGTGATCGAGCAGATCCTGGTGCTGAAACGCCGTTTCGGCGTCAACACGCTGATCCTTGGCATCCACTGGGTCGGCATGCCCGCCACCCTGGCGATGGAACAGATGCAGTTGATATCGGAAGAAGTCTTCCCCGCCGTCCGCTCCGCCTGAGAAGGAACCGCCAAAGATGAAAATCGGCGCTGTCATGTTCTTCACCACCGATTCCATGCAGCCGGCCGCGCTGGGCCGAGCACTGGAAGACCGCGGTTTCGAATCACTGTGGGTGCCGGAGCACACTCATGTGCCGTTGACCCGTTTGTCCGAGTATCCGGGCGGCGGCCCCCTGCCCCGGCCGTATTACGACATCTACGATCCGTTCCTGGCGTTGAACGCCGCCGCCGCGGCCACCACGACCTTGAAGATCGGCACCGGCATCGCTCTGGTCGTCCAACGCGACCCGATTGTGACCGCGAAGATGGTTTCGACCATCGACCAGCTTTCCCAGGGCCGGTTCCTGTTCGGCGTCGGCAACGGCTGGAACCGCGACGAAATCGAGAACCACGGTACTGCTTTCTCGACCCGCAACAAGCTGGCGCGGGAACGGATTGAGGCGATGCAGGCGATCTGGACGCAGGACGAACCGTCCTACGAAGGCGAGTTCGTCAAGTTCGGGCCGATGAACCAATGGCCGAAGCCGTTCCAGAAACCGTATCCACCCATCATCGTCGGCGGCGCCTTCCCCTATGCCGCCAACCGCGCCATCCGTTACGGCAACGGGTGGATTCCGCGTGCCGATCGGCTGGAGCATGACGGCGTTGGCGTGGTGATCAAGAAGTTCCGTGACATGGCAGTTGAGGCTGGGCGCGATCCTGCCAGTCTGCCGATCAGTATCTTCCGCGTCCCGGACGACCTGGCGAAGCTGGGCTTCTGCCAGGAAATCGGCGTCGATCGCGTCGTGTTCAGCCTGCCGGCGGAAAAGGAGGACAAGATCATGCCTATCCTGGACCGCTGGGTGCAGGTGAAGCGCGACCTGGGGCTGTAACCGATGCAACCCAAGATCGGCTACCTGCTGCCGACCCGCGAGCAGATCATGAAGGGAAGGCCAGAAACCGGCCCCCTACTGAGCTTGGCCGCACGGGCGAAGGCATTGGGCTTCGATTCCGTCTGGGTTGGCGATTCCCTCACCGCTCGGCCGCGGCACGATCCACTGACACTGTTGGCGGGCGTAGCCGGACACTGTTGGCGGGCGTAGCCGGACGGGTGCCAGGGCTGACTCTTGGTACCGCCGTCCTGCTGCCGGCGCTGCGCAACCCGGTCATCCTCGCGCACCAGGTCGCGACGCTGGACCAATTGACCGAAGGCCGACTGATCCTGGGTGTCGGCTTCGCCGCCGATCGGCCGAACATCCGCGCCGAGTTCGCAGCCGCCGGCGTGCCGTTCGAGCACCGGATCGGCCGGATGATCGAGGGTTTGCGGCTGTGCAAGGCGCTTTGGTCCGGTCGGCCCGTCGATTGGGACGGACGATGGCAGATGAGCCAGGCGGTCGTTGCTCCCACACCGCATCGGCCGGGCGGTCCGCCATTGTGGATCGGCGGCAACCTGGCCGCCAGCCTGGATCGTGCCGGTAAGCACTTCGATGGTTGGTTCCCCATCGCCCCCACCGCCCCCGCCTTCGCCACCGGCCTAACGCGGGTGCGCGAGGTGGCGCGGGACAACGGACGCGATCCGGCCTCGGTCGCCGGCGCGATGTATCTGACGCTGTCGCTCGATGACGACGCCACGAAGGCCGACGATCGGCTGAACCACTTCTTGTCGCGCTACTACGACCAGCCGGCGCCGGTGCTGCGCCGCCGCCAGGCCTGCTACGCCGGCGCACCCGAGGGCGTCGCGGAATGGCTGAACGGTTACGCCGAAGCGGGTGCCAGCCACCTGGTCCTGCGCTTCGCCGGTGACCACGAATGGCATCTGGAAGCCGTGGCGAAGCTGCGACATTAGGTTGCCCCGGGCCGGTGTCCGCTGTAATGGCACGCCATGCCCAATGTGAAACGCTCCCCCTCGACAAAGCCTGCCCACGCGCGAACCAATTTCGACGACCGCCTGAGTGCCGCCGCCGCCGCCAAACAAGCGTTGCTGGAACGGTTCCGTGCCCGGCCCGCCGTCAACGACCCTGCCTGGATCGAGCAGCAGGCCGCCCTGAAGGCAATCGCCGACGCCCGGGAGGCCCGGGCCGCCGAACGCAGGGCCGCCAAGGAAGCGGAGGCCGCACGTGTGGCGGCCGAACAGGCGGCTCTTCGTGCCGCCGAACAGGCTCGGGCGGCGGAGGCCAAGGCTCGTGCAGCCGCCGAGGAAGCCCAACGGAAGGCAGCCCGTGACGCTCGCTATGCCGCCCGCAAGGCGCGGAAATAATCTAAAAGCCTCCCTGTTCGTGCGTGTGCAGGCAGCACATTTCTGCCGTTATCTCTAACCGAAACGCCGTATCGGGCGTCCCGGAGGCACCAGTGGTCAAACGTCGCAAAGAGGAAGACATCGCCGGAATCCTCGAATTCGAGGGTCGTACCAGCGAGGATCCTGAATTTCTGGAATGGCTGGCGGATCATAAGTCCCGCAATGGGGGGAAGATCCGGGTCAGCCAGGGCGGCAAGGGCGTGCGCGTCATGTTCGCCAAGGACGCCGACATGGCCCTTTGGCAGCGCCGGTCCGAAGCGGCGACGAAGGGAAAGAAGTTCGTCGCCTGACCGGTGAGGCCTCGATCCGGCTGAAGGTAGCGGCCGTCAGCCGTTCGGCCGCACCAGCTTGCACGTCCCTTTGGACAGTGGCCGGAAAGCCTGGTCGCCCGGGATAGTGCGAAGCACCGTGTACAGATCCCAAGGGCCAGTGGATTCCACCGGGCTCTTCACCTGCACCAGATACATGCCATGCACCGTTCGGCCGTCGGGCCGGATGTATCCATCGGCGAAGACCGCGTCATGCACCCGGCTGGCGCACATACGCCCGCTGACGGACGTGTTGTCCGCGTCGTGCGCCGCCCTCAGGTAATGCAGCACGGCTGAATAGGCCCCGGCCCGGATCATCGTCGGCGGCGCCTTTTGTTCGGCGGCGAAGCGCCGGGCGAAGCCTCGGCTCGCCTCATCGCGGTCCCAGTAATAGGCGGTGGTCAGGATCAGGCCCTTGGGCGCTTGGCAGGCCGATCGCCTTGATGTCGGTGATGAAGGGCAGGCACGCGGCCAGCTTCTGCTGGTGCGTCAGACCGGACGCGACCGCCTGTTTCACCGATTTGGCGGTATTCGCGCCGGAATTGGCGAGGCTGACCACATCCGCGCCGGACGTCTGAGCGGCGACAAGCTGGGCTGCGAAGCCGGCGGTGTTCAGCGGTGCCACGGCTGCGCGCAGCATTTGCCCGCCGGAACGCTCGATTTCCTGCGCCGCGGTGCGCTGGAGGTTGGCGCCGAAGGCGTCGTCGGCGGTGATGAAGAACCACTTCTTCGCCCCCGTTTCGACCAGCGCCCGACCAGTGCCGGCGGTCAGCACGTAGCGGTCGAAGGTCCAGTGTGCCGCTGTGGGCGAGCAGGATTCATTGGTGAGCGCGGTGGTGGCGATGGAGGTCACCAGGTCGATCCGGTGCTTCTCGGTCGCCAGCGTCTGCACCACCATGGCGACGGAGGTCGATGACCATATCCACGCCCTGGGTAGCGAACCAGGCGCGGGCGAAGCTGACGCGAAGGTCGGACCTGTTCTGGTGGTCAACCCCCAGGACTTCGATCTTCCGCCCGAGAACGGTGGGACCGAGGTCGGCGACGGCGTGCCTGGCAACGATGGCCGAACCGGGGCCGGAGGCGACGCCGCAGAGGCCGTTCATGTCAGTCAGCACACCGATATACGTAGCGGCGGCGGATCGGCGGCATAGCCGGGGCGAACACGGCCAGGGCCGTCATCGCCAGAGCGAGACAGCAGCCGCCGTGCAGCTGCCGGCGCCATGACGGTCAAAGTGGTTCCACAATGCGGTCAGCATACGGGCCAGCCAACCGCCACGGGGGGAGTTGTCGGCGATGTCGTGGCGTGCATGCTCGATTGTTGTTACTCATTTGGTACGTACAACGGTCGGCTTTTTTGCGCGTGACGAAACCGGAGAACCGGCGATGGCTCGACGGGAATGGCAGGCCGGGCGCCTTATACTCAGTCTAATCGGCGCGCACTGCAAACCGCGAATGTCCTGCCCCCGAAGTTCGTCGCATCATGCGGCGAGCTTCGGGGATAAGCAGGCCCCTGAAAATAAAGAGCTGGCGTCTCAAATCTGAGGTTCACCCACTGTGGCGAACCTCATACTAGCGACGTTATGTCCGTCACCCGCCGGCTCTTGCTGGAAGCCTGGCAGATCGACTGGTTCACGGACTTCGGCGTAATGGTGCGCATCCGGCAGATCCGCACCCATCCACCGAGATAAAAGCGAAGCCAACCATCTGCCGTCACGCGACACGGACGCCATCTGCCCGGATGGATGACCGGCCGGATGCCCGTTATACTATGCAGTAGATTTTGTTGACCATTTCACTGCATTTTGCATGGCATCAGTTGTATGACAGCACCTGGACAAGATCGCTACAGGTCGGTAGCTCCGGCGCCTCCACAGATGAAGGCTCCTTGTGTCATGATACGCAGCGGCAATCTCCTCGCCTGGATCGAGCCATGTGGCGCTGACGGATTTATTGGCGCTTTTGTCGGCGAAGGCGCGGTACCTGACCCACGCAGGCCTTCCGGCGGCCGGGCACCCGCGACAAAACTTTGCTCCTCGCCGG
>JARLIN010000054.1 GCA_031291715.1 Rhodopila sp. | reverse complement strand
GAAGCCGCGCATGACCACGATCGGCAACGCCTTGACCGGCTTGCCGAACGCATGCGCCTGGGCCAGCGTCGTCAGCGCGATTTCGCACAGGTCGAAATCCAAGCTCCGCACCATCCGCCGGAACGCCCGGGTGATGACCGGCACGTCCTCGAAGTCGAAGCGAATGCGCGGCGACGACACCGAACCGTTCCTGATCGCCCTGACATGCGGATAGTTCGCGAACGCGCTGCGCAGCGTGATCGTCTCGGTCATGGTGCCGTCCCCCTCGTTGCCGCGATCCTACAACCCGCCGCATCGGTTGACACGCCCCCGATCGCCCGGCTTCCTGCATCCAAACGAACAGCAGGGAGGCAACATGCAAATCGGCTTCAACCTGCCCGTCAGCGGCCCGATGGCCTCTGCCACGGTCATGGCGAACATCGCGCAGCTGGGTGAGGCGCTGGGCTTCGACTACCTGACGCTGACCGACCACGTCGCACTGCCGGACACCAGCACGCCAGGCTACCCCTATTCCCCAACTGGCGAATTCTACACGCCCGATCCCGGCCACCGGGTCGAGCAACTGACCACAGCCGCATGGATCGCAGCGAAGACGCGCAAGATCCGGATCGTGCTCGCGGTGATGGTCGTTCCCCATCGCCCGGCGGTACTCACCTCGAAAATGCTGGCCACGATCGATGTGCTGTCAGGCGGCCGCCTCGTTGTCGGCATCGGGGCCGGCTGGCTCAAGGTCGAACTCGACGCCGTATCGACCACCCCCTTCGCCGAACGTGGCGCGGTGACGGACGAATACATGGACGCGATGCGAACCATCTGGACGCAGGAACGGCCCGTCTTCCACGGCAAGTATGTTCATATCGACGGGCTGCTGACCGACCCGAAGCCGATCCAGAAACCCCACCCGCCGATCTGGGTGGGCGGCGAAAGCGGCCCCTCCATGCGCCGGGCCGCGCGGATTGGCGACGCATGGTATCCGATCGGCAGCAACAACGCGCACCTGCTGGATACCTTGCCGCGACTCACCGCCGGCATCGCCCGTATCCGGGAAATGACCAAGGCGGCCGGGCGCGACCCCAACGCTATGGAGGTGGTCTATCGGGTCAAGCGCCATGGCCAGCCGGCGCCGCTCGCCACCGACGGCAACCGCAAGCTGTTCACCGGCACCGTCGCCAACACGATCGAGGACATCGCCGCGGTGAAGGCGATCGGCGTCACCGCGCTGGATTTCGACTTCGAGGGCCGAGACGCGACGAAATCAGCGGCGGACATGAAAAAATTCCACGACGAGGTCTTGTCTAGGATTTAAGTCAAACAACCTGCGGTGGCATGAATATCGCCATATCGCAGACAGAACACCACCAGGGGTTCCACCTCCATCTCCATAACCGGGTGAAGGAGGCGGAACCTTTCTACCGCAGAGCGGTGTCACTCGATCCGGGCTTCAAGGAGGCCTGGATGAACCTGGGCCTGGCCGTCTTCGCCCTGGGCCGCCCGGAGGAGGCGCGGGACTGCCAGCGCAAGGCGCTGCGGATCGATCCCGAAAATGCCGACGCGCAGAACAATCTGGGCCTGATCCACTACGCCCAGGGCCATATCGCCGAAGCCGAGAACTGCTTCCGCGCCGCCCTGCGCCTGCGATCGGACCACGCCAATGCCACGCTGAACCTCGGCTCTACCCGCCAGATCCTGAACCATGTCGAGGAAGCCGAGGGCTTGTTCCGCCGGGCGCTGGCGTTGGGCGTCGATCCGGCACGCGGCAAGAGCAATCTCTCGCTGGCGCTGATGGAGCAGGTGCGCCCGGAGGAAGCCGAACTCTGCTGCCGCGAAGCCCTGGCGACCAGGCCGGACCATGCAGAAGCGCGCGCCAACCTGGCCTTGGCGTTGCTGATGATGGGCCGGCTGGAGGAAGGCTGGCGCGAATACGAGTCCCGCTGGGAGGTCGAGGCGATGGGCGCGCCCGCGCCGGTGCTGTCGCAACCGCGCTGGATCGGCCAGCCACTGCATGGCGAGACGATCGTGCTGTACGCCGAGCAGGGCTTCGGCGACACGCTGCAGTTTTGCCGTTATGCGCCGATGGTCGCTGCCGCCGGCGGGCGGGTGGTCCTGGTAGTGCCGAAAGCGCTGCGCCGGTTGATCACCACGCTGGACGGCGTGGCCCAGGTGCTGTCCGAGGAGGACGATGTCCTTCCCCCGTTCGATTATCATTGTCCGCTGCTCAGTCTGCCGTTCGCGTTTGGCACGAGCATGGATACGATTCCGGCGCCGGCATCCTATCTGCGCGCTGACCCCGCCCCCTGGTCCGATTTTCTCGGTGAACTGTCCGGGCTGAAGGTGGGGCTGGTCTGGGCCGGGAAATCCCGCACCGTCCAGCCGCACGCCGTGGCGATCGACAAGCGCCGCTCGATGCGGCTGGCCGACATGGCACCGCTGCTTTCCGTTCCCGGCTGCAGCTTCGTGTCGCTGCAACTGGGTCCTCCCGCGTCGCAGTTGCAGTTGCTGCCCCAGGGCGCGATGCTGCACGACGTGTCGGACCGGATGACCGACTGGGCCGAGACAGCCGGACTGATCGCGGGCCTGGATCTGGTTATCGCGGTGGATACCGCCGTGGCGCATCTGGCCGGGGCGCTGGGCAAGCCGGTCTGGATGCTGAACCGGTTCGATTCCTGCTGGCGCTGGTTCCTGAACCGCGACGATACGCCGTGGTATCCGAGTATGCGGCAATTCCGGCAAACTGGCCGCGGGGACTGGGGCGGCGTGATCGAACGGGTGCGTCAGGCGCTCGCGCAGGCCAGTGGCCGCGATCCCTGAAGCATGACCGCGCCGGGCAGCTCGACCATCTCGAGGGCGGCACTAGCGAAGGGAATTGACGATCTGGCGATAGGCTTCCTCGGGGAAGGCCTTCATCGACGTGGTACGAATATTTCCGAGCTGACCCAGCATGAGAATATAGCGCGCGGCGACGGCGTCGTCGGGCGCCTCATAGATGCCCACGAGGTCGTACTGCCCCATCGTCATGTAGAGCGAGCGGAAATGGCCGCCCATATCCTCCAGGGTCTTCCTGGCGGCGTCCACGCGCCGCGGGCCGTCGGCGATCGCCTTCAGGCCCTGGTCGGTCCAATTGGCGAGCATAACATAGGTCGGCATGGTTCCCATCCTCCCACTGACCGGCCTGAGAGTGTGGACCGAATGGCCGGCGACACAAGTGGCAGCAAAGACGTCGCTGTCTGGTTCGGACCCTTCAATAACCGCTCGCGCCATATTGAAGGCGGGGACGCAGCCGGCTCCCCGCCGATGGTCCAGGCGCCATGTCCGGCCGCCCGGCCACGGTGCCAGCCTCATCGGCGGTTGGTGTATGAACGCACCGCCTCAATGATACCATGACATCTCCCAGCTTCTGACATGGGCAAAAACCACCTTCCTCCTGTGCCGTAGGGCACACAGCCGGCATCCCGGCCAGTGGCATGGTTTCGCCATGTCGGAGGGAGGCTTACCATGCGTATCTACTTTGAAGTTGTGGTGACAATCGTCAGCCTGCTGAGCGCTTATGTCGCTTTGGAACATCTCCTGGTCTGATCGCCGGGAGTGGGTGAATCATACGCCGCCGTCATCATGGCCGGCAGCGCATATGTCATGGGCCGCCGCTGTCGCCGGGCCATGACGCGTGGGCGATGGCGATAGAGGCCGGGCCATGACGGGTGGGCCATGGCCAGGACGATTGCTAAGCCACGACCAATCGCGAACGCGCCACCCAGTGCCAGCCCACCACGAGGAATGCGATCAATACCGGGGGCACCACTGTCAGGTTCAGCACCTCCCACCCTTGGGTCGCCTGGATTGCTCCTGACGTCAGTGCCGTCATCGCCACGCTGCCGAAGACGATGAAGTCATGCGTGGCCTGGACCCGCACGCGCTCCTCGGCCGAGTATGCCGTCGTCAGCAGCGTGGTTCCGCCGACGAACATGAAGTTCCAGCCCACGCCCAGCAGCGCCAGGGCTACAAGGAAGGTCGTGAACAGTGGCGGCTCGTAAACATTCACCAACACGCACGCCAGGGTCAGCAGGCCGCCGCACATGATGATCCGGTGCACCCCGAACCGCTGGATCAGCCGTCCGGTGAAAAACCCGGGCGAGTACATGGCGAGCGAGTGCGCCCGGATCACATCCGCGCTCGCCGCCACGCCGAAACCGCACAGCAGCATCTGCAACGGGGTCGAGGCCATCACCAGGTTCATCGTCCCGTAGCCCACAAGTGAACTGACCACCGCCGTGACGAAATCCGGCCGGGCGAAGATGGTCCTGAAGGGAACGGGGATGCCGGTCCTTTCCTGGGCCGGCGGCACCTGCACAAAACTCAGCAGGATGGCGGTGATGACCGGCAGCGCCGGCAGATACAGGTAGGTCGCCAGGAAGATGTAATCCGGGATCAACGCGTTGGTCCGCTTGACCATCTCCGGCCCAACGATGGCCGCCAGGACCCCGCCCGCCAGCACCAGGGAGATCGCCCGCGCCCTGGCGGCCGGCGCGGCCACCTCGGCCGCCGCGAACCGCAGATGTTGGGAAATGCCGAAACCGAGTCCGGCCGGGATCGCGCCGAGGCAGTAGATGACGAAATTGCCGGTGTAGATGCCAAGGGCGAAGGTCAGGCTGCCGGTCATCATGATGCCGCATCCCAGCCAGAATCCGCCGCGCCGGCCAAACCGGGGAAACGCATAGCCCGCAACGACCGAGGCGCTCATGACCGCGACCATCTGGATCGCCATCGGCAGCGTGTTCAACGCGGTGCCCGAAAGTTTGTAGCCAACAAGCGAGGCCATGACGGTCTGGCCGGACATGACAGCGTTCATCAGCGCCTGACAGGTGAACAGCAGCCAGACATTCTT
>JARLIN010000454.1 GCA_031291715.1 Rhodopila sp. | reverse complement strand
GTGAAGTGGGCGCCCGCCGGGGCCCCGCCCCCCCCCCCCCCGCCGAGGCGCCCCCCCCGGGGGCCCCCGGCGGCCCCCCCCCCGGGCCGCCCCATGACGAGGATACGCCGGGCCATGAGGGGATACCTCTGGTTCCGCAAATCGTCGCAATGCCGACTATTGGTCTGTCACGTTGACCCGCGCCCAACTGGGATCGGGATCGAATTGCGCTGTATTCGCGGCGAGGCGCGCCGTTTCCGGCCCGAGATCCTTTTGAAATACAACGCCGTCCTGGTCCACGATGAAACTCATGATACCCGAGGAGGCGTAGCTCGCCGGCCAGGCGATCAGTGCGAAACCGCCGATCATCCGCCCGTTCTGCACATATTTCTTCGCGCCATCCGGCGCCTCGGCTCCCTGCGCATACAGGATGCGAAAGAAGTAGCCCTGATAGGGCGCCAACTTCCCGTGCAGCATCTCACCCGGATAGCCCTCTTCCTTTGTCTGCGCCACCAGCGGCTCAAGCGGGCTGTCCTCCTGCCCGGCCGCGGCAGGCCAATACAGCCCGTCATGTTTGCCTTGCGTGCTGACAAGCCGCTGTGCGTATTCGCCGCCGCCAGTCTGCTCCTTTCTGCGTGCGAAATAGTCGTTCTGTGCATCGACATAGGCGAGCGATACCCGTATCGCGGCGATCTCGTTGCGGCCAATGCGCCGATCGATGATTTCCTGGGCGCCTTCGTGCGAATCGAAATACCACCGCGCCTCTCGTCGTACGATCGGGATCGGCAACGGCCAGTCATTGGTTCCGATGTCGAGCACCATACGATCCGTGCCCTCCGGCACCAGCGCATGGTTAGCATCATAGGACGCAACGAAGCGGCGGAGTGCCTCCTCATCGGCATACCGGTCGCCCGAACTGACCAGGGCCTCGCTGCCGGGTCCAAGCAGCGCATGTAATGCCGCCTCGTCATGCGACCGTGCAGCGGCCACCAGCGCCGCCACGGCATCATTCGGTGAGGCATAGGACTGTTGCGCCGGCCCCGCCGCGTACGCACCCATCACCAGTGCCAGTCCAGCGATCGCGCCAAGAGATGCGCGCGCGGCCACCCGTTGAATAAGCCTGGTCATCGTTCGATCCTCACTGGCCCTTGCGACGAGCCGCCCCGCCCCTCGCTGCCGCGCCCGCCTTGGCGTTGGCGCCGGCGTTGGCGTTGACCCCGCCTTGACGTTGACCCCGCCTTGACGTTGACCCTGACCCTGGCTGGCGGCACGGCTCTGGTTCCCGCGCGCACTGAACTGGGTGGCCTGCTGGCCATTATCCATGCCCTTGAACGCTTCGGGTTGACGTGCCGGGGCCGGCCTTTGTCCGGCTGGACGAGCGCCTGGTCCAGGCGATGCGGGCGCATTTCCGGCGGAACGATTGCCGGCGCCCTGACCAACGTTGGGCCGGTTGCCCGTATTGGCCTGACCGGGATTCGTCCCGCCCGGCCGGTTTGCGAGGTTGGTCTGCGTCGTGGCGGGCTTGGCGGGCCTGTTCACCGCGCTGGCCGGCACATTGACGCTTGGGCGGCCGACCGCGTTGACGGGCAAGCCGTTCGCACGCGCCGGCTGGCCGACCGGCCCGCCTGGGGCACGCTGTAGTCCCGCGGGACGTCCACCTGGCCGGTTCGCCTGCCAGACGTTGGAGTTGATCTGGGTGCGATTGACGTTGATGTTGTTATAGCGATTGACGTTCACGTTGACGTAGCCCCCACCCCAGCCAGGCCGTGCCCAGCCCCACAGGGAGCCGACCACTGCTACACCCGCGGCGAAAGCGAGCCCGCTCACGAGCGCGGTGCCGACCACATAGCCGGGTGGCGGCGGCAAGTAGACCGGCGGATAGCTTGGATAGGGCCAGGCGCCATACACCACGGTCGGATTGTAGCTCGGAACATACACAACGGTCGGCTGTGCCGGCTCGATGATGATCGTCTGTTGCTCCGTCCGAACAACCTGCTGCTCCGTCGTTTGCAGGTTGCCAGCGGTCTTCGCCTGGGCGCGCAGCCGCTGCACGGAATTCATCACGGCCGCCTGCTGGTCGGCAAACGCGTAGCCAAGCTGCTGCGTCCAGTCCAGGTTGCCGTTCATCATCGCAAGAACCTGTGGGAAAGGCACCAGTGACTTGACGCTCGGGTCCCAGGTCTGCGGCTCGATTGCCTTGGCAAGCGCATCGCCGCTCAACGACTTGTTTGCCGGGTCGTCGACCCACCGCCACGCGCTCACCACCTGCAAGGGGAACGTCGAGGCCATGAGAAGCTGCGTCAGCAGCGCATCGGGATAGAGCGCGACCGGTGCCAGCAGCGCGTCGAGTTGCTCTGAATTGAACGCCTGCACTTCCGTCGTCTGGGCACTGGCGTGATTGGTGTAAAGGGCGGTCGATGACGTGCCGTGCAGGATCAATCCGCAGGCGGCGATCCGCAGGAGTTGCGTTATCATTTGGTCTGGACGCCCATGGGGCTTGCCTGGTTGGTGATCGTCCGTGTGTCTGCTCGGAACGCATGGACGGAAATCAAGGGTGGCAGGCGTTCTTCCGGGTGGCGGCCTGCGACAGGTCCATCCATCGCCGGATCCCCTTGTGGCATCTGGATCGCTCGCTTTCTTCGGGGTGCGATAGGCCGAATACCGGCAATCCGCGGTGCTGACTATGCGAAAACGGCGGCCGTAAAGGGTATGCCACTTGCTGACACGCCGTGTCGCCGCGGCCGCGGGGCAATCTCTTGATGCCAGAATCGCATAGTCCTGATGGATGCAATCGACCAACCTGCGCCGGGTTTACGATGTCAGGGCATCGGGTAGACGCAGGTTTGCTTGTACCACCGTCACGTGATGACCGGTAAAGCGCCCGACATCGATCGAATAGGGCAGGGACACGATCTCCATGGACGACGTCGCCACGCCGAGCCGCGCCTTTGGGGGGAACGCCTTCTTCGTTAGAGCGCCGGATCGAAGTCACTCTGGTGGGACGTGGCAGAAACCAGCCTGAACGATCGTCATCGTATCGAAACATACCGTAACACTGAGACGGAGGAGACGCATGATGCCGGCCACAGCACCGCCAAAAAGTGGAGGGCCCAGAATGACCGTTGGTTTGGGGTTATCGCGGGCCCGTGACGCGCTCGCCGTCGGGTTCCTGCTGGCCGCCACAATGGCGGTCACCGCCCCAGCACAGGCCCAGGCGCCTGCACAAAAGCCCAACATCCTCGTAATCATGGGCGACGATGTCGGCTGGTTTAACGTCGGCGCCTACCATCGTGGAATCATGTCGGGCAAGACGCCCAATCTCGACAAGTTGGCGTCCGAAGGCATGATGTTCACCGACTATTACGCTGAGGCAAGCTGCACGGCGGGTCGGGCAAACTTCATCACCGGCGAATTGCCGCTGCGAACCGGCCTGACGACCGTGGGCCAGGCTGGCGCCGACGTCGGCCTGCCGGACCAGGCGGTGACCCTCGCAACGGTGCTGAAATCGCTCGGCTACGAGACCGGGCAATTCGGCAAGAACCATCTGGGCGACCTGAACAAATACCTTCCCACGGTGCACGGATTCGATGAGTTCTTTGGCTACTTGTACCACCTGGACGCCATGTCCGACCCGTACTGGTTCGACTACCCGCAGGACTGGGTCGACAAGTATGGCCCTCGCACCCTGGTGCACACCTATGCAACCGACGTGGACGATCCCACGGTGCAGCCGCGCTGGGGCAAAATCGGCAAGCAGCGGATCGTCGACGAAGGCCCGCTGGCACCGTTCCCGAATATGACCGGGATGCAGAACTGGCAGGAAGGCCGCAAGGCCAAGTACGACATGGAGACCTTCGACGACGTGCTGGTCAAGGCCAGCGAGGACTTCATGGACAAGGCGAAGAAGGACGGCAAGCCGTTCTTCGTGTGGCACAACACCACGCGCATGCACGTGTTCACCTACATCCCGCCCAAGTACCAGGCGATGATGAATCCTACGAGCAACTACAATATCGAAGAGGCCGGCATGGCGCAGATGGACGACAGCATCGGCGAACTGCTGAAGCATCTGCAGGACACCGGCGAGGCTGACAACACCATCGTCATCTTCACCACCGACAACGGCGCGGAAGTGTTCACCTGGCCGGATGGCGGCATGACGCCGTTCAAGGCCACCAAGGGCACATCGTTCGAAGGCGGCTTCCGCGTGCCGGCCATCATTCGCTGGCCAGGGAAGGTCAAGCCGGGCTCGGTGGAGAACGGCATCGTCTCCGGCCTCGACTGGCTGCCGACGCTCGCTGATGCAGCGGGCAACCCCGGCATCACGGATCAGCTCCTGAAAGGCGTGAAGCTGGGTGACAACACCTACAAGAACCACCTGGACGGCTATGACCAGATGGACCTGCTGCTGGGCAAGGGACCGTCGGCGCGCCACGAGCTGTTCTACTTCGCCGGGCCGAAACTTGGTGCCCTGCGGATCGATGACTTCAAGTTCCAGTTCCTTCAGCAGCCCTTTGGGTGGCCCGGCGAAAAAGTCGTGACGGATATGCCGACCATCACGAATCTCCGTCAGGATCCGTTCGAGCGGACCTCCTCGATCCGAGGCGAAACGCTCAACAACCTGGGTGGCGGCTACATGAACGACTTCATGGCGCGCGAGTTCTGGCGGTTCGTCCTCGTGCAACAGCGGGTCGGGGCATTGGCGCAGACTGCGATCGAGTATCCGCCGATGCAGGCGCCGGCGACCTTTAATCTCGAAGCGGTCAAAGCCCAGGTTGAGGAGATGATGAAGGCTCACGAAGGGCAGTAGAGTAACGGGCAGCACAGCGGGCGTGCCATCACAAGCACGCCCGCTGTTGACCGTGACAGCGCGTTTCATTCGCCGCGCGGCACAATGGGGACGTGGAATGCTGGGTCCGGCGTTCGCCACCCCGCGGCGACCGGTCAAAATCAGCTGCATGAAAGAAGGCGGCCATGCGATCCCTCCCTCCTGACGTCCCCTCCTGACGTCCCCACCCGCCGCTTTCTGCTCGGCGCGCTCGCGGCGCTGCCAACGCTCCCGGGGCTGCTCGGTGCCACGATCGCGCAGGCGCAGACGCCTCCCGTGCCGCTCGCGTCCTGGAATGACGGGCCGGCCAAACAGGCGATCCTCGATTTTGTGCGGGTGACGACCGACCGGACGAATCCCGGCTTCGTGCCGCCCGAGGAGCGTATCGCCACGTTCGACCAGGACGGTACGCTATGGGTCGAGCAGCCGATGTACGCGCAGGTGATCTACTGCCTGGATCGGGTGCCGGCGGTGGTCAAGGCGAAACCGGAACTTGCGAACGTCGAGCCGTTCAAGACCGTGCTGTCCGGCAACCGGGCGGCGATCGCGAAGCTCCCGATGCGGGACCTGGAAAAGATACTTGCCGTGACGCTCACGGGCATGTCGGTGGACGCGTTCAAAGCGCAAGTAAAGGACTGGCTCGCGACGGCCCGGAATCCGCGCTGGCAGCGACCCTACACCGAGCTTACCTACCAACCTATGCAGGAGGTGCTGCAATACCTGCGTGCCAACGGCTACAAGACCTACATCGTCACCGGCGGCGGCCAGGACTTCGTGCGGGTTTACGCCGAGCAGATCTACGGGATCCCACCCGAGCAGGTGGTTGGCAGCATGGCTGGGACCAGGTTCGGCTATGGCAAGGACGGCAAGCCGTTCCTGACCAAAGACCCGAAGCTGCTGCTGAACGATGACAACGCCGGCAAGCCCGAGGGCATCTATATGATGATCGGTCGCCGGCCACATGCTGCGTTCGGCAACTCCATCGGCGACCGGCAGATGCTGGAGTACACCAAAGCCGGCGACGGCGCGCGGCTGTCGATGCTCGTGCTGCACGACGACGCGAAGCGGGAGTACGCGTACGGACCGGCGCAGGGGCTGCCCGCCTCCAGGATCGGTACCTTCACCCAGGCGCTGTACGACGAGGCGAAGAAAGGCGGCTGGACGGTTATCAGCATGAAGACTGACTGGAAACGGATATTTGCCTTCGACTAGGGATCAGCCCTGTCGACCTGGAGGCATCTGACAGATGACTGGCAATCGCGTCGGGTGGACTGGGAACCCCATCAATTGGAGAATCCCATGTATAGATTCATAAAGGTCTTGGCCGACACTATGCATCGGCCTGGCATCGCTGATCGGTCATGCGGGGAGATCCAGCGCACAGCAAAGTCCGGTTATGGCGATCGACATCGCGTTGGAGCCGGACGCAACCATGATTCAGCACGCGCAAGCGGTCAACGCCCGCTTGCTTAAGGTCTTCCCGAAGGGCTTCGCGCTGGACGCATCGCACCATCCGCACATCTCTATGCTGCAGCGCTATGTTCGCACGGCGGACCTCAACAAGGTCTATGCCGTCGTCGGTAGCGTTCTGCATGGCGAGAACGTGACCAGTTTCAACCTAAAGGCGGTAAGATATTACTACATCCCTTGGCAGGAAATCGGGCTGTCAGGCATTGTCGTCGAGCCAACAGCTGATCTGCTGCGCCTGCAGAAAGAGCTGATCGATGCAGTGGCCCCGTTCACGACGGAAACCGGGACGGCCGCGGCATTCGTGACGACGCCCGAGGATCCCAACATAAACCAGCCGACGATAGACTATGTCGCGGCGTTCGTTCCGAGAGCGTCCGGCGAGCATTTCAATCCGCACGTCACGACTGGTATGGCCACCCGAGAGTATCTGAACAAAATGCTGGCCGAACCGTTCGATGCGTTCACGTTCTCGCCCGCGGGCGCCTCCGTCTATCAACTTGGAAACTTCGGGACAGCTCGGAAGGAGCTCAAGGCCTTCGACGTGACGCAATGATGCTCTTGTCATGTTGACAAAGATCCTTGTGCCGCGTTCGGCAACGCCGAGGGAGATCACGCGATGACGGGACGGGCCGTGGTGGCCCCGGTGGCCCGGACAGCAATCAGCATGAAGAACAATTGGCGGCACATCTTCGGCGCTTGAGGGACAGCGATGGATAGTTCATCCGCTCCTCCCGTGCGGTGCGAAGCCTATGTCCTGCACCTGTCAAAAATCTGATTGCCATTCGATCTCGCGGCGCGCGTGCGGGATGGCCGCTCTGTCGATCGGCTTCGCGGCCTTGCTGTGGAACCCGGATGCAAGCGCGTAGTCGGTGCCCGAAGAGACCAACATGGCGTACGAGAGGGAATCGGAAAACCCGGTGACTCGCTTCTACACGCTCCCGCTGCGATACAAAGCGTCCTTCGGGGACGGCCTCTACAATGCCACGACGAACACGTTTGAAATCAACAACGCGATCGTGCCGATCCCGCTGGACGAAGACTGGTTCCTCATCACCCGGAACAAGGGCGCCTTCGTATCACAGGCGCCCAAGAAACAAGGCGATCACTGGGAAAATGGGCTCAACAATGCTCAGACGACACTGTTCCTGTCGCCGGCCCGCGGCGACAAATTCTTCTGGGGGGCGGGGCAGCGCAGCGTCGCTGCCGGCATGCCGTCACGGGGGTTCCACCGGACGAACCACGGCTTCGCCATCATCCCTGACGCGGCGGAATTGCTGCCTTCACCGAGGGATCGGAGCCGGCCAAGGCACCGAATGTGCCATAAACCGGCCCCGTCCGCCTTCCAATCCTGCCCGAGTGCCTGGTTCGCCATAGTGGGCGAACTTCAGATTCGAGACATTCTCTCTTTATTTTCAGCGGCCCGCTTATCCCCGAAGCTCGCCGCATGGTGCGACGAACTCCGGGGGCAGGACACTAGCCGCCGCCTCCGCCAATCCCGCCCGTGGCGCGGGGAATGGAAAGGATATTCCCGTCGCAGGCGGTCCCGGAGCCATTGATGGAGACGTTTACATAATCGCCTCTAGCCGTCCCCCTGACGGTGGCCTTTCTGGCCGCCCCTCCGATCTCCTGCGCGTCCATCTCAAAGGTTCTGTCCTTATTGAGCGCCCCGGCCAGCCGGGCCATATGCTTCCCCTGGTCCCACGCGACAAAGCCCATCAGGGTGTTGTTTGGCTCGAGAGTAATGTGCCAGTCCAGGCCGGGGCAGCCGCCAACCACGGGCCCTGTGTGGAATGCATATAGTTGGGACTTTGCTGACTGCGCTTGTTGTGCCGAAGCCGGGCTGGATAACGCAGCCGTCGAGAGAGCGATTATGGCAATCGTCGCATCGAACATCCTGGATCTCATCGGTGGTTCCCTCCGTCTGGACAGCGCCTTGCTGAACGTATTGACGCCGTATGAGTTCTAGTAGAGGCAAGAGAACAAGCCTATGCACAAATGGCAGATGCGAGGCCTGTGGCCGCTCCCGCACGTCATCCTTCTCTTCGTCGGCACCATCGAAGTTAAGTACTGGTCGTTCTGTATGGTCTGGAGGCTAGCATCCGGGTGCCCGGCTGACCGCTCAAGCCCTTAGAATTCCGTGACGCGCGAAATCGGACGGTCGCTTGGCGCCGCCCTGCGAAGCTCACATACGGGGCGCCTGGCATGTCGCCCCGTAGCGACGCAAACATTCCGACGCCCCGCGATCAGCCGAGGGCGGAAGCTCTCAACTGGTAGGGCTGCCCAGCGTCAGTTCCACGCGCCGATTCTCTGCCCGGCCTTTCGCCGTGTCGTTCGAGGCGACCGGCTGCGTGTCGCCATACCCATGCGCCTCGACCAGATCCGGCTTCATGCCTTGCGAAACCAAATACTCCATCACGTTTTCGGCACGCTTCTGCGACAGCATCTCGTTCGAGGTGATACCTTGCTGCCGCAATGCCGGACCGATCGGAGCATTGTCCGTATAGCCGTTCACCAAGATCTTGTTCTGCTCCGTCGGCGCGAGTTTCGCCGCCATCCTGGCGATGATCTGCTTGCCTTGGGCGCTCATCTGCCAGCCGCCCGACGGGAACAGCAAGTCGCTGTTGACGGTGTATTTAATCGCCCCCTGCAGGCGGTTGATCTGCGCCTTGTCGGCCGCAATCTGTTGCGACATCGACGCATTCTGCTGTTGAAGCTGCTGATTTTGCGCCTGGAGCGCGTCGTATTTACTCTGGGAGACGCATCCCGTCAGGCCCATGGCCGACAGCAGCGATGCGACGATGAGGCGGCCTTTGGTCGAGTTGGTCACGGGTCTATCTCCCCAGTTGTGACGGCATTGAGCCTAAGAAGAACTATATGCAGCCCATTTTAGCCTTGCCGCCGGACAATATCGGTTAGGCTGATATCGTATGGCGGATGACCTCTTATGATTTATAGGTCCGCGCGGAGTCTATGCACTTTTGGCCTCTGCGCGATCAACCTGACGAGGGTCGCTCATCGATGCTGCTGGGCGTGAACGAACAGCAGGCAGAGCAAAGTCCAATCGTAGCCGCGAGCGGCATGATGCGAGCGGCGAAATTGAGACGGTACAATCACTCGATCGATAAGCGCTCACGGATATCAAGGGCCGACCCGATCCAGCACCAGCAGGAAGGTGCAGCCGGGTGAGCCAAAGCGGCCGCTTTCCGAAAGTTGGCCGCGGAAGTTAGAACCTTCGAAGTGGCCGGTGATCCAGACAGCCCCGAATACCATCTGCAAGCCTCCGTCCGGGGCGATGGTGCCGTGGAACTCGCCAAACCGCACCGCGTCACCATGCACCCGAAAATTGGAAACCGGCTTGTTATCCAGGCACATTCCGCCGCCGGTGGAAAGAACGTTCGCGGTGCCGGCATACGTGCCATTGCGACTGACCGCCCGGGCTGGAGGCGGCAGCGTGCCGTCCGGACCCGCCGGAGGCATCGCGAGATTGCCCCCGGGAACGGCGGAACCGCCTTGCGCCGGCCCGTTCAGGGCGACGGGACCCCCCGGCGTATCGAATATAACCTCGGGCGGCCTAAGGCCGCCGGGCTGGACCTCGGTCGTGCAGCCGAGCATCATTGCGCAAGCGGTGAAAAGCCCCGAGCGCGTCGCGATGCGCCGCCGATTGACGATCGGCACCGGCATCAACGCCGGCGTCGCATTTTTGGGCATGGGGTCATCCTTCTCGACAGCCCACTCTTTTGCCCGAAGCAATACGGGTACGGACATCCGGAAGGCGGGTAATGTGGGGCTGCGGCCATGCTGCACCAGCACGCGCGCCGAAGGGCGTTCGCCGGGTTACGCCGGCGTTAGGCCGAGAGGTCCAGGGCATGTTTGTACTGACGCCGGTCCGCGTCGGCAGGCCCGCGCCGCGCACATTCATTGCGATTGTTCCATCTCGACCTTCGCTGAAAAGGTCCAGGAAGGTGGCGCCCTGGCACTGTCTGGGAGCGCGGCGCCGATTAGGCGGGGTAGAGGGTGATTCAATCTCATGCCTAGTGTACCCCTCCCGCTCGGATTAGCGGGCAGAGCAGCCGCCTGAGCGGCATCTATTGAGAGCAAGGCGAAACGACCCGGAAGGTGTCCTACTGGCCCGCAGACGTCTATGCGGATTTGGCAAGGAGGGCATAGGTCAATCGTCTCGTCCAAGACGATCGGCCGGCGCCCATGACGTTGCCGCCGGAGCCTTATTCCGACTCCACATTGACCGGGATCAATCGAGAGTAGAATCTGCCCTGCTGACTCCAGTGCCTGAAATCAAGCACAATAATCTGAGCCAAGTCCGCGCCTTCGCCGCGGTCGTGGAAGTCTGGGCCGGCTGAAAACGGCCGGCACGTGCCGAAAGTGCATAGCGCGCCGACAGGTCCGTCCATTAGCCATGTCACGAACGCAACTGGGTCGCGGCGGCGCGACGAGGCCAGCCGACCTTCGACCGGACGGAGATCAGCATGAGCGGCATTCGGACGAGCATTTTTGCCGTTACGGCCGCGTTTGGCGCTGCGGCAAGTATCATATCGGTTGCGAATGCACAGCCGGTCGATGGCCTTTACATGGGCGCGGGTCTCGGCGGCAACTTCATGGGAAGCGAGGGAATTCAGGCCAGTCGTTTGGCCGGGACATCCTCGACGACTTTGCAAAACCTCGGCTTTGGTCCGAACGGCGGTACAACGAATGTTTACTTCACGCCGGGCTTCGTCGGACTCGCCAGTATTGGCTGGGGCTTCGGAAACGGCCTGCGGCTTGAGGCGGAGCCGAGCTATCGTACTAATGCGGTCAGCAGCATCTCCGGCCTGTTCGCCTCGCCAGCGCTCAGTTCCGGCGGGACCGAGCGGAAGTACGGCCTCATGCTCAATGCGGCGTACGACTTCTATGGTCTTGCACCATGGGTCGTACCCTATGTCGGGGTTGGTGTCGGCTATGCATGGGCCAACTGGGACGGGGTAAATGTCACAGATCGTATCGGCGACATCGCCAATATCAGCAATACAAAGGGTGCCTTCGCTTATCAGGCGATCCTGGGCACTGCTTTCCCCATGTCCGCGACACCTGGGCTGTCGATCACGACCGAGTTTCGCTTCATGGGAATGGCGGGCACTCGAGACTACAGCGGCGCGATCGTTTTCCCGAGGCTAAATCGCGCCGTTACCGGGACGGAGCAAGTGGGTTCGGAGTACAATTACGCATTGCTTGTCGGCATCCGTTATGCCTTCAACACGCCGCGGCCTATGCCGCCGCCTCCGGTCCCGGTAGCCGCGCCGGCGCCGGCGCCATCGCGATCCTATCTGGTGTTCTTAGACTGGGACAAAGCGACACTCACCGATCGCGCGCGTCAGATCATCAAGGACGCTGCGGATAATTCGACCCATGTCCAGTACACGCGGATCGAGGTCAACGGCTATACCGATACGTCCGGCACGGCGAAGTACAATCAGACTCTGTCGGTTCGCCGAGCTGAGGCAGTGGCCGCGGAGTTGGTCAGGGACGGCGTGCCCCGCTCCGGGATCACAATCCAAGGTTTCGGCGACACTCATCTTCTGGTGCCAACCGGCCAAGGCGTCCGCGAGCCGCAGAACCGACGCGTGGAGATCATCATTCGCTGACGGTATCAAGCAGGTCCAGATCGAGGCGGGGGGTGATTAGCCTGGCCCCGATCGCATTCAAACCCGTCCGACCCGATCGGTTCGCCTTCGGCGGCGGCGCAGCTTTTCTGGTGCTTCGGTGTGGATATCGGTTCACCCATCCGATTTCGCCATACAGCAGGAAATCGCGGAACAGATTCCACCGGCAGTTGCGGCACCTGCGAGTGCCGATATGAGGTATTCCGCCGGATCGGGAGTCGAAGGCCGGAAACCATTTACTTGGTATAGCCCTCCAGGCTTGCCGCGACGTCAAGAATTGGCTGTTGACTCACACGCATGAATCCCACGTTTGGTCGATTAAGATCCTGGATCAAGAGAATTACCAATGCAATAACAATGCTTAAAATGCAAATCGGTACGCGGGAGAATTGTCTCTCCAATCCCACTGCATAACCGGTGAAGCCGACGGCGATGACCGCAATGACGTAGAGGGCCCAAATGACGATCGCCGGTACGTCGTTGCGGACCGCGGTCAGGCGTCGTTCCTGATCGTCGATCATGTCATTGAGTGTGTTCATGTAGAGCCCTGTTGGCACCATCGCGTTGTTTGTCGCCGCCACAGCTTTGGCTTTCTGCCAAAGTAGTTCCTGGATGTCGTTGGAGCGCGCAATTGCTGCGGCCGTTGCCTCCTCTGACGGAGCGTGGGCCGCGAGATCGAGACGGATCTGCGTGTAGTCGCGCAGCAGCTTCAGTGATTCCATCGCATATGGCGCGGGCAGCAGGCGGGCGCGTAGGGCGGTGGTGCCGATCGCGGTCGCCTCCTGCAGCAAGGCGTCGCGGCGTGCGTCATAGCGCATCAGGGCCATCGAAAAAGTAAAGCCGATCATCAACGCGAGCATTCCAAGTATAGAAGCAGTTATCGTGCCGATGGTGCTGCCACCTCGTACGGTGGCACGCTCTCCAAGCCGGCAGCCAAGTAGGGCGCCCAGGATAAGAAACACCAGGCTGAGCACGAAAATGAGAGGCAATGGCAAAGCAAGGAGATTCGTGGTCATAGCCGCCGTTCTCCACCTGGGGGGAGCCCGAATATTGGGGCAGTGTTACAAGGGGTTGTCAATCGGAGTCCAAATGGGAGTCCATAGGGGCGGTGCATCCACCGGTCGAAACCAGGGAGCCGGGGAGGGAGGGCACGCGTGGTTCTCGCGGCGCCGGCTCTCGTTGATCGTCTCGACGATGTCGCAAGGATGAGGCAGGCTTATGAGGAAGAGCCGTCGTCACCTTGGCGTCGCCAAACAAGAAGCCACCGCGTCGTGAACCTGACAGCATCGGCCTGGTTGGCCACTGCCCTTCTGCTGGCAGGCTGCACAGCACCGGACCTGCCGGCCACAGACATCAATCCTTCGGGCGACGCCTTCGTCTACGTGATCGAGCGTGGGTGGCACACCGATATCGGGCTGCCGGTCGATGAGATCAACGGCCCGCTCGCCACACTGGAACGCACGTTTCCAGGCGTGCGTTTCCTGACCTTCGGTTTCGGCGAGCGCCAATTCCTGTTGGATCGGCGAACAAATCCCGGCACGATGCTGGCCGCCCTGCTGCCCAGCCGCAGCGCTCTGCTGACGACCGCGCTGAGCACCACACCGGAAGCAGCTTTTGGTGAGCCGCATGTTGTCGTGCTGCACGTCTCCCGCGCCGGCCTCGAACGGATTGAGGCGAAGATCTGGCAGGAGCTCGAACCATCCGTTGACGGCGAACCCGCGATACTGGCCGACGGACCCTATCCCGGCAGCGTCTTTTATGCCGCGCGCGGCACCTACGATGCGTTCGATACGTGCAACACATGGACCGCGGCGACGCTACGCGCCGGCGGGTTGCCAATGCCAACCGCCGGCGTGTTGTTCGTTGGTCAGGTCATGGGGATGGCGCGCTGGATTGCCGGGCAGCAGGAATCAATACCCTGAGTGTGGCGCGGGCGGCGTAACAATCGTGGTGTTGCTCGCCGGTGGTGGCGGATTGCTGCTGCTGAACGAGAGGCATCCACTCAATGCGAGCGGCACTAACAGGGCAAGCAGAGCGAGACGCATAGGAGATTCCCTTCGGTCAACCAGACAAAAACAACACATTGCCGGCTATATGTGGGTGCTTCCCGCGATTTTCTTGTTCAACTATTCTGGTGGACCAAGAAGAGCCATGCGCGCATGGCAAGGTCAGGTGCCTGGCGGGCGGGTCGTGATCACCCCGGCTCGATCGGCATCCGCGCGATGCTCAACCAGGCGACCGGCGCACCCGCCGCGTCCGCCGCCCGATCCGCGGGCAACGAGACATCCCAGTCCGCCGCGATGTACCGCCGGCCGCTCACCTGGGCGGCCGCGTCCGACACCAGCCAGAGCAGCGGCGGCAGCATGATCTCCGGCCGCAGCATCTTCGACCGGTCCCCCGCGTCGCCCACCAGCGGCGTATCGGTTACCCCGCCCGGCACCAGCACATTGGCGGTCACCCCCGTGCCGGCCAGGTCCGCCGCCAGCACGGCCATCGCGGACTCCGCCGCAGCTTTGCTGGAGCCGTACAGCAGATAACCCTCCCGCACCATCGTCCCCAGGCTGGTGGTGACGGTGATGATCCGCCCCTGGCCAGCTTTCAGCATATGCGGCAGCACCGCCCGGGCCATCATGATCGGCGCCGTCGCATTGACGGTCAGGAACTGGTTCCATTGCGCCGGAGTCACTTCCCAGAACCGAATGGGGTTCCCCCGCTGGTCCGCCCGGATCGCGGCCTGTCCGATGCCGGCGTTGTTTACCAGGACATCGATCCGGCCAAACGCACCGATGGTTTCGGCCACGATCGCGTCGAACGAGTCCGGCTGCGAAAGATCGGCCGTGACCGGCTTGATCGGGGCGGGCAGGGTGCTCAGCGCCGCGGCGTTGCGGTCCACAGCGACCACGTCGAACCCGGCTTCGGACAGGCCGAGCGCCATGGCGCGCCCCATGCCGCTCGCGGCCCCGGTGACAATGGCGGCTTTGCGTTGTGTTGGCATTGTTGATTCCTCCCGTCCGCTACTGTGCGGCGAACGGGACGGGATGCCAAATTCCCCGTTTCCTCATGCGCGGGTGAAATCCGCACACGGCGTTTCGCGGTGGATGGCGGGTGGTTTCCCGCCGTCCTGAACAGACCTTAAGCGGCCCCCAGCACCAGGCAGACATTCTGTCCGCCGAACCCGAACGAGTTGGAAATCGCGTGCCGCACACTGGCGGCCCGCGCGACATTCGGCACGCAATCCACCGGTAATAACGGGTCGGGAATATCGTAGTTGATCGTCGGCGGCAGCAACCCGTTCCGGATCGTCAGCACCGTGAAGATCGCCTCCACCGTGCCGGCCGCGGTCAGGCTGTGCCCGATCATCGACTTGTTGGACGACATCGGGATCGATCCCGCCCGCTCCCCGAACACGGCGGACACCCCGACCCATTCCATCTTGTCGTTCTCGGGCGTCCCGGTGCCATGGGCGTTGATATAGCCGACGTCTTCCGGGGCCAGCCCGGCATCGGCCAGGGCATTCCGCATGCACGCGATGATCGGCTTGCCATCCGGCGAGGACCGCGTGCGGTGGAACCCGTCCGCAACCTCCCCGCAGCCTTGGACCACGCCCAGCACCGTCGCACCCCGCGACCGCGCACTCGCCAAGCTTTCCAGCACCAGCGCGCCGGCGCCTTCGGCCATGACGAAGCCCTCCCGGTCCTTGCTGAACGGCCGCGAGGCCGAGGACGGCGGTTCGTTCCGTGTGGACAGCGCCGATAGCAGGGAGAATCGGATCAGGCTCTCCGCATTGACCGACGCATCGGTGCCGACCACCAGGGCGGCGTCGGTTTCGCCGCGGCGGATCGCCTCGACCCCAAGCTGGATCGCCGTGCCGCCGGACGCGCAAGCGGTCGACGTCGCGATCGGCAACCCCTTCGTGCCGAACCGCTCCGCCAGATTCTCGCCAACCGAGCTGAACAGGAAACGTCGATACCACGGCTCGAACGACCCGCTGCCAGCGGCGCGAATCAGATCGTCATAGGTCACGGTGTCATTCGCCCCGGAGGCGGCAGCCAGCGCGAAACGCTGCGCCCATTCCATCTCCACCGGCGGAAGCGCCAGAAGCAGCGGACCCGGAAAGTCGCCGACACGGCCGATCCCGGACTCGGCGACGGCTTCCTCGATCACCAGTTCCGCCAGGCGCTGCGACAGGGCAGGGGCGGACAGTTCCTCGACCGGGACGAAATCGACGGTCCCCGCGATCGTCGTGCGCAGCCCCTCGATCGGGAACCGGGAAATGCGCCGGATGCCGGACACGCCGGAGGTCAGCGCCTTCCAGTTATCCGCCTGGCCCTGGCCGAGCGAGGTAATGACCCCCATGCCAGTAACCACCACGATTGGACGGCCCAGATGATCGGTGTCCTTGGTCATGGAGTCTCCCTCAAGCCGCAGTGACAAGGGCGAGTGCCTCGCCGCGCCAATGTCCCCAGGACGTCACCAGCGCCTGCGTCAGCGGCGCCGTCATTGTCTGTTCGGTGGCCTCCAGCGGCCCGAACAATGCCCCGCGCTGCACCGATAGCGCCGCCAAAGCCAGGCTGGCGGGGAACGAAGGCTCCAGCGAATGCCCTAACGCAGTGGCAGTCGCCCGCACCGGCCGGCCAATTTCAGCCAGGAACGCCTGTTCTTCCGCCGTCGGTGCAGCCGCGCCGGACGCCCCGGAAATCACCTCCGCCCCCGCGGGATCGTAATGCGCGGCCATCGCCTCGAACTGAGCCCTGGCGTTGGCGGTCGCCTCGCCCGGCCCACGGCGGCACCGATCGGTGCGGATGGCCGCGATATGCCCAAATGCCGTGGCCCCTCGTTCGGCGGCATGCGCCCGGCTTTCGATCACCAGGAAGCAGCCGACGGAGCCAAGCACCATCCCGCCGCCGGAAGACTGCCGGGCCCAGACGCCGTCGAACGGCGCGCGCCGCAGCAGGCCGCCCATCTCGTAGTGCAGAAGCACATCCGGCCGTTGCGCGTTATACGATCCGCCGACGAGCATGATGTCGCCCTGGCCCGCCGCGATCCGCGCGCAGGCGATGCGCACCGCATCGGCGCCGGAACCCTCCTCGCCCATGAAGGTGCGCGACGACCCGATCACGCCATGCACGATCGAGATATTGCCGGCCAGAAGGTTCGACAACTGAGCCAGGAAAAGCGTCGGCCGAAGGTCGCCCAGCAGGTGCTCGTTCAGATAGGCGCCGGGATTCGGTGCCTTCGGATAGCCTGACAGGATCGCGGTATCGACGGCGTAATCCCGCTCTCCGCCACCAGCCGCGACGATCATGCCCATCTGCGATAACAGCTCGGTGTTGCCCTTCACCCCGGCCGAGTCCAGGGCTAGCCCGGCGGCGAACACGCCCATCCGCTGCCAGGCCTCCATCTGACGCTGGTCGCCGCGCTTGGGGATCTGCTTGTCCAGGTCGAGCGGCGCCAGCGGATGCACCGGGAACGGCTTGAAGCTCTCGGTGTCCACCACCGGCGTGAAATCGTTCAACGCATCCCAGTGCGCGTCGGCCCCGGAACCGAGGCAGGAGACAATGCCAATGCCCGTGATGAGGGCGTCGCGCTCATGCGCCATTTGTGTGTCCCTTGGGCAGGAATTCCTCGGGCAACCCGATCCGACGCGCGGTTTCCAGCATCGCCGCCTGTAGTGTGTCGTTCGGGAACGGCACGACGCCGTACCGGATCTCGGCGTCCGTCACCTTCTTTCCCTCCACGGAGATGCTTGCCTTGACCACGGCATAGCCGGAGCCTTCGTGCAGCAAACTTGCCTCGACCACCAGCGCCTGGCCGGGGACGACGAAAGACCGCATCTTGGCCTTCTCGACCTGCATCAGGAACGGCATCTTCGCGCACTGAAGGGTGGCCAGCACCAGCCAGCCACCGGTCTGTGCCATTGTCTCGATCAGCAGCACGCCGGGCATGACCGCGTAGCCGGGAAAATGCCCCTCGAACACCGGGGACTGTTCCGGCACCTGACAGGCGGTCGCGATCCGGCCACCGGGAACGTCCAGCGCGGTGATCCGATCGATCATCTGGAAGTATTCCAGGCGCATCAGGTCACCGTTGCAAATTGTTACGTGGAATCGTCAGACCTTCGCTGCCACCAGCTTGTCGATGTTGGCGCAGAGGTTCTTCAGTACGAAGTATTCGTCGGTCGTCACTTTTCCGGCGTTCACATCCTGTGTCCACTGTTCCAGCGGCATCTTGATGCCGAACGCCTTGTCGATGGCGAAGGCGACATCGAGGAAATCCAGGCTGTCGATGCCCAGATCGTTGATCGCATGGCTGTCTGGTGTGATCTTGTCCGGTTCGATATCGCAAGTGTCGGAGATGATCCCCGCCACGGTTTCGTACGTCGATGCCATGCCCTAGCCCCTGAGAAAGTCGCGCGGCACTAACATTGTCATCCAAGGGGTGCAAGAGTCGTAGACGATAACGAAGCGCGCGGTTCCGCCGCGAACCCCGCCAAGACCCGTAGGCCTTTGGAAGCGCGGTCAAGGGATCAAAGGGGGCATCGCCCCCTTTGCGGGTCCGGGCAGAGCCCGGCCTTATCCTAACGCCGCCCGATTCTTTCACCCCTTCGCCAGGATCGACTCGGCCGCGTCGGCGAAGACCTGGCAGCCCAGGACGATGTCTTCATCGCGGGTGTTCTCGGTGTAATGATGGCTGATACCACCGATACTGGGCACGAACAGCATGGCCGAGGGCAGCATCTGCGACAGGATCTGCGCATCGTGCCCGGCGCCCGAGGGCATGGGCTGGTGCAGGCCGGGCGCGTGGTGCTGGGCGGCGGCCGTCAGTGCCGCCTGGAATCCCGGGTCCATCGCGCTGGGCGCGGTCGAGCCGCGATAGGTGACCGTCACCTCGCACGGGCCACGCGCGGCTTCTTCCAGCAATTCGTTTAGCGTGGCGTCCAGCGCGTCCAGGATCGCCGGGTCCGTGTCCCTGAACTGGAACACCAGCTCCGCCCGTCCCGGTACGATGCTGGGCGCGCCGGGATCGAGTTTGATATCGCCCGTCGTCCAGACCGTCAGAGGTCCGGCCACCGAGGGAAAGCGCGCCTCGATCGCGGCGACCAGCTTGACCAGCGCGACGCCCGCATCCTTGCGCGCCGCCATCCGTGTGGTGCCGGCGTGGTTCTGCTGACCTTTGAACTCGATCCTGAACCGCCGGCTGCCGACGATCGCGGTGACGATGCCCAGGCGCAGGTGATGGTCTTCCAGATCGGCGCCCTGCTCGATATGCGCTTCCAGGTAGCCGCGGTAGCGTCCCGCATCCACCTTCTGCCGAGGCCGCCCGGAGAACCCGGCCTGCCGCACCGCATCGCGCAGCGACACCCCCGTTTCGCGATTAGAGCAGACGTCGATTTCGTGCTCGGTCAGCAGGCCGCAGAATGACCGGCTGCCGATGAACGGCCCGAAATGGCCTTCCTCGTCGGCCCAGGCGGCGACGTCGATGCCGCGGCCGAGCGTGCGGGCCACCTCCAGTCCATAGATGACGCCCATGGCGCCATCCAGCCAGCCGGCGTGGTTTTGGGTTTCCATGTGGCTGCCCAACAGCAGCTTGCGCCCCGGCGTCGGGTCGCGGCCATAAACATTGCCGATGCCGTCGATCGAGGCGTCCAGGCCTGCATCCGTGAAGCGGGCGGCCAGCCAGTGACGGGCCTCGACATCCTGGGGCGAGAAGGTCGGGCGATGCACCCCGGTCTTGTATTTGCCGATTTCGCGCGCCGCGTAGAGGTCGCGGAGAAGACGGTCACCGTCGATCGTGGGCATGCACGAGCTCCATGTTCAAGAGTGCAGTGCAACATACTCTAATGAACGGCGTCCATAGGCGACGGATGGCATTTAGACGCCTTTGTCGTGGCCCCGGCGGGTTCCCCGCGCTGTCATGGCCTGGTGGGTTCCTCGCGCCGGGCTATGACGATCGGGCGGAGCGCCTTGCTCCATTCGCCGCCTTATCCTGGTGCGCACGGGAACACGCCCGGCCATGACGTGTCGGGGCTGCTTACTGAACCGCCGAGTAGGGGGTTGGGCCGAGGATGAAGTTCTTCACGTTGGCGACGATCGGGCCGTTCGCCTCGGTCTGAGCGCGGGCGGCGTGCCACTCGGGGTCCGCCTGGAAGGCGTTCCATTTGGTCTCGCGGTCCGCCAGCGATTCCCATGCCAGCATATAGTATAGCGTCATGTTCGACTCGCCGATCACCGTGGTCCAGAAGCCGGCTTGCTTGATGCCGTGCTTTTCCCAGATCTTCAGCGTCATCGTGCTGAAACGCTTGTTCAGATCCGGCAGCCGGCCGGGAACGCATTCATAGATCCGCAGTTCGTAAAGCATGGTATTCCTCCCCATGATTAAGACCCTGCCAGTCTGCGGCCAGGGCGCCGGACGGGCAAGACCGGCACGGCCGATAAGCCCG
This sequence comes from Rhodopila sp., assembly GCA_031291715.1. Classification (GTDB taxonomy): domain Bacteria; phylum Pseudomonadota; class Alphaproteobacteria; order Acetobacterales; family Acetobacteraceae; genus Rhodopila. Next base: position 4,696 of record JARLIN010000454.1, on the reverse strand, counting down.
TCCCCTGACGCGGTACGGTCCCGCAATGATCGGACAAGGGAACGGTTGCCCCGGCGTCGCCGCTTCGATAGTTTCCCGCGCCTTCTTGTGAAGCCCTGTCCCGTCTGGAACCTGACATGTCTCTTACCGCCGAACGTCTCGACCGCATCCAGCCCAGCCTGACCATCGCGATTTCCACCGTGGCCCGCCGCATGATCGCCGAGGGGAAAAACGTGATCAGCCTGTCGCAGGGCGAGCCGGACTTCGATACCCCCCGCAACATCAAGGACGCGGCGATCCGCGCCCTGGAAAACGGGGAGACGAAATACACCGACGTGTCCGGGACCCAGACGCTGCGCAAGGCGGTGGCGGCCAAGTTCAAGCGCGACCGCGGCATCGACTACAAGCCGGAGGAGATCATCATCTCCACCGGTGCCAAGCAGGTGTTGTTCAACGCCATGGTCGCCACCCTGAATGCCGGTGACGAGGTCATCATCCCCAGCCCGTGCTGGGTCAGCTATCCCGACATCGTTACCCTGGCCGACGGCAAGCCGGTCCTGGTCCCATGCGGCCAGAACAACGGCTTCAAGCTGCGCGCCGAGGACCTGGAAGCGGCGATCACGCCGAAGACCCGCTGGTTCATACTCAACAACCCGTGCAACCCGACCGGCGCCGCCTATAGCGCGGAGGACCTGAAGCCGATCTGCGAGGTGCTGATGCGCCACCCGCATGTCTGGGTGCTGACCGACGACATCTACGACAGCCTGGTTTATGACGGCTTCAAGCCCGGCACGATCGCCGCGGTGGAACCTCGGCTGAAGGACCGCACCCTGACCGTGCACGGGGTGTCGAAGGCCTATGCCATGACTGGCTGGCGCATCGGTTTCGCCGGCGGCCCGGTGGCCCTGATCAAGGCGATGGACAAGCTGCAGAGCCAGTCCACCTCCAACCCCAACTCCATCGCCCAGGCGGCCGCGGTCGAAGCGCTGCTCGGCCAGCAGGACACGGTCGAGGAAATGCGCAAGGTGTTCGAGCAGCGCCGCGACCTGGTCGTGGAGATGCTGAACCAGGCGCCGGGAATGAATTGCAGCAAGCCGGACGGGGCGTTCTACGTCTATCCGTCGATCCATGGCTGCATCGGCAAGACCAGCAAGGGCGGGGTGTTGATCAAGGACGACGAGGCCTTCGCCCTGACGCTGCTGGCCGAGGAAGGTGTCGCCACCGTCCACGGTGCGGCGTTCTGCTACCCAGGTTACATTCGCATTAGCTATGCCAACGCGACGGAAGAGCTGCGCGAAGCCTGCACCCGCATCCAACGCTTCTGCCAAGGTCTTCACTAATGTCCGCGCAGAGTTCCGGAACGACACCCGGTTTCGCCCAACGTCTCGGCCGGGTCGAACTGGCCGCCAGCGTGCAAATGACGATCAAGGCGCGCGAATTGAAGGCCGCCGGTAAGCCGGTGATCACCCTGACCACCGGGGAGCCGAACTTCGACAGCCCGCCGCATGCGATCGAGGCGGCGCATCAGGCCGCGCTGCACGGCGACACCAAATACCCGCCGCAGGATGGCACCAGGGCGCTGAAGCAAGCGATCCAGCGCAAGTTCAAGCGCGACTCCGGCCTGGATTACGCGCTGGACGAGATCGGCGTGTCGAATGGCGGCAAACAGTGCCTTTTCAATGCGATCATGGCCACTGTTGATCCGGGCGAAGAGGTCATCATCCCGGTGCCGTCCTGGATTGCCTACGCGCAGATGGTCCAGCTTTGCGAAGGTGTGCCGGTCCTGGTGAACTGCCCGCAGAACAATGGCTTCAAGCCGCGTGCCGAGGATATCGACGCCGCCATAACACCGCGCACCAAGTGGTTGATTTTAAACAATCCCAACAACCCGACCGGCGCCTGCTGCTCCGCCGCGGAGCTGGCCGAGATCGCGGCGGTGATGCGCAAGCATCCGCATGTCTGGATCCTGTCGGACGATATGTATGAGCATCTGGTGTTCGACGGCTTCCAGCATACCACGTTCGCGCAGGTCGCCCCTGACCTGAAGGATCGGACACTGACCGTCACCGGCGTTTCGAAAACCTATGCCATGACTGGCTGGCGGATCGGCTTCGCGGGCGGACCGAAGGCGCTGATCAAGGCGATGACCGTCATGCAAGGCCAGGCGACCGCCGGAGTCTCGACGGTGGGGCAGGCGGCCGCTGCCGCGGCGCTGGATGGTCCGCAGGACGGCGTCCAGGTGCAGATCGAGGCCTACAAGCGCCGACGGGATCTCGCGGTCGATATGCTGAACGCCTCGAAGGGCATCAGCTGCCACAAGCCGGAGGGCGCGTTCTACGTGTTCCCCAACGTCGCCGGCTGCCTGGGCAAGACCACCACCGGCGGGCGCAAGCTGAACAATGACGAGGATGTCTGCCTGGCGCTGCTGGAAGAGCACTACGTCGCGACCGTGCATGGCGCTGCCTATCACATGAGCCCGTTCCTGCGGATCAGCACCGCCACGGCCGACGACGAACTGCTTGAGGGTCTCAAGCGGATTCAGACCTTCTGCGAAGGCCTGCGTTAGGCCGTCGCGCATGGCCAGCGGCGAATCGAACCCAGGCTGGCTGATCCGGCCCGGGCGAGACGCCGATGGTCCTGCCATCATCACGCTGATCTGGGCCTGCTGGTCACGCTATCCCGGCATCCACATGGACGTGGACCGGGAGATGCCAGAACTTCACGCCCTGGCCACCTACTACGCCGGCCAAGGCGGCACTCTTTGGGCCGCCGAATCGGACGGCAGGATCGTGGGCATGATCGCCGTTCGTCCCTCGGACAGCGCCGCCTGGGAAATCTGCCGGGTCTATGTCGATCCATCGCTGCACGGTTCTGGGCTGGGGCATGCTCTGCTCGATCAGGCCGAACGCCACGCCATCACGGCGGGTGCCGAGCGGCTGGTGCTGTGGAGCGATACCCGCTTCGACCGGGCGCACCGCTTCTATGAGAAGCGCTCTTACGTAAGATCCGGTCCGGTCCGGGTGCTGGACGACATCTCCAACTCGCTGGAATTCGGCTACGCCAAGCCGGTCAACGGCGTGGAGTCGCTGGACATCGCGGCGGCGACCTCCGCTGAAACCCGGTTGGCAGACATCCTGATCGCATGCGTCGAGGCGGGTGCGTCGGTCTCGTTCCTGCCACCGCTGGCACCCGCCAGGGCAAAGGCCTTCTGGCACCGGGTCGCCGCCGAGATCGGCGCGGGCAAGCGGGTGCTGGTAGCAGCGTGGCGCGACGGCGTGATGGTCGGGACCGGCATGCTCGATCTGGCCACGCCGGAAAATCAGCCGCATCGGGCGGAAATTAAAAAGGTCCTGGTGCACCCATCCGTTCGCCGAGGCGGCCTCGGCCGGCAGATCATGGAAAGTCTGGAGCAGGCGGCCGTGAAGGCGGGGCGGACGCTATCGACGCTCGATACCCGTGCCGGTGACGCCGGGGAGGCGCTGTATCGTGCGCAAGGTTGGCAGGCAGCCGGCCGGATTCCAGGTTACACGCTAAGCGCCGACGGCGCAGCGCACGATACGCTGTTCTTTTGGAAAGCCCTGAGGCAGGGAAAGGCAAGGGCTTCGCGCCCTTGACCCCTTAGCGGAAGATCGTATGCGGCCGGGATGAGGTCAGCATGCCGCCGTTCAGTGGCCAGCCCGCTGGGGTCGAGTCCTCCCGCACCAGGCCGGTCTGGGTCGGTTTGACCAATGCGCCGAGCGCCTGGGACAGTTTGGCCGCGGCGTCCATCACCTGTGGCAGCACGGCGCGCGGGCGCGGGGGGCGCATCCGCATGGAAGGCGCGCTGATATACAGCACCGCGACAACCGCACCGGCCGCATCGCGAACCGGGGCGCTGATGCTCACGGCGCCGGCAACGACCTCATCCGAGGTAATCAAGTACCCGCGGGTGCGGATGCGTTGCAGATCTGCTGCGATCCAGCTCGCGTCGATCCGCGTGGCGGGGGTGAAGCGGTTCAGCCGCTGTGCGAGAAGCTGTGTCTGCACCGCCTCCGGCGCGAACGCCAGCAGGAGGCGGCTGCTACCAGCGTGGAGCGGACCGCGTTTGCCTACTTCTGAGTACATACGGATGGCCGGATCGGTCTGGTAGATGGCGACCGTCTCGCTCTCCATCCCGTCGCGAACGCGAAGATAGGCGTTTTCGCCAGTGGCCTTGCCGAGTGCGGCCAGGAACGGCATCGCCGTCGCCGCGAGCGCCCCTTGTTCCGACGCCGCTCGTCCCAACGCGCTCCATCGTGCGCCCAGGCGCCAGAGACCGCGGGCTTCGTCCTGGATAGTGAAACCGCGCGCCTGAAGGGTCCGCAACAGGCGGAAGGCCGCGGTGCGCGTACACCCGGCGCTTTCGGCAAGTGCGGCGAGAGAGGCCGGTCCCAGCCGCGACAATGCCTCCAGCAGGTCGAGGGTTCGGTCCACAGCCGCAATGTTATAGTCTCGCGGTGGAGACTCGGGAAACGTGTTCGTGATGTTGGGGGGCGCCTTCAGCTTTGGTCGGGAGGTTCCATTGCTGGTCTTGGCTGTCCCCATCGTTCAATCCTTCCCTAGAGGTGAAGCGTCGCCCCTGCGCATGATTTTATGCGCGAAACCGGCCCGACCCGCACCAAAACTACTTGTTAGTAGAGTTGCATCCCACAAAGTTTCAGTCAAAGGCCTAAACGCATGGGTGCTATGCATCCGGGCG
>JARLIN010000453.1 GCA_031291715.1 Rhodopila sp. | reverse complement strand
TGATCTCCTCCGTTCCGGTGACGTCGCCAAACGTCGGAATCTGAGTAGAATCAATGCCGTGCGATTTGTACAGCAAAATGTTGCGCTCAGGACTCAAAAAGCGTGCCAGACAGCCGTGGGCATGTCCCGGCCATCCACCCCCGATCGTTGGTGCGCGGATACGCCCGGCCATGACGAGAATAGAGGGTCGGGGTCAATGCCGGGTGGTATTATTTCTCCTGTTCCCGCAGCCGTCCGACGCCTGTTTGCAGGAACACCGCGTAACCGTAGACAGTCTCGTCCGGCTGGTTCCAGCACACATACCCGCGGCAGTCGTGCGGCCTGGCCTCGTACACGCCGCACATGTGGTTCTCGTCGAGGAACTGACAGGTCTTGAAGCCTTCCTTGATTCGCTTCTCACCTTTTTTGGTGACCTCGACGATGTGCCGTTTCTCGAAGTCCGGAACACTCATGTGCAGGTGCTTCGCCAGTCGCCGGATGTCATCTCGGCTGACCCGAACATAGCCCGCCATACGGCAGCAAAGCGCCGGGCATTTCAGGCAATCGAGCCGATCATGCGAAGCCATCGCCGATGATTGCGACGGGCCGGGCCAGGCTGCAATGGCTTAGGTGATTTCCTCGGTCGTGAAATCGGCCGGGACGATGATTTCAAGCACCTCGCAATCGGCCGAGTAGTCCAGGACCGTGTGCTTGATCCCAGACGGTTGGATCCAGCAGCTTCCGGCGGACATCATCTGCTCGCCGTGGCCTTCGAACTCGTTCTTCATCCAGCCTTGCAGCACATAGACCAGTTGCAGCTCGGTCTGGTGCAGGTGGCGTTTGCGGACTTCATCGGTGCACGGCGGCGTGAAGCGGATCACATGCGCCTGGCACAGCCCGCTCGTCGCCGCGGCGATGCCGAGATCCCGGTATTTGGCGTAAGGCCGCAGCCCGTCGGCCTTGAAGGCGTCCTGGTTCAGGTGGCTGACGGTGAAGACCTGCGGCGCGCTTCCACTGAGTTTGCGCGCGGGGGCCTTGCGTGGCGCGGTGGCCGTGCGTGCGCGGCGGGGGACCGGAGTTGGGACGGCGACTCTGGTGGCGGCGCGGCGGGGGGCGGCCTTTTTCACCGCGATGGTCCTCGCGACGGTCTTGACCGGCGGTGCCGCCTTGCGCGCGGTTGTCTTTTTCGGCGGAGCGACGGTCTTGGCGGCTGCCTTTTTCGGTAAGGCGGTCTTCTTCGGTAAGGCGGCCTTCGCCTTGGATACGGCGGCTTTCACCTTGCCGGCGGCTGTCTTCGGCGGTGCCTTGGCCGTCGCGGCCTTGCGGGGCGCCGCCATCTGCGGCGCGGCGGCCCTCGCGGGTGCCTTGGGCGCTGGCGGTGCGGCCTTCTTGGCTGTTGATTTCACCGCTGCTTTTTTCGATGTGGCGATTACCTGCGTGGCTTTCTTGCGCGCCGCGGCCGGTGGTGCCGTTTTCACCTTGGCGGACGCTCCTCGTCTGGTGCTGGCTTTGGCCATGGCGTCGTCCTCATGACTCTTCTCGATTGAAAACAGTATCGACGCGATGGCCCCTTTCTTTCAAGAGGGCGCGACAAAGCTGATCGCCGAGGGGCTGCCGACCGCGATGCGCACCCCCGTTGGGATCAGGCCGCCTGTCGCCTCGTCGATATCGAATACCGTGATGTCGTCGCTGTCCTGGTTCGCCGCGTACAGATGGCGCGAGTCGGGGCCAAGGGTGAAAAATCGTGGTTTCGCGCCGCCCGTGGGAAAGGTTCCGGCATAAGTCAGCAGGCCACTGTCGGGCGTAATGACGAACTGAACGATGCTGTCCTGGCCGCGGTTCGAGACATACAGATAGCGTCCGCAGGGCGACGCCGCGATCTCCGCGGTCGTGTTGTGTCCTGCATAGCCGGCCGCCAAGGTCGAGATGACCTGCCGCTCGGCCACGCGCCCCGCCGACCATTCAAAGACCGTCACTGTCGAGTCGAGCTCATTGTTCACATACAAAACGGGCAGCGTCGGATGAAACGTCGTATGCCGAGGTGCCGCGCCGGATGCGGACTCAACGAAACCCTGTTCCGTCGGGGTCACGCGCCCATTCGTGAAGTTGAACAGGAAGGTGCGGTCGAAGCCCTTGTCCGGGACGATCACGAACCGGCCGGTGGGGTCGAAAATCGCGGCATGCGGGTGGGAGGACGCCTGCTCTTTCGGGTTGGGGCCGGGCGTTCCTTCAAGCTGAACAAGCTGGCTGACCGGTTGCAGCCTGCCGTCATCGCCGATCGGCATCACCGCCATGGCGCCGCTGCCGTAATTGGCGATCACCAGGAATCGCTCGGTCGGGTCCAGGGCGGAATCGACAGGGTTGTTGCCCTGGCAATCGACCTGATTGAGCAGGGTCAGCATCCCGGTCCGCCGGTCGATGGCGAAGGCGCTCATCAGGTTCCGCGCGCCATGTACGCTGTAAAGCCGGCTGCCGTCGCGCGTGAGCGTGAACAGCGACGGGTTCTCCAGCCCACCGATGTGCTGGATATGGCTCCAGCCGCCACTGACCGGATCGACCCGATAGACGTTGATGCCGTTGCCGCGCCCGTCGCGATCGGGCGTGGTATAGCCGCCGACATAGGCAAACATGTTATTCTCCCCTCGGTTCGCTCATCGCCTGGTCCAGGATGATCTGCGTCATCGCCGGATCGTCGGTAACAGAGCCTTGAAATCGTACCGCCAGCCCCGTGGACCCGCGCGCCTGCTGCTCGGCCGCGATCAGCGCCGGCAGGTCGTCGCGCACATGTCCCCCTTCACCGGCGAAGAACCCGATGACGATAACGGGATGGTGGCGAAGCCCGGACAACGCCGGGGCAATGAACGGTGCTTCCTCCAGGCAGGCGGCTTCCACCCGAGCGAACAACTCCGTCGCCGCCACCCGCGATGCATGCCGATGCAATGCCAGAGCGCGGCCTGGCGCGCT
>JARLIN010000452.1 GCA_031291715.1 Rhodopila sp. | reverse complement strand
GGACGCCGGCCTGGCCGACCGTGACCAGACGCTCCAGCAAAAAGGCCCCCCTTTTTCCAGGCGCCGGTCGCTAAACCGTCCCAGGCTCAAACCCATCTCTGATCCTCCGTTGCGTCACCGCTATGGATTCAGAGATCGCGCCGCGCCGCAAGGGGCGGAGGTCCGAAAAAGATGTGTGCATATGGTAGGGCGACAGCCCGGGCCATCTGATCCAGCACCGTGCCGCGGTAGATGGCCCGGGCTGTCGCCGGGCCATGACGAGAATTGAGAGCCGGCGCCAACGCGGCTCGGTATTACTTCGTCGCCTCACGCCGCGCAGTGACAACAAGAGGCAGGCGGGTGCTCCGGTCCTTCTGATTCCACTCAGCCGGAACGCGCTTTAGGCCACGCGCGGCCGCCGCCTGACCTCCGCCCGCACATGCCGGAAATTCAGCACCGCCGGATCGGCCACCACCGGACCGGGCGCAATGGCGACGATCACCTGTTCGGCGATCGGACCGAAATCGGCCCGGAAATGCACGGATGATTTCAACGCGATGATCGAGCACTCGGCTGGTTCGATGCCAACGTGACGCAGAATCGCCTGATCCAGTGCCTGCATCTTCCGCGACGTCGCCACGACCCGCACGCCTTCGATATCGAGTAGCGCGGTATCCCCCAGATTGCCGGGATTACCCGCACCCATCGGCCCGGTCAGCGTGAACACGCCGTCGGTCAGTTTCTCGACACGGGCACGGCACGCGAACGGCATCCCATCCGACTTGCCACCCAGCGACAGGTCAACCGTCGCGCCGGCCCCGGCCGCGACGCACAAGGCGACGCTCTCGGCGTCGTTGATCAGGCAGACCACCGCGCCTTTCGCGCCCTGGCGGACCAGTTCGGCCAGCAATTCCGTCGTATCGCCATGACCGCCGCCACCCGGGTTGTCCTGCGTATCCGCCAGCACCACCGGCCGATTGGCACCAACGGCCAGCCGTCGCGCCTCGGCGACCGCCCTGGCCGAGGGCAGCGTGTCCTGCACGAAGCTGGCCTCCTGGGCGTTCACACAGGCCAGCAGCGCATCGGCCGCGGCATCAGCCCGCGCCTGCGTATCCGCGAAAGCCGCGATGGCGGGGCCGCACCCGGCGAAATCGGCGTAGGGAAAGCCGAAGCAGAAGGCCAGTTCGACGGCGCCCAACCGGTCCGCCAGGGCAGCGCGCTCGGTCATGACCGGCTGCATCGGCGGCATCAGCGTGCACTGGCTGCCGATCGGAATCCAGAAATCCAACGTCCGGAAGGCGCGCACCCAGGGACGCCCGCGCTCGATCCGGCCGAGCAGCAGCCGCATCGCCTGCGCGCCGGCGTCCTTCATGTCCACATGCGGATAGGTCCGGAACGGCACGACGGCATCCGACAGGCGCACCATCTGCTCGGTGAGGTTGGCATGCGGATCGAGGCTGATGGTCAGCGGCATCGCGTCGCCGACGATGGCGCGGACGCGGCGGAGCAATTCGCCCTCGGCATCCGGGAAGCTCTCCACCACGGCGGCGCCGTGCAGATCCAGATAGACGCCGTCGAGCGGGCCTTCATCCAGCGCGACCGACAGCGGGGCGCAGATGCGGGCGGCGATGCGCTCGAACGCCTCGTCCTGGACCGGTCCGGCGGGATTGGCAAAACCCCATGCCAACGGGACCAGGTCCACGCCAGCCGCTTCGGCGACGGCGATCGCGCCGGCCAGCGGGACCGAGCGTGGGCGTATGGCTTCGATCAGGTCCGCACCGGCCGAAAAAGGCGGCAGGCCGCCGGGCTGCAGGAAATCGGCGTAGGTTGTCGGCCGGGGCGCGAAAGAATGGCTCTCGTGCAGGAAGCCGCCGACGGCGATGCGCAGGCTCATGCGACGAGGTTCGTCGGCGTTTGACCTGCCAGGATGGCGCCGATCCCGGACAGGACGATGCGGCCCATGGCATCGCGGGTCTCGGTCGTGGCGCTGCCGAGATGCGGCAACAGCATGACGTTCTCCAGTGTCAGGTAATCTGGATTGAGGTGCGGTTCGTTGTTGTAAACATCCAGCCCGGCGGCGGCGATCTGCCCGCTGCGCAGGGCCGCGATCAGGGCGTCGTCGTCCACCAGCGTGCCGCGCGCGGCGTTCACCACCACCGCACCGGGGGGCAGTTTGGCGATGCGGTCCGCGTTCAGCCAGTGACGGGTACCCTCGCTGCCGGGGGCGTTCAGCGACAGCACCTGGCACAGTGGCAGGAAGCTGTCGTCGTTGTCGTGGAAGATGGCGCCGTGCTCCAGTTCGACCGGCAGGCGGGCCATATCCCGGTAGTGGATCTCCATGTTGAAGCCGCGGGCCATCCGGGCGATTTCGCGGCCGATGCGGCCCATCCCGAAAATGCCGAGCCGGCGGTCGGAGACCTGGGTGCCAAGGAGTTGGGTGGGGGCCCAGCCTTGCCATTTCCCGGAGCGGACAAGCCGTTCCCCTTCGCCGGCGCGCCGGGCCGCGCCCATGATCAGCAGCATGGCGCACTCGGCGGTGGCGACGCTGAGCACGTCGGGTGTGTTACAGACCTTGATGCCGCGCGCCTTGGCCGCTGCCACATCGACATGGTCGTAGCCGACACTGAAGGTGCCGATGACTTTCACCGATGCGGGCAGGGCGGCGATGGCTTTCGCGTCCAACACGTCGCCGGGGCAGCACAGGATGGCATCGGCGCCCTCGGCCCGCGCGATCAGGTCGTCGATCGCGACGTCGGACGGGGTGAGGCGTGCGTCGTAGTCCTGAACAGCCAGCGCTTCGATCGAGGCCGGCAGGCGACGCGTCACGAAAAGGATGGGCTTCGGCATGTCAGTCCCTCCAAAGCGGGTCGATGGCCGGTCGGCCGGCCAGCACGGCGGCGATGTTGTCGAGCGCGCGGAACCCCATGGCGTCACGGGTTTCCTTCGAGGCGCTGCCGACATGCGGCGACAGGACCACGTTGTCCAACGCGGCGAACCGCAGGTCGTAGTCGGGTTCGTCGCGGAACACGTCCAGCCCGGCGGCGAACAGCTTGCCGGACGTGAGCGCATCGAGCAGCGCGTCCTCGTCGACCAGCGAGCCGCGGGCGACGTTCACCAGCACGGCACCGTCCGGCATCAGCGAGAAGGCGCGGGCGTCGATCATCTTGTCGGTGGCGGGACCGCCCGGCGCATGGACCGAGAGGAAATCGCAATGCGGCAACATGGCGTGGAAATCGGCAAAGTATTCCGCGCCCTGTTCCAGTTCGGGCGGCAGGCGGGTGCGGGCGTGATACAGCACCTTCATGTCGAAGCCGCGTGCCCGCTGGGCGAAGGCGCGTCCGATCCGGCCCATGCCGAGGATGCCGACCCGCTTGCCGGTGACGCGGACTCCGAGAAGATCGCCCTGGCCGATGCGATAGCGCCAGCCTTGGCGCATGATCCGGTCATACGCCATGCCACGGCGGGCGGCGGTGAGCAGGAGCATCATGGCGTGGTCCGCGGTGCATTCGTCCAGCACGCCGGGGGTGTTGGTCACGACGATGCCGCACGCCCTGGCGGCTGGGACGTCGATGTGGTCATAGCCGACGCTGCAGGTGGCACCGACGCGGACGCTGGCGGGCAGGCCGGCGATGGCGGCGGCACTCAGCGGCAGAGTGTTGGTGAACAGGATCGCCTCGGCCTGGTGATCGGTGGCGGCCTGGGTCACCTCGGCGACCGTCATGTCACCGGGCCCTTCCGCGACGACCGCGTCGAACGCGGCGCGGGCTCGGGCGACCACATCGGTCGTCGTCAGGCAGGCCAGCACGAGGCGTGGCTTCATTCCTTTGTCTCCCCGTTATCGTTACCAACCATAGGCGCAGGCGAGTGGATTGGACATGGGGGATCAGTAGATCGTGGTGCGCAGGCGCTCGGGGTAATCGCGGTCGTATTGCTCGCCGCCGACTTTTCCGGCGGTGATGTCGGCGAGGATCGTGCCTGTGCTGGGGAGTGCCTTGCGGCTGATCTGCTTCTCCGGGTTCCAAAGTTCCGAGCGGACCAGGGCTTTGGGGCACTGGAAATACACGCGCTCCGCCCGCACCACGATGACCGAGCGGGGCAGGGTGCCGCGGAACGGAAACCGGCCGATAAGCTCTGGCGCGACGGAGATCGATGCCCGTCCGTTCACCCGCAGCGTTTCGCCGACGCCCGGGATCAGGAACAGCAGCGCCACGCGGTCATCACGGATGATGTTGCGCAGGCTGTCGATGCGGTTGTTGCCGCGACGGTCGGGGATCAGCAGGGTCTTCTCGTCCAGAACATGAACGAAACCGGCAGGGTCGCCGCGGGGGGAGGCATCCAGTCCTTCCGGCCCGCTGGTGGCCAGCACCATGAAGGGCGAGGCTTCGATCATCGCGCGGTAATGCGGGTGGATGTAGTCGATCTCCTTAGCGATCGCGCCGGCGGGGGATTCGCCGTAGATCGCCTCCAGCGCCGCCTCGTCCCTGAGCAGATGGTCGTCGCTGATCGCATCCATGGTTCGTACGCTCCTGTCCCGCAGTCGCCAGAGCGCTTATACTGACCGCGAACAACAGCAATGGACAAGGAGGAAGCATGTCCGACAAGGACGAAATACGCGAACTGTTGGCGCGCTACTGCTTCGCGCTGGACGCCGACCGGTTCGAGGAGATGGCGGCGCTGTTCACGCCGGATGGTGTTTGGGAAACCGCGTTCGGCACTGGGACGGGGCGGGATGGGATCGTCGCGCAGGCACGCAGCATCGCGACGGGGCCGCGTCCGAGGCGGGTGCATCTGACGACGAATATCGTGATCGACCTGATCGGCGACACGGCGACGGCTCAGTCGAATTGGGTGTTGATCCAGAACAGTCCGACCGGGCCGACGATTGGTTCGGGCGGGGGTTATTCGGATCGGCTGGTAAAGGTCGGTGGGCAGTGGTTCTTCCAGCACCGCACGATCGACCGGTATATCGCGGAAGGGCGGAGTTAGACCGCGTATCTCCCTCGTGTCATGGCCGGGCTGGGCCATGACACCGAGCTTACGCCCGCCATGCCGAACGGGGCTTAGGCCGCAACCTCCACGACGACCAGTTCGGTCGCCTTGGTCGCGGTGATGGTCACCGATCGTTCGTCCGAGATCGCGACGCCGTCGCGCGCCTGGGCGGTGACGCCGTTCACGGTCACCGCTCCATTGACCGGCACGAGGTAAGCGGCTCGGCCCGGCGCCAGGACCAGTTCGGTGGTCTGTCCCTCGGCCAGGGTTCCGGCCAGGACGGCGGCATCGGCGTTCAGCTTCAACGCGTCGGACGTGGCATCCGCCGGCCGCCCGCTGGCGAGCACCGACAGGCCGTTGTTGCCGCGAGGGAAAGCGCGGGTGCCCCAGCCGGGCGCGACGCCGCGGCGATCCGGCAGGATCCAGATCTGGAACAGGCGGGTCGGAACCTTCTCCAGGTTGTACTCGGCGTGGACGATGCCTGTGCCGGCATGCATGACCTGCACGTCACCGGCCTCGGTGCGGCCTTCGTTGCCGAGGTTGTCGCGGTGGGTGATCGCGCCCTCCCGGATGTAGGTGACGATTTCCATGTCGCGGTGGGGATGCGGATCGAACCCGGTGCCGGGCGCGACCTCATCATCGTTCCAGACGCGCAAACGGCCGAGGCCCATGCGATCGGGGTCGTGGTAGCCGCCGAAGCTGAAGTGATGGTGGGCGTTCAGCCACTCATTGCGGAACGCGCCCAGTGTGTCGAACGGGCGAAGCTGGATCATGGGGCTTGGTCCTTATCGGGTGCGCCGCACGTGGGATGGCGTCAGGCTTTCGGCAAGCCTCATACCAGCGGCCCGAAGGGTCGACTGGTATGCGCGCGGGGTTGCCAAAAGGGCCAAGGCTTCGCGGCCGCGCGCGAAATCAATAAGATACCAGCGGCCCGTCATTCGACTGAAGAGTCGATACTTCGGGCCGTTGGTATCAGAGCGCGGCGGTCAGGCCTCCGTCCACGACAAGGACATGGCCGGTGATATAGGACGCGGCGGCGGAGGCCAGGAACACGGCGGGGCCGGCGAGTTCCAGCGGATCGCCCCAGCGGCCCATGGGCGCGCGGGTGGAGATCCACTCACTGAATTTCGGGTCCTTGTGCAGGACGTCGGTCGCGTCGGTCGGGAAGAAGCCGGGGGCGATGGCGTTGACGGTGATGCCGAGCGGGGCGAGTTCGGCCGAGAGGCCCCGGACCATGCCGTGCAGGCCCGCCTTGGCGGTGACGTAGCCGGGGATGGTGGGACGGCCGACCAGGCCCATGATCGAGGAGATCATGATGATCCGCCCGGATTTCGCCGGGACCATGAGGCGGGCGGCTTCTCGGGACAGCCGGAAATAGGCGGAGAGGTTGGAGTCGATCACCTGGGCCCAGTCCTCGTCGGTGGTCTCCAGCAGCGGCTTGCGTGGGATGACGCCGGCGTTGTTGACGAGGATGTCGAGGCGGCCGTGTTCGGCTTTGATGGTTTCGAAGGCGGCGTGCGTCGCGGCGGTGTCGGAGACGTCGAACGCGATCGTGCCGGCGACGTTGGGGAGTTCGGCGGCGGTCGCCTTCAGGCGGTCCGCGTCGCGACCATGGAGGATGACGTGGGCCCCGGCTTCCGCCAGACCCTGCGCGATGGCTTTGCCGAGGCCGCGGGAACTGCCGGTGATCAGGGCGATGCGGTTGGTGAGGGAGAAATCGGGGGGCATGATTGCGAAACGGTGGGGGTTGGGGTGGTTGGTGTCAATGACGGGAATTGGGGAATTCTATCGGCACTATCGCCGGCCAAAGAAACGCCAGCCGGTCTCACCCTGGCGGGCAGATGATCCGGCGGTTGTCGCCCCCGAGTGACACGGTCGCCGCGCCGGCACGGTCATCCGGGCGCCGGCCGATACCGATTATCAGGCGCTCGGTGATGATGAGAAGGGTTTCACAGCCAGATCAACAAGATAGGATGCCAAGGTTGGTTTTTTACTACCTCGTGTTATGATTGAGGCATGACGACACTTCTCGATCACGCGGTCGAAGCGGCCCGCAGGCTGCCGCCTGCCGCTCAGGATGACATCGCCCGGTTTGTCCTCAGACTTGCCGGCACGCACGATGAGGCATCGCCCGTGACGCTCTCGCCCGAAGAACGAGCCGCCATCGATGCCTCGAAGGCTGCCGCTGCCCGCGGCGAATTCGCGACCGACGAGGAAGTTCGGGCCGTGTGGGCCAAACATAAGTTGTGAAGCTCCGCTACACCCGTCCAGCCCTCGCCGACCTCAGTGCGATCCTCGACTACATTGCGGCCCGTTCACCACAGGGGGCTCGGCGTGTTCAGGCGCGCATCCAAGCCCTTATCGACGCTCTGGTTATTCATCCCCACATCGGCACTCGCACCAGCGATCCGGCTATACGCCGCCTGACGACGACGTCCCACCCGTATCTGATTTTCTACGAGGTTGCCGACGCGGAGGTGATCATCCATGCCGTCCGCCACGCTGCGCGCGACCCTTCGGGCATGCCCGGTGCAGAATAGCTCCGGCAGCGGAGACCGGTGGTTGGCCGGCATCGAGGCACGTGGACGGGAAGCGTTGACACAATATCTCATGCCGCAGGATTTGCAGGTGGTGTCCCGACCATCGTCATCGCCAGGGTAAACGGGCGATCCACGCCTTTGCCGAGGTTCGCACCGCAAGGCGTGGATGGCGGGCCTTCGCCCGCCATGATGTTCAGAAACCGGGGCACGCGCTGAGAGCTGGTGCGGCACGTCCCCCGTTGCACATCGTCCTTCAAGGAACCTAACTATTCGGCCCACGCTCCATCGAAACCGGCTGCCACCGCCGCAGGTTCGACTTCATCAGCACCGCCGGATTCACGCAGCTCATGGGCCACTTGCCGCTCAGGATCAGCCCCAATTCCCGCCCGACATGCCGTTTCCGTGCCGGATCGAACCTTGCCGACGCCGAAGCCGTATGCGCTGACAATGTAACGTTCGGCATCCCCAGGATCGGGTTGTTGTTCCCCGGCGGTTCGATCTCCAGCACGTCGAGGCCGGCATGAGCGATCCAGCCCTCTTGCAGTGCCTTGATCAGCGCCGACTCCTGAACCGTCGGACCACGGCCGGTGTTGATGAAAATCGCTGTCTTCTTCATCAGCCGGAAATGCTTCTCCATCAGCATGCCCTCGGCCTCCGGTGTCGCCGGCGCGTGCATCGAAACGAAATCCGACTGCGACAGCACCTCTTCCAGAGTCACGGGCAGCACGCCGTGCTCGACCATCACCAGTTCCTCGATGAACGGGTCATAGGCAATCACCCGCAGGCCGAACGGCTTCGCCCGCTTCGCCACCGCCCGCGCCACATGCCCGAACGCGATCAGACCGAGGGTCTGGCCCATCAGCCGAGGGATCTGCAACAGCGCCGGCCGGCCTTCGCGCCAGCGGCCTTCGCGGACCATGCGGTCCTGCTCGATCGTCCGCCGGTGCGCCGACAACAGCAGCATCATCGCGTGATCGGCGACTTCCTCGATGAATGTATCAGGGCAATTCGTCACCGGCATGCCGCGCGCGGTCGCCGCCACCACATCCACGCTGTCCACGCCGACGCTACCAAGGACGATGGCACGGCACCTTTCCGGCAGCGCATCGACGATCTTCTTGGTGAACCGCATGCCCTTGGCGTAGATCGCGTCGGCATCCTGAGCGAACTTGATGAAGCCATCCTCATCGGCCGGGCCTTCGACGATTTCAGCGTCGATCCCTTCCAACGGTTCCATCTCGTAATCGTACCCGCCACCGGCGGTGGTAAAGCTGGCCCCGGCCGGGGTCGCGATCTTGAATTTCGCCAACTGCTTTCTCCTTCTAAGACGTTTCAGTTTTTCGGGGGACGTGCCCGGACGGCTTTCTCGTTCACATCGATCCCCCAGCCGGGACCGGAGGGCAGGATGAACGCGCCGTTGTCGATTGTCGGCACGAATGTATAGAACTCGTCGCGCCACGGGGCACTGTCGATGTCGATCTCCATCACCCGGAAATTCGGCACGATGGCGCTGAACGTCGCGCTGATCGCGCTGCACAAATGGCCGTAGAAATTGTGCGGGGCCACGTTGATCTCATACACGTCGGCCATAGAGGCGATCTTCGTGGACTCCAGCAACCCGTTCCAGATGACATCGACGATCGCCACGTCGGTCGCGTAATGATCGAGGAACGGCTTGAACTCGCGGCGCCCGTGCAGCGTCTCGCACGAGGCGATCGGGCAGGGGGCCGAACGCTTGATCTCCGCCAAGGCCGGCGCGTCATGCGTATCGATTTCCAGCCAGGTCAGGTTGATCGGCGCCACCGCCTCGGCGATGCGCTTGAAGCCCTCGGTCTTGAAGTTGAAGTTGATATCGAGGTGAATCCCCATGTCAGGACCCACCGCGTCGCGGATGATGGAAAGCTGTTCCGTCACGCCGCGCACCAGGTTGTTGTCCCAGTTCAGTTCCGGCCAGCCCGCCGTGCGCCCGAACCCCGGTACATACGACCCAAGCCGCCCGTCGGCCATCGGCAGGATATTCGTCTTCAGCGCCCGGAATCCCAGATCCCGCACCTCCTGCGCATGCCGGGCAAGGTCGTCGTAGGTCCGCAGGTCCGGCACGCCCATCAGCGCGGCGCTGCGCACACGGTAGGTACCGAAATGCGACCAGTAAACCGGAATGCGCTCGCGGATCGGACCGCCGAACAGGGCCGCCACCGGCACGCCGTACGCCTTGCCCGTGACATCGAGCAGCGCGTTCTCGATCGCCGCGATCGCCTGCTGGTTCAGGCCGCCGCGCGATTGCCGCGTCAGCACATGCAGATGCTGGGTAACCTGCTCGAACCGGCGCGGATCGCGACCGATCAGCATGGGCGACAGGCCCTTGATCACGTCGGACAGGCCGATGCTGCCGAAGCTTTCGTTGAACTCCGACCAGCCGACGATGCCGTCGCTGGTGGTGATTTTCAGGAATGAAAACATCCGCCAGCCGGCGTCGGCCTGAAGCGTTTCGACCTGGGTGATCTTCATTGTTTCCCCCCGGGACGTGATGATCGCGCTATCACGCCGCGGAGGGATTCCAAGCACGCCCGAAGGCGTGGGGCAAGGTTCAGGGCATCAGGTCCCAGAACGGCCGCACGCCGTAATAGGCATAGACGTCCCGGCTCCAGGCTTTGTCGTCCCAGGACGCGGCTGCCTCATCGGGGTACGACGGGGCGCCCTGCAGCACGTCGCGGCCGATATCGGTGATGTAGCCGCCCATCTCTGGGCTGTAGCTGAGTTTTTCCCACGGCAGCGGGTAGTAGTGGTCGCCGATGCCCAGGAACCCGCCGAAGCGCAGCACCGCGTAGGCGATGCGGCCGCTGGCCCTGTCGATCATCACGTCCTCGACAGACCCGAGTTTTTCCAGTGCGGGACTAAAGACAGAGGTCCCCTGGATTTGTCTGGCCGCGATCAGATGGGCCGAAGGATTGGTCGTGTCATCGGGACTTGCCATGCCAGCTCCTGTGGCTGATGAGGCGGAAAACGCGGGATCAATGCGGGTTGATATTACATCCTCCGTCATCGTGATGCCCTCGCAAGTCGGCGTGCGCGCTCATTGAGCGGAGCAAGTCGGCGTGCGCGCTCATTGAGCGGAGATTGAGACAGAGCCGCGCGACCGTGCCAGACAGCCGTGGGACAAGCCCGGCCATGACCCCATAGGGAACGTCTGTCCTAACCACCAAACCGCGGCGGCCGCTTCTCCTGAAAAGCGCGGACACCCTCTGCGAAATCGGCGGAGCGTCCGGCCTCGCCTTGCAGCCTCGCTTCCAGGTCAAGCTGCTGGTTCAGGTTGTTATGCGTCGCGCCGGCGAACAAGGTCTTGATCCGCGCCAGCGCCAAGGCGGGGGATTTCGCCAACCGAACGGCGATTGCCTCGGCCTCGGCTGGTAGCGCCGCGTCGTCCACCGCTTTCCAGATCATGCCCCAGCGTTCCGCGGTTTCCGCGTCGATCGGGTCGCCCAGCATCGCCAGCGCCCGGGCGCGAGCGTCGCCGACCAGACGGGGCAGGAAGAAGGTCGCCCCACTGTCCGGCACCAGACCGATGCGGATGAATGCCTGGACGAACATCGCCGATCGGGCGGCCAGTACGATGTCGCCCGCCAGGGCGAAACTGGCCCCGGCGCCGGCGGCAACGCCATTCACCGCGCAGACGAATGGCAAACGGGACGCGCGGATACGGCGGACGACCTCATGGTGGAAGTTGTTCGCCAGCGCTTCCAGATCGGGCGGTCCATCGGGGCCGGGCATGAAGTCGGCCCCGACCTCCTGGCCCGCGCAGAAGCCTCGTCCTTCCCCGGTCAGCACCACCGCCCGACAGGTGCCGTCCGCTTCCGCCGCATCGATCACTGCCAGCAGGCGGGTCAGCATGCCGGGATTGAGCGCGTTCAGCTTGCCCGGCCGGTTCAGGGTCAGCTTGTGGTAGCCGTTCCGCTGTTCGACCAGGATATCGTCCATCAGTCGCCTGCCTCCTGTGCCAGCCGGAACGCGGCCATCGGATAAACGCCAAGTACCCGCACTTCGGTGGAGAAGAAGGAAAGCTCGTCCAAGGCACGGCGCAGCGCGGGCTGTTCGGGATGGCCCTCGACGTCGCACAGGAACTGGGTGGCGGCAAACTGGCCGCCGATCATGTAGCTTTCCAGCTTGGTCATGTTGACGCCGTTGGTGGCGAAGCCGCCGAGAGCTTTATACAGGGCGGCTGGCACGTTGCGGACGCGGAACACGAAGGTGGTCATCAGCTTGGGCGTCTTGGGATCGAGCTCTATCGGCCGCGGCGCCACGACATAGAAACGGGTGGTGTTGTGCGCGGCGTCTTCGACGTTCGCGCGCAGGATATCCAGCCCGTAGATTTCCGCCGCCAGGGACGACGCGATGGCGGCGTCCTCCTTCTTGCCCCATTTGGCGACGAGCTGGGCGGAGCCGGCGGTATCCGCCTCCACGACCGGCTCAAGCGCCAGGTCACGCAGGATGCGGCGGACCTGACCCAGCGCGACGGTGTGGGAATGGGCGCGCTTGATGTCCGCGATGGTCGCCCCTTTGACCCCCAGCAGGCAGTGCTCCACCCGCTGAAACTGCTCACCGACGATGAACAGGCCGGAGTCCGGCAGCAGATGGTGGATATCGGACACCCGTCCGGCCAGGGTGTTCTCGCAGGGCAGCATGCCCAGCGTCGCCCGCCCCTCGCGCACCGCGTCGATCGCATATTCGAACGATGTGCAGGGTAGCGTGCCCATGTCCGGGTAGGCGCTCCGGCAGGCCAGGTGGGAATAGGCACCGGGAACGCCCTGGAATGAGATCAGGCCACTCATTGTCTTGCCGCCGGCGCGCGGGGCGCACATTCGGCCAGCAAACCGCGGGCGCGTTCGAGGTCCTCGGCGGTATCAACACCGAATGGGCCATGTTCCATACGTGCGCAGGCGATCCGCATTCCGTTCTCCAGCGCCCGCAATTGTTCCAGACTCTCGCGCCGTTCCAGCGGGCTTGGCGGCAGGGAGACATAGCGGTCAAGCACGGCACGGCGATAGGCGTAAATCCCGACATGGTGCCAGCGCGGCCCCAAACCCCAGGGGATCGCCTGGCGGGAGAAGTAAAGCGCGGGCGCGATCGTCTGGCCCTCCTCGAACGCACAGGCGGTTTTGACGAAAGAGACAGTCGTGGCCTCGATCTCATCGCGAATTGGCACCACCAGTGTGCCGATATCCACGTTCGGGTCCAGCAGCGGCGTTATGACCAGGCGCAGGGCTTCCGGATCCAGCGTCGGGAGGTCGCCCTGCAGGTTCACCACGACGTCATGCGCGCCTTCGGGGTCCAGTTCGGCCAGGGCCGCATGCACCCGGTCCGACCCGGACGGCAGTGCCGGGTCGGTCAGCACGGCACGGCCACCCGCGGCCCGAACCGCCTCGGCGATCTCGGGATCGCCGCAGGCGACGGCGACGGGGCCGATTCCGGCTTCCCGGCCAAGGTCAAGCATATGCACGATCATGGATTTGCCGTTGATATCGGCCAGCGGTTTGCCGGGCAGGCGCGTGGAGGCCATGCGGGCAGGGATCACGACGATCGGGTTCAAGAAGGTGGATTCCTCGAAATGACCTGCCGAACGGGGTCTGTGAATGCGCCGTCTGACGGCACCCCCACAAGACCGGCCCCGGAGGTGGGTTGAAGAGGCGTTTTCGTTTCCCTATGGTGCCTTCAGCTTACGGATGCGCTCGTCCCCGTGCAACGGCGGGTGGGTGGGTTCGTTGCTGCCCATCCAACCGGGGCGTCGCCGCCCTCATTTAATCAGGAAGCGTCGCTGCATGGACAGCATGGACATCAACAAGGGCTTGGCCGCGGTCCTTGTGGCGGGCATCGTATTCTTTGTCACTGGCCTGATCGGCATGAACCTCGTTACCGAGAAGCGGCTGGAAAAGCCGGCCATCGCCATCCAGGGTGCCCCGGCGGCCGAGGCCGCGGCCGGCGCTCCGAAGCCCGAAGCATTGCCGCCGATCGCGCCGCTGCTGGCCAAGGCGGACGTCGCCACGGGTGAGGCGACGGTGAAGAAGCTTTGCACCTCCTGCCACACCTTCAACGAAGGCGGGAAGGCCGGCGTCGGTCCGAACCTGTATAACGTGGTTGGCGGCCCGCACGGGCACATGGAGGGGTTCAGTTACTCGGCCGGCATGAAGGCGAAGACTGGACCGTGGACCTTCGATGCGCTGAACGAATGGCTGCACAAGCCCAGCGCCTATGTCCCGGGCACGCGGATGGCGTTCGCTGGCATCAGCAACGACCAGCAGCGGGCTGACGTGATCGCTTACCTCCGCAGCCTGTCCCCGAACCCCGTACCGCTGCCTTCACCCTGAGCACCAGCATCGACATCGATCGCTACGTGGCGGCGGCGGTTGCCGCCGCCGATGCGGCCGGACGTGTGATCCGGCCGTTTTTTCGCGGTTCGGTCGCGGCCGATCTGAAAGCCGACCAGTCGCCCGTGACGATCGCCGATCGCAGCGCCGAACAGGCGATGCGGGCGGAGCTGAACCGGCTTTGTCCCGAATGCGGCATCCTCGGCGAAGAATTCGGCCTGGAACGCCCCGAGGCCCGGCTTCGCTGGGTCCTGGACCCGATCGACGGGACGCGGGCGTTTATCACCGGCCGTCCCACGTTTGGCACCCTCGTTGCGCTGCTGGACGGCGACTCGCCGGTCGTGGGGATCATCGATCAGCCTGTGACCGGGGAGCGTTGGGTCGGCGCCGTCGGCCGTCCGACCCAGTTCGCCGGCCCGTTGGGTGGGCAGGTTGGAACCCGCGCCTGCGCGGATCTCGCCCATGCCGAACTGTCCTGCACCAGCCCCGAAATGCTGGGCGATGACCTGCCGCGCTGGCAGAAGGTCGCGGCGCTGGTGCGGCGCAACTACTGGGGTGGGGACTGTTACGCCTACGGGCTGTTGGCGCTGGGGCAGATCGACGTGATTGTCGAATGCGACCTGAAGCCATGGGACTGGGCGGCGTTGTTGCCGGTGATCCACGGTGCCGGCGGCCTGGTGACCGACTGGCAGGGCAATCCGCCACGTACCGACGGTGACGGCCGGATCATCGCGGTCGGCGACCCTGCTTTGCTGCCGCACGTGGTTCGGGCGCTGGGCTGATCCCGGGCCGTTGGCGGCCTTCGCCTGTCCGGTCGGCCTTCACGCTGCCGCCTCGTCCTGGCCCACACCGCACGGAAGGACGCGCGTCAGCGGCCACCCTGGCGCAGCGGCAGGTTCGTGCGATAGACCACGCGCTTCATCGCCAGTGCCGATTCGAACGAGAGCAAGCCAGGGATGTGCGCCAGGCGCCCGCGCAGGAACGCCTCGTACGACGCGACGTCCGATGCCACGACTCGCAACAGGAAGTCGGCCGCGCCGGTCATCTCATACATCTCCATCACCTCCGGGCAGGATTCCATGGCCCGCTCGAAAGTACGCAGCGTCTCATCCTGGTGATTGGCCATCTTGACGGTGACGAACACGTTCACCGGCAGGCCGACCTTGTCCTGATCCAGCAGCGCGACATACCGCTTGATGACGCCGGCTTCCTCCAGCAGCTTCTGCCGCCGGTGTGAGGGTGAGGGCGACAGATGCGCCACCTCGCTCAACTCCTGAG
Source organism: Rhodopila sp. (assembly GCA_031291715.1). Classification (GTDB taxonomy): domain Bacteria; phylum Pseudomonadota; class Alphaproteobacteria; order Acetobacterales; family Acetobacteraceae; genus Rhodopila. The sequence goes on along the minus strand of JARLIN010000452.1, from coordinate 1,812 downwards.
CCGTCGCCCGGCCATTGGCCCGCAGGTGTTCCAGTATCGCCAGGTCGAGCCGGTCCAGCTCCATCAGTCCAATCCTTGCTCGCGGCGCGGCGTTTTGACCGATTCTGCCAAAAAAGACCATGCCTCAACCGCACTATGGCAAGCTTTCCCACGGTGCCATACCTACTATGTAGTAGAGAGAACCCTGAAGGGACGAACGCCCATGGATATCGGTATCGGACGCGCTGGCATCACACTCGAATCGCGCTTCGCCGATCTGGATCAACCGGTGCTGCTGACCGGCATTCAAGCCTTGCTGCGGCTTTTGCTGGAACAGCGCCGCCTGGACATGGCCGCGGGGCTGAAGACCGCGGCGCTGGTGTCGGGCTACCGCGGCTCCCCGCTCGGCGGGCTAGACCGCGAACTCTGGGTCCAGAAGAAACTGATGGCCGCCCACGACATCAGGTTTGAGCCGGGGATCAACGAAGACCTGGCCGCCACGATGCTGTACGGCACGCAGGAGATCGACGCATTCCCCGGCAAGCGGGTCGATGGCGTCTATGGCATGTGGTACGGCAAGGGGCCGGGCGTGGACCGCACGGGTGACGCCTTCCACTGTGCCAATATGGGCGGCACGCATAAGCACGGCGGCATCCTGGCGGTCTCGGGCGACGATCACGGCGCGCATTCCTCGACCTATCCGCACCAGACCGAATATGTTTTCCAGAACTGCTTCATCCCGGTGCTCAACCCCGCCTCCGTCCAGGATGTGATCGATTTGGGCCTCGCCGGTTGGGCGATGTCGCGGTACTCCGGCCTGTGGGTCGCCATGAAGACGACGGCCGAGACGATGGAGCAGGCATCGACCGCGATCGTGCCTTCGATTCGGAGCTTCGTGACCCCTGATTTCCCGTTGCCGCCGCACGGGTTGAACTTCGACCACACGCTGCATTTTCCGGCCGATCGCGCCGAACTCGAACGGCGGATGATCGAGGAGCGGATGCCCGCCGTGCTCGCCTGGGCGCGTGCCAACCGGATCGATCGGCTGGTCAGCGGCACGGCTGACGCGACCATCGGTCTGGTCACCGTCGGCAAGGCGCACGAGGACACCATGCATGCGCTGCACCGGCTGGGTCTGGATCAGCACCCGCAGCTCGCGGTTTACAAGGTCGGCATGACGTGGCCGCTCGAAACCGAGGGCCTTAGAGAGTTCGCCCACGGTAAGCGCTCGATCCTGGTCATCGAGGAAAAGCGCGGCTTCGTCGAAAGCCAGATCCGCGATGCGCTGTATCATATGCCGGCGGATGAGCGGCCTGACGTCAGCGGCAAGACCGACCCGCGCGGCGCGCCGCTGCTGTCGCCGCTGATGGAGTTGTCGCCGGAAATCGTCGCCGGCGGCCTGGCGACGTTCCTCGGGCAGGCTGGCCTCAATCTGCCGGCCGTGCCGGTGCCTGTCGCCGCGGACCGACCGGATGGGCTGCTGCGCCGGGCGCCTGCATTCTGCGCCGGGTGCCCGCACGCGACTTCCACCAAATTGCCCGACGGCAGCTTCGCCAGCGCGGGTATCGGCTGCCACTTCATGGCGCTGGATGACGGCCCGCAAACCCGCACCTTCACCCATATGGGCGGTGAGGGCGTGCCCTTCGTCGGCCTGTCCAGCTTCACCGAGGTGAAGCACATGTTCGCCAATATCGGCGACGGCACCTACCAGCACTCCGGCAGCCTGGCGATCCGGCAGGCGGTCGCGGCGAATACCCGCATCACCTACAAGCTGCTGTTCAACGACGCCGTCGCCATGACCGGGGGGCAGCCAACCGAGGGTGCGCCGACTGT
>JARLIN010000451.1 GCA_031291715.1 Rhodopila sp. | reverse complement strand
TACCATTGCCGGTTCTCGTCAGTCCACATGAGGCACCCCGTGAATCGATGCCGGCAAGGGAATCACAGAAGATTCAATGAGTTCAAGCCCCCATCGCTAACCAACTCAAATGACTCGAAAAGTTCTCAGACGGACACTCAGGAAGGACACGGCTCATGACCCATCGTCCGACCATCTATGGCACACGGCACGCGATCTCGGCCGGCCATTACCTCGCCGCCTCGGCTGGGTTCTCGATCCTGGAGGCCGGCGGCAACGCGGTCGATGCCGGCGTCGCGGCGGGGATCGCGCTGGGTGTGCTGCAACCTGACCTGGTCAACTTCGGCGGCGGGGCCCCTATCCTGATCCGGCTGGCCGACGGCACGACGGAGAGCATCGCGGGCCTGGGCTGGTGGCCAAAGACCATCCCGCCCGACCTGTTCATGCGCGCGCATGGCGGCAAGATCCCCGACGGCGTGCTGCGCACCGTAGTGCCCGCCGCGCCTGATGCCTGGATCACCGCGTTGCGCCGCCACGGCACGATGCGCTTCGCCGATGTGGCCGCTTCGGCCATCCGCTTCGCCGCCGAGGGGTTTTCGGTCTATCCGCTGTTGGAGCGGTCGATCGGCGCGCATGAGGCGGAATACCGGCGCTGGGCGTCCAACACCGCCGTATTCCTGCCGAACGGCCGCGTGCCGAAGGCCGGCGAGAAGTTCGTCCAGACGGATCTGGCGCGGACGATCCAGTTCATGGCCGACCAGGATCGCACTGCCGGAGCGGACCGGATGGCCGGGCTGGATGCCGCCCACCACGCGTTCTACCGGGGCGACATCGCCCGCGCGATCGTGCGCTTCCAGGAACAGGAAGGCGGCTACCTGTCGATGGACGATCTGGCCGGATACAGCTCCGCCATCGAACCCGTGGTGCGCCGGTCCTGGCGCGGACATGAACTGGTCACCTGTGGCGCCTGGTGCCAGGGACCGGCGCTGCAACAGGCGCTGGCGCTGGTGGAGCACGTTGGCATTGACGGGCTGGCCCACAACTCCGCCGATTACCTGCACCGGATCGTTGAGTGCCTGAATTTGGCCCTGGCGGACCGGGAGTATTACTTCGGCGATCCGCGCTTTACCGATGTGCCCGTAGATTGGTTGCTCGATCCGGCCACCATCGCCCGGCGCGCCGGCGCGGTGCGCGACGACCGCGCGTTCGGGCAGATGCCGGCGCCTCTGGATTTGCCAGACCGCGGGTTGGCGGCGAGCGGCGCGGATCTTCCGAGGGTCGAGGCCGATACGTCGTATTGCTGCGTCGTCGATCGCTGGGGCAATGCGTTCAGCGCCACGCCGTCGGATGGGTCTGGGAACGTGCCGGTGGTGCCGGGGCTAGGGATCACGCCGTCGGGCAGAGGCTCGCAAAGCCGGCCCGATCCACGGCACCCCGCCGGTGTGGCGCCCGGCAAGCGCCCGCGCCTGACGCCAAATCCCGCACTGCTGGTCACCGACAAGGGCGGCGTGATGCCGTTCGGCACACCAGGGGGCGACGTGCAGATCCAGGCGATGCTGCAAGTCCTGCTGAACGTCATGCATTTCGGGATGGACCCGCAAAGCGCGATCGAGGCGCCTCGGGTTGCGTCCTACTCGTTTCCGTCATCGTTCGCACCGTTCGAGTATTTCCCCGGCCGGCTGGCGGTCGAAGCACGTATCGACAAGGCAACGCGGGATGAACTGGCGGCACGCGGGCACACGATCCAGGACTGGCCGGAGTGGACCTGGCTGGCCGGGTCGGTGGAGGCGATCCTGACCGATCCGGAGACGGGTCTGATCGGCGGAGGGGCTGACCCGAGGCGGCCGGCTTACGCGATCGCGATCTGAGAGCCTGTCTATCGTTGTCCATGCACGCTGAACCCGCGCCAGGGCAATCCGATTTGGAGTTGCTGGGCGTCTGGCGTTGGGTTCGGGGAATCTTGCGCTGAAGGAACGCTGCTCAGCACCGTACGTTTGACGGTCCGATTTTCAACGCAATAGATCGAGCTGCGATAAATTGGTCAGCTCAATTATTCTTACTTGAATGTCTCTGGACACTATCGTCGTGCGCAGGTGATGAATGCGCACCCCGACGAGATGATGTCGGCAAGTCAGCGACTGAACCAATACAGTTGCCTGAAATCCATGGGTGACCGTTGAAGCCGTGCGCCACTTCCGATACGGTGACGGTACTAGGACGTTATCAACGACTGGGCTGAGCCATGCATCCGCTTCGAACAAACAACGATTATAGTATGGCGCCGAAAGCTCAACCAAAGGCAGGGCTGCCACCCGGAGGAATATTCGTCGGCTTGTTGCTGATCGCGTGGCTCATGCTCGTCATGGGTCAACTTGCATATGCAGCCGCCGACGAAACCCCCGGTCCGGACGCGCCGCCGAACGCCTCACTCAATGAACAGGTCATCCGCATCCCGGGGGAGGAGCCGCCGGCCGTCACGCTGCAAGTCACGATCCTGCATCCCAACGGCAATGGACCATTCCCGCTCGCGATCATGAACCACGGCGCTACGGGCGCATCGATGGGCCATCGCGGCGAGCGGTACCGCCTGACCAACGCCGCCTTCTATTTTCTGTCGCGCGGCTATGCCGTCGTGCTGCCGATGATGCGCGGCTTCTCGACATCCGGCGGCGAGATCTACCATTTCGGCTGCGACCTTGCCGCGACGGGCACGGCGTATGCCAAGGATATTCGCGCGGTCATCCGATATCTCGGAAACGACCCGCGATTCGATACCAGGCGGGTCATCGTTGCCGGGCAAAGCTTCGGAGGTTGGAACACGCTGGCAGTGGGAGCGCTGCGCATTCCCAACGTCGTAGGGCTGGTCAACTTCAACGGTGGAATCAGGTCATCCGACTGCAAGGCGGGCGATGCCAGTCTGGTAGCCGCGGCCGGCGATCTGGGCGCCCGCACGAAAATCCCCTCGATCTGGTTCTATGGCGAGAACGATGAGTTGTTTCCCGTCCCGGTGTGGCGGGCCATGTATGATCGCTACACACGCAGCGGCGGACACGCCGAACTCGTGGACGTCGGCGTCGTCATGAAGAATTCCCACAATTTCCTGGCTTACCCGGAAGTTCTGCCATTGTGGACGTCCAGGATCGATAATTTCCTGGCTGGGATCGGCATGCCGTACGCGGACGTGAACCCTGGCGACATGCCGTTGCCTTTTCCGCCGGCCACACAATTCGCAGCCGTCACGGATGTCGCGGCCGTTCCGTATCTCTCCGATAACGGCCGTGTTCTATATCGAAAATTTCTGGACCTTCCGTTCCCGCGCGTGTTCTTGATCACCGCGACGGGGGGAGCCGCCAGCGTGAACGGCGGGTTCGACCCGTTGGGCCGAGCCTTGACCGCCTGCCAGCGTAGCGGCGCCAGGTGTGGGGTGTATGCGGTGGATGACCACGTCGTCTGGAAGCCATTCCCAACCGGTCCGCGGGAACGTGCCTATAACGTCACCGCGAAAGCCGACCAGACAACCACCGTCGACTTCTCATCGCGGCTGAACCCGGATTGCAGCCCAAAGGCTTTCGCGAAATTCAGGATCGTCCAGCCGCCCACGCACGGCCGAGTGGATATCGGACAGAAAGACGATTTCCCAAAGTTCCCAGCCAATAGTCCATTCGCGGTCTGCAACAAGAACCCGGTCCACGGTGTCGCCGTGACCTATACGCCGGCGCAGGGCTTCACAGGTGAGGACGTCTTCATCTTCGCGGAGGACGGAGCAACCGGGCCGACGACCGCTCTGAAAATATCCCTGACCGTCAAGTAACCGCCGTCAGCATCTCCCACAACCCATCCGCCCCATTCGCACAGGCAGCGGACCCGACCCTGGCCGCCCATTCAGGGTCGGCCCCGAACTCCTCCCGCCACGACCACAGCCGGCGTGTGGAAAGTTGCAGCGCGTATTCCTTGGTGAAGCCGATCGCCCCATGCACCTGGTGCGCGATCTCACAGGCCAGCGTCGCCGCCTCCCCAACCCGAGTCTTGGCGATCGCGATCAGGAACGTCTCCCGTTCCGCGTCGCCTTTCCCAAGCGCCTCGATCCCCAAATTCGCCGCCGCCACCGCCGCCGCGGTTTGACCCGCCAGCACCGCGAGGTTCTGCTGCACCGCCTGGAACTTGGAGATCGGACGGCCGAACTGCACCCGCTCCTGCGCATAGGTCACCGCGAGGTCCATCGCCCGTTCCAGGGCGCCGGAAATCATCACCGCCCGGGCCAACGCACCGCGGCGATACAGCGCGCCACGTGAGACCCCCTTCCCCAGCGGCCCAACCGCATCGGCGGACAGGCGGACACCGCTGAACGCCAGCGTATCCCGCGCCTCATTGGCGATGTTCTTGCCCGCTGTAACCACGGCTTCGCCGGTGCCTTCCAGCGCCACCGCCATCTCTCCGTCCGGCCCATCCGCGATCAGCACGGTCTTGGCGACATGGGAGGCATAGGGCACCCGCCCGGCCTTACCGGACAGCTTCCAGCCGTTGCCATCGCGCGTGACACTCAGCCGATCGGCGCCACGTACTGGGCCGACCGTCATGGGACCATCGGAAAGCTCCAGGCCGGCATTCGCGGCAACCCAGCCGGCCAGCATCGTTTCGGCCAACGGCAGCGGCACCGAATACCGCCCCGCCACCCGCAGCACGGCAAACAGGTCAGACCACTCGGCATCCGCACCGCCAGCGGATTCCGGCAGCGCGGCCAGCGGCACACCGGTTTCGGCCACCGTCTGCCATAGCTCGTCCGCGAACACGCCGGTTTCAGCGCGGTCGATCACCTGCTTGGTGGATTTGTCCTCGAACAGCCGGGTCATGCTTTCCAGCAGCATCCGGGTTTCGTCACGAATGGCCATATCGGCGTTCCCCTTCAGCGCAGGCCAAGGCCGCGGGCGATGATCCCGCGCAGGATTTCCCGCGTGCCGCCCTGGATGGAAAAGCGCGGCGCGTTCATCGTGCTGCGAGCGATCATGGACACGTATGTCTCGACCGCCTCCAACTCCGGTTCTACTGGAAACAACTGGCGTGCGACGACAGGGATATCCTGCTCATAGCGCGTGCCCAGGTCCTTCACGACGGCGGACTCGTTATTGGGTTGCAATCCTTCGTGCAGCATCCCGGCGATCGACAGTGACATGCTGCGCAGCGTCGCCAGTTGCGCGATCAGTTTCCCCAGCGCCGCCGCCGTCGCGCGATCCGGGTCCAGGCCGGCCATGCGGACCATTTCACGCAGCATCTGAAACAGCACCAGGAACCGATCGGGCGCGCTGCGCTCGAACGCCAGTTCGCTGGTCACCTGGTTCCAGCCATTGCCTTCCTTACCCAACAGGCGGTTGTCCGGCACGAGGACATCGGTGAGGAATATCTCGTTGAAATGATGCTCGCCAAGCAGGTTCAGCACCGGCCTGATTTCGATGCCGGGCAATTTCAGATCCAGCAGGAACTGTGTCGCCCCCGCATGCCGATCCGGTTCCTCTTTCCCGTCGCCGGCCATCTTGCAGAACAGGATCGCATAGTCGGCGCGATGCGCATTCGACGTCCACAGCTTGCTGCCGTTGATCTTGTACCCGCCATCGACTTTCACCGCCCGCGTGCGCGTGCCGGCCAGATCCGAGCCGGAGTTCGGCTCGCTCATGCCAATGCAGAAGGTCAGCTCGCCGGCTGCGATCTTCGGGCAGAAGAACTGCTTCTGCTCCTCGGTGCCGAAGCGCAGGATGTTCGGGCCACTCTGGCGGTCGCCGGTGTAATGCGCGGACAATGGAGCGCCCGCCGCCAGCATCTCCTCGATGACGACGTAACGCTCGAACGCGCTGCGTTCATGCCCGCCATATTGTTTCGGCCACGTCATGCCGATCCAGCCGCGCTTGCCCATGGCCCGGCTGAAGTCGCGGTTGAACTCCCCGCGGGAGAATCCCATCAGATGCTGATGCTCCTTGATGAATTCCCGCACCTCCGCCCGCATCGCCAGCGCCTCGGGCGGGAGGTCGACGGGGTCGAAACGGAACATCGGCGTCGCCATGGTCGTTTTCCTACCAGTTCGTGTTGAAGCCGGCGAACGTGTGCGGAATGCGGCGGATGTCCGCCACCAGCTCCTTCGCCAAGCCGGGCGCGATGCCCGCCGGGAAATGAATATCGACGGAATCGGCTACGCCGCCGAAACGCTGCTCGACCGCGCCAGCCAACGTGTCATAGGTGCCGCAGGCAGCGAAGATGCGCACGGTATCGTCGGATATCTCGGCCCCCATCTTGTCCCACTGCCCTTCGACCGACATCCGGTGCAGTTTCGCGCTCAGTTCTTCCAGCCCATGCAACGCCAGGATGGGCAAATAGGTCCGCGTGGAACCATAGAAACCGATCCGCCTGCGTGCCTTTTCCATTTCGGCGGCAACGGTTGCCTCGTCGGGACCGGTGCAGACGAAACCGCTGCCATGCACGTCGAAATTCAACCGGGACCGCCCGCTGCGGCGCATGCCCTCCATCATCTGCGGCATGCAGACCTGTTCGAGATAGGCGCGCGAACACAGCGGATGCAGGCGCACGCCGTCTCCCACCTGACCAGCCACGCGCAGCATCGCCTCACCCACCGCCGCGACGGTCACGGGGACCATCGGCAGCCCGGTCGGCTCCGGCGAGAAATCCGGCGTCATCAGCGACAGCTTGTAGTGCGGGCTGTCGAAATTCAGACGGCCCCGCGTCTCCCACGCCTGCCACACCGCCCGCAGCGCCTGCACATAGTCACGCATGCGTGGCGCGGGCGCGGTCCAGGGAATGCCGAACCGGCGTTCATTATGGCCCTTTACCTGGCTGCCCAGACCGAGGACGAAACGACCGCCGGAGTTGGCGTGAATATCCCACGCCTGCTGCGCCAGCGCGGTCGGGCTGCGCGGGAACGCGACCACCACCGACGGCGTCAGCTCAACCTTTTCCGTCGCCAGCCCCGCCAAGGCGAGCGGCGTGAGCGGATCGTGCCCAAGCTCCACGGTCATCAGGGCGTCGAAGCCAGCGGCCTCGGCGGCCATGGCGGCCGGGGCGACCTCGCGCCAGTGCCGCTGCGGCAGAATGGTGTAGACGCGCATCAGCCGCGCGCCAGGCGGCGTTCGACGAACCCCAGCCTGTCCTGTCCCCAGAAGATTTCGTTGCCGATCACGTAAGCTGGAGCGCCGAACACGCCGCGATCCACGGCTGCTTGTGTGTCGGCCATCTGCCGTTCGGCCCAGCGCGGTTCGGCGCCGAGCTTCATCACCTGATCGGCGTCCAGGCCAACGTCCGTTATCAACGCGGCCAAAGTGGCCGGATCGCCGGGGTTCTTCTCCTCCTGCCACAGCGCCTTCAGCACCCGGTGCGCCAGCTTGATCGCCGGCTGGTCGCCCACCGTCTCCCGCAGCGCAATCACGCAGCACGCGGCGGGGAGTTCGTTCGACGGGAAGAATTTCGGCTCGACATGGATCGGGATGCCCAGATGATCGCG
>JARLIN010000053.1 GCA_031291715.1 Rhodopila sp. | reverse complement strand
TAGCGCACCAGGCCTGCTTCGGTCAGCGGCATCGATCGTTCCGATCAAAACGGACGGCAGCCTCTTCTGGCAACGGGCATCGTCGCCCAATTGCCGGACGAGGCGCCGACATCCGCTTGGAACGCCGAGAGCCGCGAGGCCCGGGAAAATCCCCTGGAACCGGCCTCGGTGTCCGCTCAGGCCCCATAATATCCCGCATACGGATCGTACATGGCGGCTGGGCCGCAGCCGCGGTGAACCGTTTGAGCGCAGTGCACCGCGAACGACCCGTAAAAGCCGGGCACCGCGGCACCGGCCAAGGGGTTACCCTCGCCACCGCAGCCAGGGAGCCTGGTCACGCATGCGGGCTGGACGGTTTGCATCGGACATTCCGGCCCAACTCTCGTCGGGCAGACAGCGTGCGAACACATTGCGAAGCTCGGATGTAGCGCCTGTGCCGCCATTCCGCCCGCCAAAGGGTCTCCGATAGGTCCAACGCCGCCGGGTTGGCCATAGCAATAGACCGGTAGCGAAGCAGGAGGGTGGCAGAGCGGTGATAAAGTGCAGTCAAGCGGGGCCCGTGTGACGCATGGTGAGGCCACCGACGGGCAGAAGAAAGGTTCTGTCGTCGGCCAGCGGAAGGTGCAGTATGGTAGCGCTCTCGTGCACAATGCGCTGGGGCAAGGCACCGTATGCGTCTGCACGGGGTAGAGTTGTTGAGCTGCTCCGGCTGCCATCTGCTGGGCAAACGGAAGACCGCCGCCGCCGCGGCATGGTTCCAACACCGACGGGCGATAGATACAGAGCGGCGCGACCCTTGTGCAAGGCGCGATATAGGTGGGGCAGGTGAGTTCCGAGTGCGTCGGGATGCTGAACTCCGGGGTCACTCCCGGCCGATCGAATGCAACGTGGCACCCTGGGAATGCGGTGTAGTGGCCTTGGCACCCAGGGTATGCCGTGCAACGACCAATAAGTGTACAGTAATCGACATATGTCGGACACGGCACGTGCATGGTCGGTCGGCAATAGATCGCATAGGTCGCTGGCAATGCGGCTTCACCCGCGACGGCCGCACCCTGGCCGAGATAATCCTGATAGATTGCCCCGCCGAAATAGCTACGTGCATCCATTTGCGGCGGCGCCGGGGTGAATATCTGCGCGTCGGCGGAAAGCCAGATTATCGACAGACCGAGCGATCGTTCTCCCATCGCTTCGACGTGGAGAACCTTTTCCTCTGGCACCTCCACGTAGTTTTGTAAGGTCGTATCGAGGTAGATCCGCGTCCGCCCTGCTTCGCCGGCGGCGCCGAGATAGCCGACGACCTGCTGCGTTTGTGGAGGGTTCTTTGGATCCTTGACAAGTTTGGAGATGAAGTCGCTTCCGCGTTCGCGCGGTTGCTCTGGAGACTGGGCCATGTTTCTCTCCATTCATTGAAGAAATACACGACAGATGCACCGCCCCGGTGTCGGGTGTTCAGATCACTTGGTCACATTTAGCGACCCCCGTTCCATTGGGGCATCTAAGTCGCATCGTCTGAAGACCGGACCGGTAAGTCGTAGCACATCGGTTGGGCTTTCTGACTATGAAAAATGATTAGGGTCGAGCATAAGTGAGTGTTGCCGGCGGGCCGAGGAAATTCGTTGCGGCAATCTACAAAAATACTGCCAAGAGCCGAGGTGACGCCCTGCCTGGGGAGAACTCGATACTGTCCCATGACCTTGCGCCAACACAAAAAAAGCCGTCGAAAAAAGAACGGTCCTGGCGACATTGTCGAAGTGACGAAATTTATCTGGAATGATATTATCTTGGGTCGGGCTGAAAGAAGCCCGTCAGTGCTCGTGCACCTGGGCGTCAAATCTGATCCAAGGAATAACGTTACCTCGCCTCCCGCCGGAAAGCATAGGCCGCTCAGAACCCTGGTAGCCATTAGAAGACAAGAGAAGAGCAGAACTCCGGGTCGTGATTGCCGTCGAAGCCCGATGGAGGCACCGCGCTTCCTAATTCTATCCCGAGGACGGATGGTCCGGGAATTCCCGTCCGTGCGCGAATGGTCTAGCCTTCCTCGCAACGCCAACAAGCAAGCGAGGAAACGATGAACTTCCATGGAAAAGTCGCCCTGATCACCGGGGCGGGTAACGGTATCGGCCGCGCCGCCGCACTGGGTTTCGCCAGCCGCGGCGCCAAGGTGGTTATTGTGGACCGCGACCAGGCCGCGGGTGAAGCCACCGCCGGCATCCTCCGCCAGCAGGGCGGGGAGGCGTTCTTCGTCGCCGCCGACGTCACCCAGTCCGCCGACGTTCAGAACTATGTGAAGCTGGCACTGGAGCAGTATGGTTCGATCGACTGCTTCTACAACAACGCCGGCATCGAGGGCGCGGTCGCGCCAACCCACCAATACGATGAGGATATGTTCGATCGCGTCATGGCGGTGAACGTCAAAGGCGTGTTCCTCGGGCTGCGCCATGTCCTGCCGGTGATGATCAGGCAGGGTCGCGGTGCGGTGGTGAACACGGCCTCGGTCGCCGGATTGGTCGCTTCGCCGGGCATGCCCGCCTATGTCGCGTCCAAGCACGCGGTGATCGGCCTGACCAAGACCGCGGCGGGCGAAGTGGCGCGGGCCGGTGTGCGGGTGAACTGCGTGTGCCCGGGACCGATCGACACGCGGATGATCCACTCGCTGGAAGCGATGCTGAATCCAGACGATCCGAACAGTGTCGGCAGCCGCTATCAGTCTAATATCCCGATCGGCCGCTATGGCACGGCCGAGGAAGTCGCCAATCTGGTGATCTTCCTCTCCTCCGACCTCGCATCGAACATCACCGGCGCGCAATACGTCGTCGATGGCGGGCGGACCGCCACGGGCGGCGCCGTCACCAACAACCTGGTGCGCTGAGATGGCCGGGTTGCTCGACGGCAAGCTCGCGCTGATCACCGGTGGCGGGTCCGGGATCGGTGAGGGCATCGCGCGCGCCATGGCCGATAATGGTGCCCGCGTGATCGTCGCGGACGTTAATACCGAGGGCGCGGCACGGGTCGCGGCCTCGATCGGCGGCGGTACGGCGCATTTCGCGCTCGACGTGTCGGATAGAGCCGCCTGCGATGCGCTGGCGAAAAAAGTCGGCCCCATCTCGATCCTGGTGAACAACGCCGGCATTATTCGGCGCGGAAAGCTAGAGTCCGACAGCGCGCGTGCCGACTGGGACGCGACGATGGCCGTCAACCTGGATGGACCCTACAACATGGTCACCGCGTTCCTGGACCAGTTGAAGGCAACGAAGGGGTCCGTGATCAACATCGGCTCGATCCAGTCGTTCGTGGCGCTGCCGAATTCGGCGGCCTACACGACGTCGAAGGGCGGGGTGCGGGCGCTGACCAAGGCGCTGGCGATCGAGTTGTCGCCGCAAGGTGTCCGGGTCAACGCCATCGGTCCCGGCATGATCGCCACGCCGCTGAACGCCGCGGCGCGCCAAAACCCCGACTACATGGCGAATTTCGCGCAGCGCATCCCCTTGGGGCGGCTGGGTGAGCCAGCCGATATCGCGGGGCCGGCGGTGTTCCTGGCGTCCGATCTGGCAGGCTACGTCACCGGTGTGACATTGCCGGTCGATGGCGGGTTCCTGGCGTATTGAGGATGAAGACGGTCCGTACGCCGGTTCTGGAGATCGGCTATCTGGAAGCCGGTCCGGCGGACGGACCGGCCCTCATCCTGCTGCATGGCTGGCCCTCGGATGTGCACGACTACGACGGGGTCGCGCTGCCTTTGGCCGCCGCGGGCTACCGGGTGCTGGTGCCGTGGTTGCGTGGGTTCGGGCCGACGCGGTTCCTGGATGCGGCGACGCCGCGCAGCGGCCAGCAGGCGGCGTTGGGGGCCGATCTGCGAGACTTCATGGACGCGTTGTCGATCCCGCGCGCGACCCTGGTAGGGTACGACTGGGGCGGACGGGCGGCCTGTGTCGCCTCGGCGCTGTGGCCGGAAAGGGTGTCCGGCCTTGTCGCCATCACCGGCTATGGGATTCAGGACATCGCCGCCGCCACTCGTCCTGGTTCGGCGGAGCAGGAATTCCGGTACTGGTATCAGTGGTATTTTCATACCGGCCGGGGGCGCGCCGGACTGACGGCGAACCGCGCGGAGATCGCGCGGCTGCTGTGGCGGCTATGGTCGCCGAACTGGGCGTTCGATGACGCGACGTTCCAGGCGACGGCACACAGTTTCGATAATCCCGACTTCGTGGACGTGACGATCCAGTCCTATCGGCACCGATACGGCAATGCACCGGGCGACCCGGCCTATGACGATCTGGAAGCGCGTCTCGCGGGACAGCCTGCGATCGGGGTTCCGGCAATCGTCCTGCATGGGGAGGACGATGGTGTCGGCTCGCCGGCCAGTTCGATTCCGCGTGACCGGCTTTTCACCGGTGGGATGGAGCGGCGGCTGATCCCGCGCGCCGGGCATTTCCTGTCTCGGGAGAACCCTGGCGATGTCGTGGCGGCCGTTGTGCAGTTGGCCGGTCCGGCTGCATAACGGCGACAAAGGAGGGACGATCATGGACATTATTCCAAGCGGTCAAACACTCGGCGCACGTGTGGTCAACGTCGATCTGGCAAACCCGTTGTCCGCCAGCGAGTTTCGCACCGTGCTGCGGGCGCTGGGGCAGTACGGCGTGCTGTGCTTTCCGAACCAGACGTTCGACACGCCGGCCTTCGCCGCCTTCGCCCGGCGGTTCGGCGACCTGGAGGTGAACGTCGCCAACCTGTTCCATGAGCCGGATTTTCCGGAGGTCATGATCCTGTCCAACCAGATTCGCCCGGACGGGAAGCCGGTTGGGCTGAACGATGCCGGCCAGGGGTGGCACACCGATATGTCCTACAGCAAGGACATCGCGCTGGCGAACGTGTTGCATGCCCAGGCGGTGCCGATGCGGAACGGGAAATCGGTGGGCGAAACGCAGTTCCGCAACATGCATGCGGCATATGACGAACTGCCCGACGAACTGAAACACAAACTGGAAGGCAGAACCGCGACCCATGATTTCGAGAAATTCTGGGAGGTGATGCGGCAGCGGCCAGGCTCTCGTCGAGGGCCGTTGACGGAAGAGCAGAAGCGCAAGAAACCGCCGGTGTCGCAGCCACTGGTACGCATCCATCCACTCACCGGCCGCAAGGTGCTGTACGCCAACCCCGGCTACACGATGTGGATCGACGAGATGGATCGGCACGAGGGCGATACGATCCTGGATTATCTTTTCCGCCATCAGGAACGGGCGGATTTTCTGTACGCGCATCACTGGGCCGTCGGCGACGTGCTGATGTGGGACAACATCGGCACCGTCCACAACGCTGTCGCCGACTACATGCCGGACGAACCGCGCTACATGCGTCGGGCGCAGGTCATGGCGACGCTCGATTATCCTGCACTGGTCGCCTGAGATGACGTCTGTATTCACCGGCAAGCGCATCGTCGTCACCGGCGGTGCGGGCGGCATCGGCATCGAGACTGTGCGCGCCTTCATGGACCAGGGCGGCCACGTCATCATGGCCGACCTCGATGAAGCCGCGTTGGCTCGGGCACAGGAGGTGCTGGGCCGGGTGCGTCTGGGCACGATCGCCTCGGCGCTGGATACCCCAGCGGAATGCGCGCGGGTGATCGAGGCAGCCGGGGCGCCGGTCTATGCGCTGGTGCATCTGGCCGGGCTGTTTGAGCGGGATGAGCTGAATCCCGACGATCATGGCGTGTGGAACCGGGCGATCGCGGCCAACCTGACGAATGCGTACGACATGGCGGTGGCATTCTCGACGCGGTTCGACCGGCGGGAGCCGGCGCGGATCGTGCTGACCAGCTCGGTGGCATATCGGCGAGGAAGCCCGGATCGGGTGCCCTATGCGGCGGCGAAGGGCGGCATTGTCGGGCTGACGCGCGCCCTGTCGCGGAAGCTGGCGCCGGACGTATTGGTGAATGCCATCGCGCCGGGGGTGATCGAGACGAAAATGACGGACTCGATCATCGCCGAGCGGGGCGACGCCTACCGGCAGGAGATCCCGCTGAAGCGCTTCGGCAAGCCATCGGAGATTGCTTCGGTGATACGCTTTCTGTGCTCGCCGGATGCGTCCTACATCACCGGGCAGACCATCACGATCGACGGTGGAATCACCAACGCGTGATCTGGGTGCTCACCCCTGGCACCGGTGGTGGGTGCGGGGTCGACACAGTCCGCCGAACGGGCGCGCCCGCCGCGTGGGATGAATGGCGATCGCTGCCCTGCTCTCCGGAAGGTGAAATCTCCACCGCGCCGCACTCTGCTAGGTAGCGATGCCGCGGTCGGGTGATGCCAGAAGGCACACGCTACAGCACGCAGCGGCCGAAACCGTGACAACGTGCAGGAAACAGGCGGCCAGGCCGCCTCTGGCGTGTTGCGACCAGCAGAACCCCGCGGCCAGACCTTGGGAGACTGCCATGCTGATTCGCGAAGTTATGACTCCTCATGCGGAATGGATAAGCCCTGACACCTTGCTCGCGGAAGCGGCGGCCAAAATGCGGGACGAGGGTATTGGGTGCCTGCCGGTGGGCGACAATGATCGCCTGGTCGGTATGCTCACCGATCGCGACATCGTCTGTCGAGGCGTCGCCGCCGGGCTCGATCCGGGTCGGGCGAAGGCAAGTGAGGCGATGACAAAGGGTGTTACGTGGTGCTTCGAGGACGAAGCCGTGGACGCTGTCCTCCAGCGGATGGACACCAAGGAGATCCACCATATTCCGGTGCTCAACCGGCAGAAGCGTATGACCGGGATATTGACCCTGTCCGATATCGCGCTGCGCGGGTCGCAGGACTTCGCTGGGCTGTTCGGCCATTTGGCGGCACGCGATGCCAGGCATCACGATGCTCGGCCGACACCCGGTCAAGCCACACACTGAGCAGCCGTTTGGTGTGGGGCGCACCCGCGCGCTCCACACCACTGGCACTGATTGGGCGCTCGATCGTCGCTCGCGGCGAAGAGCATCAGACTACGTCGTGAGAGTGAACTTTTGGCCCTGTTCCTGCGGGATCTGGGGGCTTGGCTGCAGAAAGAGAACGATTATCAAATCGCTGCTTGTCGGCTCAGGGGCGAAGGTGACCACCGAGGAAACAACGGCAGCCGCACCGACCATTGCACTCGACCGCCTGTCTATGACGGCGTGACTGACCGGCCTAATACCAGCGGCCCGTCATTCGACTGAAGAGTCGATACGTCGGGCCGCTGGGATACGCTCACACGCTGAACTCCAGCGTCACCCCAAACGCCTCGGTCGCAGGCACCAGCAGGCTCGTGCCGATGCGGTCCACGCCGCGCACCCCACCGGCTTCCAGCGCGGTTTCCGCCGCGTCCAGCGACAGCGTGCGCAACGTCAGCGCCGCCATGTAGTCGCGCCGGCCGCGGCTGTCCGGGGCGGCCCCGCCGAACATTTCCCACAGCGCGGCCGGGTTCACCACGTCGAAGCGGGACAGCCCCAGTATCAGCGAACAGCCGTCGTCGGTGGCGCGAACCGCATGTTGGCCAAACATATGGGCGAACAGGCCGCCAAGGATTTCCGGTTCCTCGGCCGCGATCACGGCGCGGGCGATGCCGACGGCACCATTGGCGTGATGACGCCATTCGTCGCGCCAGACCAGGTCGCGGGTCAGATGCTGGCAGAAATACAACCGTCCGGGCGACGAGGCCGAGCGGGGCAGCCGCGTGGTACGGAACACGGCGTCGCGCATCTCGCCGCCGATCTTCACGGGGCGGGAGAATTGTTGCGGCGGTTCGATCGGGACTTCGTTCCGCCGCAGTGCCTCATAGGTCGCGGCCGCGTCCTCGGTGCCGAACACCAGGCCATCCAGGCCGAACGGCGCGCCCATGATCTCCGGGCGGCTGTCGTCGCCGGGCTTGGCGGCTATTAACTCCAGGTAATCGGTGCCGAACATCGCCAGATGGTTCATCGACCCTAGCGTGTGGTATCCACGCGGCGTCAGGGTGAAGCCCAGGCGCCGAAAGGTATCGGCGGCCTCATCGATGCGGTCGCGGGCATTGACGACGACGTGATCGAGGGTGGGTACGGGGAACTCAGATGGCATACAAGATCATCCCAATCATGGCGGCCCATCATCGTCTGACAGGATTGACAAATGGGGCAAGGATAATGCGGATGGCGCGCGCGCCTCGCTCGTCTTTCCGCCCCGAAGCCCTTTAACGCAGCGCGAAGGATCCGGATCATGTCCATTACCCAGCAACCTGTTCTGCTGCTGACCGGTGCCAGCCGCGGCATCGGTCACGCCACCGTCAAGCGCTTCAGCAGCGAGGGATGGCGGGTGCTGACGATCTCCCGCCAGGCGTTCGATCCGCGCTGCCCCTGGCCGGGCGGGGAGCGCAACCATATCCAGATCGATCTTTCGGACGTCGATGTGGTGCGGGATGCGCTGCCGGAGATTAAGCGAATCGCCGGCGGCCGGCTGGATGCGCTGATCAACAACGCCGCAATCTCCCCCAAGCACCCCGACGGGAGCAAGATCACCAGCCTGGAGATGGCGTACAAGGACTGGCTGCATATCTTCAACGTCAACTTCTTCTCGGCCATCCTGCTGGCGCAGGGTCTGAGCGACTACCTGATCGAGTCGAAGGGAAGCATCGTCAACATGACCTCGATCGTCGGTTCGCGGGTGCATCCGTTCGCCAGCGCCGCCTATGCGACCTCCAAGGCAGGGTTGGCGGCGCTGACGCGGGAAATGGCGAACGACCTGGGGCGGTATGGCGTTCGGGTGAACGCGGTTTCTCCAGGGGAGATCGACACCGCGATCCTGTCGCCCGGGACCGAGGAGATCGTCCAGCGCGAAATCCCGATGCGGCGGCTGGGCAAGCCGAACGAGGTCGCGGACCTGTTGTACTTCCTGTGTTCGAACCAGGCCCTGTATATCACCGGCTCGGAGGTCCATATCGACGGCGGCCAGCGCGTTTAGAGCCGTATCGCGGCCGTCGGAAACGGTTGAGCGAAGCCGTCCTCGCGAACGCCACGCTCGCGATGACAAAGGGCGGCCGGTCCCTGGCCGCAATCGGGGCGGACGCATATCCCTCAAGCCACAAATCAGAGAGATTGAATGACCGACCAATCGACGATCGGGCGTTTCGGCAGTGGCCGCGAAGTGCGGCGGATCGAAGACGCGGGCCTGCTGGCTGGCGCCGGCCGCTTCACTGACGATTTTTCGCTCCCCCGACAGACATATCTGTCCTTTCTGCGATCGCCGCACGCACACGCGCGGATCGTCTCGATCGATACCGCCGCGGCGCTGGCGATGCCGGGGGTGATCGCGATCCTGACCGGGGCGGATCTGGTCGCGGCCGGGGTGCGGCCGCTGCCGGTCGCGCCGATCTTCCAACGCCCGGATGGTTCCCCGGGTGCCACGCCGCTGCGTCCCGCACTCGCGCACGAAGTCGTCCGCTTCGTCGGTGAGGCGGTTGTCGCGCTGGTCGCCGAGACCGCCGAACAGGCGAAGGATGCCCTCGAAGCCGTCATGGTCGAGTACGACGAACGTCCCGTCGTCACGGAATTGACCCAGGCGACCGCCGAGGGGGCGCCGCTGGTCTGGCCGGCGGCGACCGGCAACATCGCCGCGCAGATGAAACACGGCGATGCCGCCGCGTCCGATGCCGCCTTTGCCAAGGCTGCCCATGTCGTGACACTCGATCTGGTGAACCAGCGGCTCGTGCCGGCTTCGATGGAGCCGCGCACCGCGCTCGCCAGCTACGACGCGGAAAGCGACCGTCTGACATTGCGTCTGTCCAGCCAGATGCCCTCGGGCGCGCGCGACACGCTGTGCGAGGTGCTCGGCCTGCCGACAGAGAAGATCCGCGTCGTCGTTGGCGATGTCGGCGGCGGATTCGGCATGAAAACCGGCCTCTACCCCGAGGATATCGTGGTTGCCTACGCCGCGCGCCAAACGGGTCGCCCGGTGAAATGGACGCCGGCGCGAATCGAGGAGTTCCTGTCGGCGACGCATGGACGCGACGTGGAAACCCACGCCGAGCTCGCGCTGGATGCGGATGGCAAGGTACTGGCCTATCGCATCCGCTCCTTCGCCAATGTCGGCGCCTATGGCGGCACCACGGGCATCATCATTCAGCTGATGATCGGCCCGTGGGTTTCGACCAGCATCTACGACATCCGCACCATCGACTTCGATCTGCAGGCGGTGCTGACCAATACCGCGCCAACCGCCGCCTATCGCGGCGCCGGCCGGCCCGAAGCGATCTATATCATCGAGCGCCTGTTCGACGTGGCGGCACGAAAACTCGGCCTGGACCCCGCCGAGATCAGGCGCCGCAACCTGATCCAGCCCGAACAGATGCCGTACACCAACGCGATGGGGCAGGTGTATGACAGCGGAAAGTTCGGCTCGATCATCGATCAGGCGCTGACACGCGCCAAATGGGATGATTTCGCCAGCCGGGAGGCCGAATCGCGGGCGAGGGGGAAGCTTCGCGGGCGCGGCCTCGCCTCTTTCCTCGAATGGACCGGCGGCAATGTGTTCGAGGAGCGCGTTACGGTCTCGGTCTCCGGTGATGGGGAGATCGAGGTCTATGCCTCGACGATGCCGATGGGGCAGGGGATCGCGACCTCCTATGCGCAGCTGGTCGTCGATGTCTTCGGCGTGGAGATCGAGCGGATACGCATCGTGCAGGGCGACACGGATCGCGGCTCCGGCTTCGGCAGCGCCGGCTCGCGGTCGCTGTTCACCGCCGGCTCGGCGATCCATCACGCGTCGGAGACGGCGGTCGCGAACGGCCGGGACCTCGCGGCCGAAGTGTTGGAAGCAGCCGCCGCGGACATTGAGTACGCTGAAGGGGTCTTCCGGATCGCCGGCACCGACCGTGCCATCGGCCTGTTCGAACTGGCCGAACGCCAGCCCGAGCGTCGTATCTATGTGGATGCGACAAGCAAGGTGAACGGACCAAGCTGGCCCAACGGGTGCCATATCACCGAGGTCGAGGTTGATCCGGACACCGGGGCCGTCGAAATCGTCTCCTATGTTTCGGCCAATGATGTCGGACGCGTGGTGAACCCGATGATCGTGCGCGGCCAGCTCGACGGCGGCGCCGTCCAGGGGATCGGCCAGGCGCTGGGCGAGCACATGCTGTACGAGCGGGAGTCGGGCCAGGTGATGACCGCCAGCATGATGGACTACTTCATGCCGCGCGCCGACATCATCCGCGATTTCGTCCACGTGCTCGATCAATCCACCCCGTGCCGCAACAATCCGTTGGGCGTCAAAGGCGTCGGCGAACTGGGCACGATCGGCGCCACCCCGGCGGTCGTCAACGCTGTGGCCGATGCCCTGGCCCGCGCGGGCCACGCTGACCGGGCGGCTGAGATTCAGATGCCGTTGACGCCGGTGAAGGTGTGGGAGGCGCTGCGATAGGCGGGTCAGGCCGTGTGCCGCTGTCACTCTGCGCGGACGCATGGCCTCCCCTTTCCACCTGTGTCGTAACGGCCAAGGCCGGCGATGACACAAAAGACGAAACCGTGCTCACGCCCGCATGAGCCGAGGACGCCAAACACTTTCCCTCTGCTGCTCCTCGGCCGCGACGCGCTGCCGAACACGCAGCAGGTCTTTGCGCGCCAGCAGTCCGACGAGGCGGCGTTCGTCACGAGAGATGACCGGCACGCGGCCCGTCTCGGCAGACACCATCCGATCGGCGACGTCTCCGACCGGCTCGTCTGGATACGCGATGACCAGATTCGGGTCACCAACCGTGTCGCCGAGGGTGCCTTCGGGTGGCTCTCGCATCCATTCCAGCGCGTCGGCGCGTGAAACCATCCCAACCACGCGGCGGTCTGAGTCGATCACAGGGTAGGATTTATGGTGCGGTCCGGCCGCGGTGAAGAAGGCGAGTGTCTCAGCGACCAGCATATCGGTCGGCAGAGTATCGACCGGCGTCGCCATGACCTCCCGCACCGCCGTCAACGCGAACGGATCGGCGTGGTATTCGCGCACGATGTGATGACCGCGCCGAGCGAGTTTCTCGGTCAGGATGGATCGCTTCAGCAGTAGCGCGGTGACTGCGTAGCTGGTCGAGCAGGCGGCGAACAACGGGACGATGGCGGCGAAGTCGCCGGTCAGTTCCACCGCGAAAAGCGATGCGGTCAGCGGTGCGCGCATCGTGCCGCCCATCATCGCGGCCATACCGAGTAGTGCCCAGAAGCCGGGACCGGCGTCCGGCAGGATGTGGCTGGCCAGTGCGCCCAGGGCACCCCCCAGGATCAGCAGGGGCGCCAGCACGCCGCCGGAAGTGCCGGAGCCGAGCGCCACGGCCCATATCACCGCCTTGACCACCAGCAGCAACAGCACGGCCTGAATCGCCATATGCCCGTCCAGTAGGTGGGCGATATTGGTATAGCCGACACCCAGGGCCGCCGGATCAATCAGGCCACCGATACCGACAACGATTCCACCGATGGCTGGCCACCACATCCAATGCAGGCGAACATGTGCGAACGCGTCCTCGGTGCCATAAACCATCGCGGTCAGGATGCCGGAACCCAGGCCGCACAGGACACCGATCGCCAGCCAGGCGGCGACGAATTCCGGCAGCATCGGGGTGGTACCGGCATGGGGGAACAGCGGAACAGCAGGCAGGATTCCGCCTCGTTCGATCGCCGCGGTGACGCAGGCGACCACCACTGGGATGAAGCTGCGCGGCTTCCACTCGAACAGCAGCAACTCGACAGCCAACAGGACGGCCGCGATCGGGGTGCCGAAGACCGCGGTCATGCCCGCCGCCGCGCCGGCGACGAGCAGCACTTTGCGCTCCGCCGCCGTTATATGGAAAAGCTGGGCGAACAGGGAGCCGATGGCGCCGCCGGTCATGATGATCGGGCCCTCGGCGCCGAACGGGCCGCCGGTGCCGATAGAGATCGCCGAGGACAGCGGTTTCAGCATCGCGACCTTCAGCCCAATGCGGCTGCGGCCGATCAGAATCGCCTCAAGTGCTTCAGGGATGCCGTGGCCGCGAATTTTTTCCGACCCGTAGCGCGCCATCAGGCCGATGATGACCGCACCGATGACGGGGATCAGGATCGATGCGGGCCCAAGCTTCGCATCCGCGAGATCGTGCGGCGCGAGGGACAGGTCATGGAAATAGGCGACGTTGGTGCAAAGCGTGATCAAGCGCAGCAGGACCCAGGCGGCGGCGACACCGCCGGTGCCCACCACCAGCGCCATCGCGGCAAGCAGCAGCACCCTCCTGTCCAGTGTGAAATCGCCCAGTGCCTCGGTCTTCATACGCCGCTCCACATATATCGTGATACGACATATATACGGCTGATCGGCCGTGAGAAGGGCCGAGAGAAGGTATGTCATGTCGGATGATCTGATCAGTGATCAGGATTACGAGGCGCTGGCGGCCTTCCGGCATGCGATGCGGCGATTCGCCGCGTTCAGCGAAATGGAAGCGAAGGCCTCCGGACTGACCCCGCGTCAGCATCAGGCACTGTTGGCGATCAAGGGCACACCTTCGGCACCGAACGGACTCGCTATCAGTCAGATCGCAGAACATCTGCTCATCCAGCACAACTCGGCGGTTGAACTGGTGGATCGGCTGGCAGAGGCCGGCCTGGTGCGGCGCCAATCCGATCCAGCGGACGGGCGTCGCATCCTGGTGACGTTGACGGAGCGGTCCGAGACGGTGTTGCGCGGCCTGTCAGCCGCTCATTTGCGGGAATTGCGAGGGATCCGCTCCACGTTGCTGGCGCTGTTGCGGCGATTCTGATTACGGCCGGGGCAATGATGCGTTCCGCCGGTCAATGAAGCGCCCAAACCGTACTTGCAACCCGGCCCGCCGCGCCCGATACATCCGGCTATGAATGACACGACTGTAACCGCGCCGCGGCAGGAGCCGGCGGCCCCAGAAACCGGCCCGCGATACGATTTCGCCGCCGCCGAACCGAAATGGCAGCAGGCCTGGGCCGAGCGGGCGTGCTTCCGTGTGGAAGACGTGCCGACGGATGGAAAGCCGAAATACTACGTGCTGGAGATGTTTCCCTATCCCAGCGGCAAGATCCACATGGGGCATGTCCGGAACTATACGCTGGGCGACGTTGTTGCCCGATACAAGCGGGCGCGCGGCCATTCGGTGATGCACCCGATGGGCTGGGACGCATTCGGCCTTCCGGCCGAGAACGCGGCGCGCGAACGCGGCGTGCACCCCGCCAAATGGACCTATGAGAACATCGCCAACATGCGCGCCGAACTCCAGCGCATGGGTCTGTCGCTGGAATGGGAGCGTGAATTCGCCACCTGCCAGCCGGAATACTACCGCCATCAGCAGAAGCTGTTCCTGGACTTCCTCCGCGCCGGCCTGGTGGAGCGCAAGGAAAGCTGGGTGAACTGGGACCCGGTCGATGGCACCGTGCTGGCAAATGAGCAGGTGATCGACGGCAAGGGCTGGCGCTCGGGCGCGCCGGTGGAGAAGAAGCAACTCAACCAGTGGTTCCTGAGCATCACCAAGTATGCGCAGGAGCTGCTCGACGCGCTGGACAAGATGGACCGCTGGCCGGAGCGGGTGCGGCTGATGCAGGCCAACTGGATCGGCCGCAGCGAGGGCGCGCGTCTGGCGTTCAGCCTGGTCGGCAGTTCCGACACGGTGGAGGTCTATACGACCCGCCCCGACACGCTGTTCGGCATGTCGTTCCTGGCGATCGCGCCGGAGCATCCGCTGGCCGCGGCCGTGGTCGCACGTGATGCCAAGGCGGCTGAATTCGTGGCGGAATGCCGCAGCCGTGGGACCTCGGAAGCCACGATCGAAACCGGCGAGAAGCTCGGCTATGACACCGGCCTGCGGGTGAAGCACCCGTTCATCGAGGGCGCCACCTATCCGGTCTGGATCGCCAACTTCGTGCTGATGGAATACGGCACCGGCGCGATCTTCGGCTGCCCCGGCCATGACCAGCGGGATATCGAGTTCGCTCGCAAATACGGCCTGGACGTGACGCCGGTGGTGTTGCCGCCTGGCGCCGATCCGAAAACCTTCTCGCTGGCAAATGAGGCCTATGTCGGCCCGGGAACGATCTTCAACTCCGGCTTCCTGGATGGGCTGGACGTCGATGCCGCCAAGCGCGCCGCGATTGAAAAGCTGGAGCAGCAGGGTGTCGGTAAGGGGCTGACCAACTGGCGTCTGCGTGACTGGGGTGTGTCCCGCCAGCGCTATTGGGGTTGCCCGATTCCGGTCATCCATTGCGATTCCTGCGGCGTCGTGCCGGTGCCGGACGACCAGTTGCCGGTGCGCCTGCCGGACGACGTGACGTTC
>JARLIN010000450.1 GCA_031291715.1 Rhodopila sp. | reverse complement strand
GCAGGTGATAATCGACCAGTTCCTGGCGAGCGGCGAAACCAAGTGGCTGCGCATGTCCGGCCTGGTGCTGCTGCTGCCGCATGGCTACGAGGGGCAGGGGCCAGAGCACTCCTCGGCGCGCATCGAGCGCTATCTGCAGCTCTGTGCCGAACGCAACATGTATGTCTGCAACCTGACGACGCCGGCGAACTACTTCCACGCGCTGCGCCGCCAGTTGCACCGCAACTTCCGCAAGCCGCTGATCGTGTTCGAGCCGAAGTCGCTGCTGCGGCACAAGCTGGCGGTGTCGCCGCTCGAGGACATGGCCGAAGGCACGCGGTTCCAGTACGTGATTCCGGAAATCGACGAGATCGCCCCGCCCGATCAGGTGCGTCGCGTCGCGATCTGCTCCGGCAAGGTATACTACGATCTGCTGCAGGAGCGGCGGGCGAAGGACATCAAGGACATCGCGCTCATCCGGCTGGAGCAGATGTATCCGTTCCCGGAAAACAGCCTGGCCCGCGTGCTCGCCCCCTACCTCAACGCCGACGTCGTCTGGTGCCAGGAAGAACCTGAGAACATGGGGGCCTGGACCTTTGTCGATCGCCGGATCGAGAAGGTGCTGAGCCACCTGGACATGAAGGTTCGCCGGCCGGTCTATATCGGCCGCGAAGCTGCCGCCAGCCCGGCGACCGGCCTCGCCAAGACCCATATGGCCCAACAAGCCACCCTGGTGGCTACGGTGCTTGGGATCGGTTAGACGGCCCCTGCCTTTCACTTTCGCGCTTTGGAGACATACTGCTGTGGCGACTGAAATCGTAGTGCCCGCTTTGGGCGAAAGCGTCACAACCGCGACGGTTGCCCGCTGGATCAAGCAGCAAGGCGAGACAGTGGCCGCCGACGAGCCGTTGGTCGAACTTGAAACCGACAAGGTGACGGTGGAGGTCAACGCGCCATCCGCCGGTGTGCTCTCCTCGATCGTCGTGCCGGAAGGCACCGAGGTCGAGGTCGGCGCGGTGCTGGGTCTGGTCGACGCGGCAGGGGCCGCCGCTGCCCCGAAGCCGGCGACCCCGGCACCCGGTCCCGCGGCTAATCCTGCCGCAGGCGTCAACCCGCCGCCGCGTGCGCTCGGTCCGGTGTCCCGGCCCGCCGCCGTTCCCGCCCACGCCCCATTGCCAGCCGCCGCGAAGATAATCGCGGAACATCAGGTTTCCGCGGGCGATATCGGTGCCGGCACCGGCAAGGATGGCCGCATCACCAAGGGCGACGTGCTGGACTTCCTCAACCGGCCCGCCCCCGCGCCGGCCGCGGCGCCCGCCGCCAAGGCGCCGCGTCAGGACGAGCCGCGGGAGCAGCGTGTCAAGATGACCCGCCTGCGCCGGACGATCGCCCTACGGCTCAAGGAAGCGCAGAACAACGCCGCGATGCTGACCACCTTCAACGAGGTGGACATGGGCGCGATCATGGCGCTGCGGAGCGAATACCGTGATGCGTTCGAGAAGAAGCACAAAGGCGTCCGCCTGGGCTTCATGAGCATCTTCGTCCGCGCCTGCTGCGTGGCGCTGAAGGAGTTCCCGGCGGTCAACGCCGAGATCGACGGCGACGACGTCGTTTACAAGAACTTCGTGCACATGGGCATCGCCGTGGGTGGGCCGTCCGGCCTGGTCGTCCCGGTGATCCGCGATGCCGACAAGCTGGGCTTCGCCGGGATTGAGGGCGCGATCTCCGATTTCGGCAAGCGAGCCCGTGACGGTGCGCTGAAGTTGGATGAACTGACCGGCGGGACGTTCAGCATCACCAATGGCGGCATCTATGGCTCGTTGATGTCCACGCCGATCCTGAACCCGCCGCAATCGGCGATCCTGGGGATGCATAAGATTCAGGACCGGCCGATGGCCGTCGGTGGCAAGGTCGAAATCCGGCCGATGATGTATCTCGCGCTGTCCTACGACCATCGGATCGTCGATGGGAAAGAGGCGGTGTCCTTCCTGGTCCGCGTCAAGGAAGGCGTCGAAGACCCCCGCCGCCTGCTTTTGGACCTGTAATATCGATGGGAACATAACGGCTTCGCACACGGTATACCCCCTTTTCCCCGCCATGGCCCGGGACTGCGCCGGGGCATGGCGGCAAGGGGAGTGCGGGCAAGCCGGTTACGTCCCGACCACGCCTTAGGAGCGGCCGACCATGAGTGATTCTTTCGATGTCATCGTCATCGGCTCCGGCCCTGGCGGCTATGTCTGTGCCATCCGTGCCGCGCAACTCGGCCTGAAGGTCGCCTGCGTCGAGAAGAGCGCGACCCTAGGTGGCACCTGCCTGAACGTGGGCTGCATCCCGTCCAAGGCGCTGCTGCAATCGTCGGAGGAATTCGACAAGGCGGGTCACGCACTGAAGGATCACGGCGTGCTGGTCGATGGCGTGAAGCTCGACCTGGCCCGGATGCAGGCGCGCAAGGGCGAGGTCGTCGCTGCCAACACCAAGGGCGTCGAGTTCCTGTTCCGCAAGAACAAGGTCACCTGGCTGAAGGGCACGGGCCGCATCACCGCGCCCGGAACGGTGGACGTCGATGGCACAAGCTACGCGACGAAGAACATCATCATCGCCACCGGCAGCGATAGCGTTCCGCTGCCGGGCGTGACGGTGGACGAGAAGCAGATCGTCACCTCCACCGGTGCCCTGGAACTGGAGAAAGTCCCCGGTCATCTGGTGGTGATCGGCGCCGGCGTGATCGGACTGGAACTGGGCAGCGTCTGGCGCCGGCTGGGGGCCGAGGTCACGGTGATCGAATTCCTCGACCGGATCGTGCCGGGCATGGACAACGAGGTCGCGACCGCATTCCAGCGCATCCTGCAGAAGCAGGGCCTGAAATTCCGCCTGGGCATGAAAGTGACAGGCGCCTCGACCGCCGCAGATGGCGTCACGCTGACGATGGAACCGGCGAAGGGCGGGGCGGCCGAAACGCTCACGGTCGATATCGTGCTGGTCGCGATCGGCCGCCGCCCCTACACCGAAGGCCTTGGGCTGGAAGAAGTCGGGGTCGCGCTGGACGAGCGGAAGCGGGTGAAGACTGACGCGCATTACGCGACCAATGTGCCGGGCATTTATGCCATCGGTGACGTGATCGCCGGCGCGATGCTGGCGCACAAGGCCGAGGACGAAGGTGTCGCGCTGGCAGAAATCCTCGCCGGCCAGGCCGGGCATGTGAATTACGGCGCCATTCCCGGCGTGGTTTACACGTGGCCCGAAGTCGCTTCCGTCGGTCAGACCGAGGAAGAGCTGAAGGCCGCTGGCGTGGCCTACACGGTCGGCAAGTTCCCCTTCACCGCCAACGGCCGTGCCCGCGCCATGGGCGACACGGACGGGTTCGTGAAGATCCTGGCGGACAAGGCCACCGATCGGCTGCTCGGTGCGCATATCATCGGCCCCGACGCCGGCACGCTGATCGCTGAGCTGACCACGGCGATCGAATTCGGTGCCTCGGCCGAGGATGTGGGGCGCATTTGCCATGCCCATCCGACGCTGAGCGAGGTGGTGAAGGAAGCGGCCCTGGCGGCCGAGGGCCGAGCACTGCATATCTGAGGAATGAAACCGCTCGCGCTGACGATGGGCGACCCCGCTGGAATCGGCGGGGAACTGACGCTCCGGGCGTGGCTGCGGCTGCGTGAAACGGGGCCGGTCTTCGTCGCGCTGGATGACCCGGCGCGGTTGGAGCGGTTGGCGCGGGATATGGGGCTGGCGGTTCCGGTGCGGCCGGTGGCAGACGCCTGGGCGGCTGCCCAGGTGTTTCGGTCGGCGCTCCCGGTGCTGCCCGTGCCTCTGGCAGCGATCCCCGTGCCGGGGCAGCCGGATCAGGCGAACGCCCGCGCGGTTGTCGCGTCCATCGAGCAGGCCACGAAGCTGGCCTTAAGCGGCCAGGTCGGCGGCGTCGTCACCAATCCGATCAACAAGGCGGCCCTGTATCAGGTGGGGTTCGCCTATCCCGGCCACACCGAGTTCCTTGCCGCGCTGACCGGCGCGACCGGGCAGCAGATCATGATGCTCGCAAGCCCGATGTTGCGGGTGGTGCCGGTGACGGTCCATGCGTCCTTGCGCGATTCGATCGCCATGCTGACCACAGAGATGATCGTCGCGGCCTCCCGCACCACCGCGACGGCGTTGCGCCGGGATTTCGGGATCGCCTCACCGCGGCTGGCAGTTGCCGGGCTGAACCCGCATGCGGGGGAGCAGGGCGCTCTCGGCACCGAAGAAACCACCCTGGTGCAGCCGGCGATCGACACGTTGCGGGCCGAGGGCATCGACGTCTCCGGCCCGTGGCCGCCCGACACGATGTTCACCGCGGCCGCGCGTGCGCGCTACGACGTCGCAATCTGCATGTATCACGACCAGGCGCTGATCCCGCTGAAGACGCTGGACATGGACCACGGGGTGAACGTCACGCTGGGGCTGCCGATCGTGCGGACGTCGCCTGATCATGGCACCGCGTTCGATATTGCGGGCAAGGGCGTGGCCGACCCGACAAGCCTGATCGCCGCGATCGAACTGGCTGCCACGCTGGCGCGGGGGGCCGGATAAGGCGCGATCGTCTGGTACCAATCGGCGTTGGCGCTGACTCTCAATCTCCCGCGCGTTGGCGCCGGCTTTCGATCTTCGTCATGGCCCCGACTGTCGCCGGGCCCCGACGAGGGGAGAGGGTTAACCTTTCCGCCGCCTGATATCATGCGTCCACCAGCTCATGCCGGCATCAGGCAACGCGCGACGTAGGGCAGGAAGTGCTGCACCGGCGGGGTTTCCAGATTCTTGACCTTGGCCTGTTCGTCGAAGCGGCGAAGCTGAACTGCCTCCGCGGACCCTGGCAGGGCGTCGAATGCCGCCACTTCCGCCGGTGACATCGGGCCGCCCTGCAACGACAGGCTCAGCACTGAATCCTTTGACAATTTCGAGAAATAATCCGCCTCGGTCGCACAGAGATATCGCTTCGCGGCGACGTGCAGGCGCACCGGCTCGGTCACCTCGGGTCCGAACCACGCGGTGAGGAATTCGTATCCACGCTCCTCATGCCGGTCGTCCACCCCGGCTTCGGCCGGGTTGTCGCCCAGGTCGTGCACCAAATGGCCGATATCATGCAGCAGGCTGGCGACGATCAGCGGCTCCGCGCAGCCAAGTTTCTCGGCCAGCCAGGCGGCTTGCAGCGCGTGCTGGCGCTGTGTGATGTCGGCCAGCCCGTATTGCCCATCCGCTTTCAGGGTCAGTAATTCGGCGATACGTTCCAGTCTCGGGTCGGTCGTCATCGTGTTGTTTGCCTGAACTGTGAACGGTGCGCACGGTATCCGGTCATCCCATGGCCGGCAACGTGCCACCATCGCCTTGTAGTGGCCGTCGGCGACCATCATCTATGAAACAGTCGGGCACGGGCTCGACGATTTGGAACTGGAACATCGGGATGTCCGCCTCGGACGCCTTCGCATTAAAGAACTCCGGCCTGAACGACTTTCTCTTCGCCGAGGTCGGCACCGAGTTGAACGGCTCGGAGCTCACCATCCTTTCGGTGCTGGCGCGCCTTGGGCAAGATCCCTGGGCCGAGGCAGCCAAATGGACCAAATTGCCGAAAGCCGCGATCATCGACCGCCTGGCGCAATGCATTTCCGAGATGCCGCTGTGTCCGCAGGCGCTTTCCGACGCGCGCGCCACGGCGTCACGGCTTATCCTGCTGCTTCCATCGCAGGCCGCGACAGCGCGGCCGAGCGAGAATGCGGCGGCGAGAAAACTGGATGTGCGGAAACGGGTTCTCGTGGCCATCTGCTGCGCGGCCGTTGCACTGGGGTTCGCGTTCAACTTGATGCCGGCATCGTCCCCCACCAACACGGTCACACCGCTGAACGAGGTGCCCATCGAGCATCCGCGCGCTCCCTCGAACTGATACTTGCCCTCTATTCGGTGAGCTGCTTCCTGATCGCTTGCAATTCGCGCCGGCGCGCCTCGTCCGTTTCCGGATAGGCCATCTTCAGGCTCTTGAGCGTTTCCAGGATGATCTGGGACACGATCAGGCGCGCGTTTTCCTTGTCGTCGGCGGGAACCACATACCACGGCGCTTCGTCTGTGCTCGTCGCGCCAAGGCACTTCCCGTAAGCGTTCATGTAATCCTTCCAGTATTTCCGCTCCTCGATGTCCGCCTGGCTGAACTTCCAATTCTTTTCCGGTTCGTCGATGCGTTGCAGGAAGCGCTTCCGCTGTTCCTCCTTCGAGAGATGCAGGAAGAACTTGATGATGCGGGTGCCGTTGCTGTGCAGGTGCTGCTCCAGGTCCACGATGGAGCGATACCGGCTGTGCCAGAGCGCCTTGTCGTCGGCCGGCTGATCGGGCAGCGCCTCATTCCGGAGGATCTCCGGATGAACGCGGGTGATGAGTACCTCTTCGTAATAGGAGCGGTTGAAGATGCCAATCCGCCCGCGTTCCGGCAGATCGCGCGTGGTGCGCCAAAGGAAATCGTGCTGCAGCTCGGCGGCGCTGGGATGTTTGAAGCTGAACACCTGGCAGCCCTGCGGATTGACCCCCGACATGACGTGACTGATGACGCCGTCTTTGCCGGCGGCATCCATCGCCTGGAAGATCAACAGGACGGCATATCGATTGGACGCGTAAAGAAGGTGCTGCTGTGCGCTGAGCTGCGCAACGTGCTCCGTCAGGAGTTCGTGGTAGTGGGCTTTCGAGGTGTAAACGGGCGCCACCTTCGTGGGCCATTTTTCGACATCGACAGCATCGTTCTCTCGTACGCGAAAATCCTTGGTGTCGATTTTCATCTTTCGTCCTTTCGGTCCCGCCGACAGCGTGACGCGGATTCTTCACCTTTGGGGCCCGTCCCGTCCAGGTGCATCGTGGGGTGAATCGGCACGGTCAGATATCGGTCGGTATGATACCAACCCGCGCTGGCGCCGACTCTCTATCCTCGTCATGGCCCGCCTCGTCACGGCCCGGCGATAGTCCGGGCCATCTGCCACGGCATTGGATC
>JARLIN010000449.1 GCA_031291715.1 Rhodopila sp. | reverse complement strand
GGCGATCATGTCGAAGGCGAGGTTGTTCTCGTACGGGCTGCCTTCGCCGAAGCCCTTGACCTGGCAGTAGATGATCGACGGGTTCAGGGCGCGAATGACGTCGGCGCCGAGGCCCAGCCGCTCGATCGCGCCGGGGGCGAAGTTTTCCACCAGCACGTCGGCTTTGGCGGCGAGGTCCTTGACCAGTTGCAGGCCGCGCGGATCCTTCAGGTTGACGGTGATGGACTTCTTGTTGGCGTTGAAATTCAGGAAGTACGGGTCGTCCACGCCTGGCTTGCCGCCCAGTGAGCGGCCGGGATCGCCGCCCTTGGGGTTTTCCACTTTCACCACCTCGGCGCCCAGCCAGGCCAGGGTCTCGGTGCAGGACGGACCCGCCTCGAACTGGGTCATGTCCAGGACGCGTACGCCAGCCAGACAGTCACTCCCGAAGCCATTGGTGGTCATCAGCGGTTCCCCCCCATCCTGGTCGTCTTTGCATGACGCTAGGACGAAAAATCCAGGAAGGGTAGCCCCTCGGCTGGCAACGGGGGCGGGTCGGGCGCATATGAGCGCACGTGACGGCGGACGGAGAGGGCATGAAGCGGCTTCTATTGGCGGTCGTGATGGTGATGGCGGCAGTGCCGGCGTACGCGCTGGAAAGTGCGCCGGTCAGTAGCAAGCGGGCCGTGGCGACGCTGGTGACCGACACCGATGCGATGCAGCCTGGCACGCCGTTCCGCTTGGGGCTGCGGCTGCGCATGGCGGACGGCTGGCACACGTACTGGAAGAACCCAGGCGACGCCGGCGTGCCGCCTGAGCTAACGGTCGAAGGGGTCACCCAGTCCGCCATCGACTGGCCGACGCCGCGGCGGGTCGCCGAGGGGCCGGTGATGACCTATGCCTACACCAACGAGGTGCTGCTGCCGGTCACTGTTACGGCGACCTCCGGTGCGATCAAGGCGCACGCGCAATGGCTGGTGTGCAAGGATATCTGCGTGCCGGAGGAAGGCGATTTCTCGCTGGCCCTGCCGGTGGGGACGCCAGGGCCGTCGGCTGAGGCCGGGCTGTTCGCGGCACATGACCGGGCGGTGCCTCGGGCCGCGCCCTGGGCGGCGCGGATTTCGCCGGACGGCACGCTGTTCGTCCTGGGGCCGGAGCTGACGACCGCCACGGTTACCGATGCATGGTTCATTCCCGACCAGTCCGACCGGATCCAGGACGATGCGGCCCAGCCGCTGTCCGTGCGGGTCGGCGGGTTCACCCTGGCGCTGAAGCTGGCGCATGGGTTCGACGCCGCGCAGAACCTGTCCGGCGTGCTGTCGGTGCGGGACCGGGCGGGGATGCAGACGGATGTCGTGCTGAATGCGGCACCAGGGCCGGCGCCGGCCCCCGCGATGCCGCCTCTGGGACAGATTCTGGTGTTCGCGTTCCTGGGCGGGCTGATCCTGAACCTGATGCCGTGCGTCTTCCCGATCCTGGCGATGAAGGCGGTCGCGCTCGCCCGGCATGCCGGCCGCGGG
Organism: Rhodopila sp.; assembly: GCA_031291715.1. Classification (GTDB taxonomy): domain Bacteria; phylum Pseudomonadota; class Alphaproteobacteria; order Acetobacterales; family Acetobacteraceae; genus Rhodopila. The sequence goes on along the minus strand of JARLIN010000449.1, from coordinate 5,310 downwards.
CATGCACATGCGGTGTCCTATACGGCCGGCGTGCTGGTGACGTTCGTGGCGCTGGCTGTCGCATTGCTGGTGGCTCGGGCGGCCGGGACGGCGGCGGGGTGGGGATTCCAGTTCTCCTCGCCGATGTTCGTGGCGGGGATGACGTGGCTGCTGTTCGCCGTGGGGCTGAACCTGTCTGGCGTGTTCCAGGTGGGCGGCGGGCTGGCCGGCGCGGGCAGTGAGCTGGCCGGGCGGCACGGGATCGCGGGCAGCTTCTTCACCGGTTTGTTGGCGGTGCTGGTGGCGACACCCTGTACCGCGCCGTTCATGGGGGTGGCGGTCGCGGCCGGGCTGGCGGCACCGCCAGCGGTGACCGTGCTGGTATTCGCGGTGATGGGGCTGGGCCTCGCGGCGCCCTACGTCGCCCTTGCCGCGATGCCCGGATTGGCGCGGCTGATGCCGCGTCCGGGGCGGTGGATGGAGGTGCTGAAGCAGGCGCTGGCCTTCCCGATGTACGGCGCGGCGGCGTGGCTGCTGTGGGTGGTCAGCCAGGAGGCCGGCGCAAATGGCGTGCTGGGAACGGCGGCGGGTCTGGTTCTGGTGGGATTCGCGGCGTGGGTGTTCGGGGTGACGCAGGCCTCGGCGGTTCAGCCACGGCGGTTCGGCCAGGCGGCGGCAGCGGTGGCGGTGCTGGCGGCTCTGGCGGTGCTGACCGGCATTTCCGCGGTGCCGGTCGGGGCTTCGGCCCCTGCCGAGGCATCCGGGGAAGCGTTCACGCCGGAGCGGCTGGCGGCATTGCGGGCGCAGGGACGGCCGGTGTTCGTGAACATGACGGCGGCGTGGTGCGTGACCTGCCTGGTGAACGAGCGGGTGGCGATCGCGACGGACGCGGTGCGCAAGGCGTTCGCGGCGAATGGCGTGGCGTATCTGAAGGGGGACTGGACCCGGCAGGACCCGGCGATCACCGCGTTCCTGCGGCAGAATGGGCGGGACGGAGTGCCGCTGTATGTGTTCTTCCCGGCTGGCGGTGGTCAGCCGGAGATGCTGCCTCAGATCCTGACCGAGAATGAGGTGTTGCGGTTGTTGCGGGCGTCATAGGCGCGCCGATCGTCATGGCCTGACGACAGTCCGGGTCATCTGATCCGGCGTCAGTCCGGGCCATCTGATGCAGTACCGTGCCGTGGCAGATGGCCCGGACTTCGCCGGGCCATGACGGCTTTAATACGGCAGCGGACTCCAGCACAGCCGAGCGGGCGGCGGGCCAATCCCGGTTAACCGGTTGTTTATCTGTCGCGGGCAAACTCACGGGATCCAAGTTTGCCCCGAGGTCCCCATGGCTGCCGCTCTCACGTCACGCGATGTCGCCCGGCTGATATCCGAGCCCTCGGCCGACCTGCGCGCCGAACTGGCGGGAAAGGTCGCGGCGGACCTTACCGGGAATGCGCTCACAGGCGCCGAACGCGCGCTGGCGCAGGATATCGTGCGCGTGCTCGCGCGGGACGTGGAAGGAGAGGTCCGCGCCTCTTTGTCGCGCGGCCTGCGCCATTCGCGCGACCTGCCCGATGTGATCGAAGAAACGGGTTTCGTTGGACAGGCCCGGGATCTGGAGCGGTTCCGCGCGCGGGTGATCAGCCGGGTGCTGACGCTCGTGGACTCCGTGGATGTCTCGGACGCGGATTATCTGATCGATAAGTCGGGCGACGTTCTGGTGCATGCGCCGGCCGAGGGCGGGTCGGGGGTGGGAGACCCTCCCGCACTGGCACGGTGAGCACCCACGGTATTTTTCGCTACAGCTTATATTCTTGACGCGGCTAGTCTTGTGGTGTATACGATTATGCAAATTACCTTCGACCCGGCGAAGAATGTGAGAAACATCGTGGAGCGCGGCCTGCCGTTCGATTGGGTGGCCGATCTCGAGTGGGACACAGCGATCGCGCGGGAAGATCGGCGGCGGGACTATGGCGAGCGGCGGATGCGTGTGCTGGCGTTTCTTGAGATGCGCCTCCACGTGGCGGTGATCACCTATCGGAATGATGCGGTGCACGTGATCAGCTTCCGCAAAGCCAACAGAAAAGAGGTGCGGTGGTATGACGACGAACGATAATGACCGGGCCTCTCGCCCCGATGATGCGAACCCCGAGTGGACGCGGGACGAAGTCCGTGATGCGCGTCCCGCTTTGGAAGTGTTCAAGGAACTGTTCGGCCCCGAGGCCGCCGAGATGGTCAAGCGCGGCCGTGGGCGACCGGCCAAGGGGGACAAGAAGGTGAACCAGACACTGCGGCTCGATGTCGATGTGCTGGACGCCTACCGGCAGAATGGGCGGGGCTGGCAGGCGCTGATGAACCGCGTGCTCCGCGCGCACATGCCCGGCGTTGGGAAATGATCACGGAATGCCGCGACCATGCGCGAGGCAGGGTCGAGGCGATAACAGGACCCGGCAAACACTGGCGTTCCGCCCCCCTGCCAGGAGCCACGACCACGAGGTGTCAATCCAGTGGCGCGCGTTCCGGGCCATAGCGGCGGACGGACGAACGACGTCCGCCCCCTGCCCCGCCGGTCCGGGTCAAAGCCCGCGGTCGTCGGACAGCAACCGATAGTCCGGCGACGTGTCGCCGCGGTCCGCCGCGATCAAATCGTGGGCAAGCCGGTCCGCGACACCAACGCGGTAATGCAGCGGGTCCCAGTAGTTGTCATCAACCTCGGTGATCGGGCTGGGCAGCATGAAATCCACCGCCGTGGCGTTCGGCGTCGCCCGCGCCAACGCCGCCACGCGGCGCTTGCATTCATCCCAGACAAGCGCGCCGTCGCTGCCCGGAACCGAGAACAGCCGGTGGTTGTATGGCGTGAAAAACAGGACCTTGTGCGACCCGGCCGGCAGTGCCGCAAGGTCCTCCCGCAACAGGTCCAGCGCCGGAAACCGCCATCCGCCCGGCGCCCCTGCCCGCTCCCCGCCCGGGACCCTCGGCGCCGCTTCCCGTAGATGCATCGCCGCGCGGGCCGGATCGTATGTCGAGTCCGGCGGAACGAAGCTTGTGTAGCCGTCGCGGCCCATGTCCGGTTTCTTCAAACCGGTCAGCACGCCGAACGCCTTGCCCGCCTCCTGCACCGCGAACAGGTTGAACATCTCGGCGTAACCGCGCCACCGGTTCGTTCCGTACATCCATTCCGGAAACGGCCGCGGGGTGAGTTTCTGGAAGCTGTTTCCGGTGACGCACCAGGGCGAATCGACGCCCAGCATCACGACCTTCGCCGCCGGGTGCGCGCGGTTGAACACACGTAGCAGGCTGGACATCTCATACGGCGTCGCATCGTTCATCGCCAGATTGGCGAAGCGCGCACCGAATGCCGGATTGAGATCGGCCGGACGCAGCAACCGGCTGGTGGAGGTGCCGAAGATGGCGCTGTCGAACAGCGGCGACCGGGCCAGCACCGGATATGAAAACCGCTGGTTGCTGGTGACTGGGGTGCGATCCAGCGGCAGCGTCAACGGCAGCGAACCCCACGGATCGACCAGCACGACGAACGCATAGAGCGCGCACACGACGATCGCCGCGGTCCCCGCCGCGCGGCGAAAGAAGCGGCGCCACCGGTCGGGTGGATCAGAACTGGAAATAGATGAAGACATTTGGCAACCGGCCGCCGATCAGCAGCAGCAAATAAGCCAGCAACACGCCGGCGGGAAGCGCGAGCCAGGTCTGGGGCCGCAGCCAGCGCAATGCCGCTTCCTGGCTGGTCGGACCCAGCGTGGCGACCAGCGCCCCGATCACCAGGGCGCTGACAGACTCGCGATCGAGCGACAGGGTACCGGCGCCGTGCAGGCCCACCATACTCGACAGGATTTGCCCGGCATGGGTGAAATCGGGGGAGCGGAACAGCACCCAGCAGACGACGACGAACAGCAGCGTCAGCAGCCAGGCGACAGCGGCCGGCAGGCGGAGGCCGCGCTTTTCCCAGACGTGATTGACCGCCAGCGCGACGCCGTGCAGGCCGCCCCAGGCGACAAAGGTCCAGTTGGCACCATGCCAAAGGCCGCCCAGCAGCATGGTGGCGATGACGTTGACCGCCTGACGGGACGAAGACCCTCGATTGCCGCCAAGGGGGACGTAGAGGTAGTCGCGCAGGAAACGACTCAGGGTCATGTGCCAGCGGCGCCAGAAGTCGCGCACGGACCGGGCGCGGTATGGGGCGTCGAAATTGAACGGCAGTTGGAACCCGAACATCAGCGCTAGCCCAAGCGCCATGTCGGAATATCCGGAAAAGTCGAAATAGATCTGCAGCGTGTAGGCGGCTGCGGCAGTCCACGCCTGGGCGGCCGATAACGGCGCCAGCAGCGCCTGGTGGAACAGCGGATCGGCCAGCATCGCCAACGTGTCGGCCAGGGCGACTTTCTTGGTCACGCCGATCAGGAAAAGGATGAAACCGCGTGACAGGTTCTCCCACATCGCCGGGCGGCGCGGGTCGGCGTCGAACTGAGGAATTATCTCGTTGTGCCGCACCAACGGCCCGGCGATGAGTTGCGGGAAGAAGGTGACGAACATGCAGAAGTCGAGGAAGCTGTAGATGTGCCGGTCGCCGCGCCGGAGGTCGATCAGGTAGGAGATTTTCTGGAAGACGAAAAAGCTGATGCCGAGGGGAAGGATCAGGTCCCAGGGGTGCCAGGAGTCTCCCAGCAGGTCAAAGACGGTGCCGCGGAAGAAGTCGGCGTATTTGAACAGAGCAAGGGCGGCGAGGTTGAGAACCACGCCGAGGATGGGAATCCAGCGATGGCGGGCCGCGCCGAACCAGCGGGCAATAAGCCAATTGGCTACGGTAAGACCCGCCAGAAGGGGAACGAAGCGCACGTCCCACCAGGCATAGAACCCGAGGGAGGCGAGGATGACCAGGGTTTGGCGAGCCGCGCGGCGGGCGGAAAGGGCATAGTACAGGCCCAGCACGGCCGGCAGGAAGAAGACGATGAAAACCTGGGAGTTGAACAGCATCGGTCAACGGCCACGCGCGGGGACATCGGGTCTTGACAGCAGCAAGCGCCTGGGTTCCCGAAATTGGTTGATGACCTCATTCGGCTAACACGTTTCCTCACCAACCGGAAAGGCCGCAGCCAAGCCGGCTCTACCAAGCGGCGGAAAGATCAACCCACAGCCATTGCCCATCCGTCATGGTCCATACGTCACACGGCCCATACGTCATGGCCGCCCCCCATCATGGCCCATCCGTCACGGCCTATACGTCATGGGCCCGGGGGGGGGGGGGGGGGGGGGGGGGGGGGGGGGGGGGGGGGGGGGGGGGGGGGGGGGGGGGGGGGGGGGGGGGGGGGGGGGGGGGGGGGGGGG
>JARLIN010000448.1 GCA_031291715.1 Rhodopila sp. | reverse complement strand
GGCGGCCATCCGCGCCGCCGGTGCCAAGCTCTTTCTGTTGCCGAAGTACACACCCGACCTGAACCCGATCGAAATGCTGTTCGCCAAGATCAAACACTGGCTACGCCAGGCGAGGGCCAGAAGCGTCGACGGGCTCTGCGAGGCGCTTGCGGCAATTCTACCGAACGTAACCGCCACAGAATGCCAGAACTACCTCGTCAAAGCCGGGTATCCGGCAACCTAATGTCATCCCGCTCTAGAGCGTGATTGCTACAGTTCGAAGTAATGACGCTGTAATATCGGGTCACGTGACACCGACTCTCCGCCGGTTGCTTCCACGTCATGCCCCGACTCGATCCGGCCACCCGTTGCACTTCAGTAAGTGGTTGTTCATCAATGATTTGGTCCGGCACGGATGGCCGGATCACGTCCGGCCATGACGACTGTGGGAGAGCGCCGGTGTGTCAGCCTTTGCGCGCGTTGGCACAACGCGTTTTCAAATCCGCCGCACCGGTAGCCACCACGCGAACAGCATCCCCGTCGTCGTGAAACAACCGATCGTCAGGAACGCCGCGCGAAACGCATCGGCGATTTCCCCCCGCACCGCCAACTGTTGCGCGACCGGCAGCACATCCAGCGCCCGTGGCCCCTCCTGCACCAGGCTCGCGAACATCGCCGCGGTCCGCGCGTCGTGCGCCGCCAGCACGGCGAACAGCACCGCCCCAACCAGCGCCGTCCCGAACGACGCCCCGACCGACCGCGAGAACTGCACCGACGCCGCCGCCGCCCCCAGAAACCGAGGCCCAGCCACGGTCTGCACCGTCATCTGCACGACCGGCATCGCCGTCCCCGTGCAGGCCGAGGCAACCGCCAGCATCCCGATGATCGTGCCGTTCCCCAGGTGCGGGGCGAATGCCGCCAGCGACAGCAGCATGGTCGCACTCACCGCCAGCCCGACCGAGGGCAAGATCGCCGTCCGCCCCGTCGTCGCGATCAACCTGCCGCAGAAGAACGAGCCAGCGGCGATCCCCACCGTCAGCGGCAGCAGCAGCACACCGGAATGGGCTGTGCTGGCCCCCCGCACCACCTGCAGATACATCGGCAAAAACGACACCAGCGAAACGGTCTGTCCCGCCACGCAGGCGGCCAGCGTGTCGGTTCGCCAGATCCCCGCCTGGCGGAACAACTGGATTGGCAGCAGCGGCGCCGAGGCTCGCTTCTCCTGCCGGATCAGCAGCACCAGAGAAACGATCGCCAAAGCAAGCAATCCCACAACCGCCGGCGCGGCAGCGAGGTCGATGTGCTGTGCGCGCTCCATCGCCAGCAGCACGGGGGCGATGAACCCGGCAAAGAGCACCGTACCCCAGACGTCGAACTGGACCGATCCGCCCCGGCTGGGATGCGCGGGTAGGCGCATGACCAGGATCGCGGCCAGCAGGCCAAGCGGCAGGTTTACCAGGAACACCGACGGCCAGCCGAAATGCTGGGTGAGATAGCCACCGGCGACGGGGCCGAAGGTGGCGGCGGAGGCGTACATCCCCGACAAATAGCCCTGATATTTGCCACGCTGGCGCGGCGGCACGGACTCGGCGATCAGCGCCTGCGACAGAGTCATCAGGCCGCCGCCTCCCGCGCCTTGCAGCAGCCGAGCCGCCGTCAGCATCAGGATCGATCCCGACAATGCGCACAGCACCGAGGCGCCGACGAACACCGCGAGCGCCACGAGCATCATCTGCTTGCGGCCGATGGCGTCACCCAGCCTGCCATAGACCGGGGCGGCGATGGTGTTCGCCACCAGATATGACACGACGACCCAGGACACTCTTTCCACGTCGCCCAGCGAGCCTGCGATCGCCGGCAGGGCCGTGGCAACGATCGTCTGGTCCACGGCCGCCAGGAACATCGGCAGCATGATGGAGGGAAAGACGGTCAGGAAGAGATTGGGTGACGCGGGTACGACGTGTGGCCCCAGGTGTGGGGCCTGGCTGGTTGTCTCGGACGGCATCTCCCCAGGCTAGAAGCATCCGGGCCGGTCTTCAAATCCCCCAGCCGCCCGCGCATACTGTTTCAAACGTCCAAAAGGAAACACGCCAATGCGCAGTGCCGTCATCGTCTCCACCGCCCGCACGCCGATTGGCCGGGCATATCGGGGGGCGTTCAACGATACGCAGAGCCAGGCGCTGGGGGGACATGTCATCGCGCAGGCGGTGGCACGGGCCGGCATCGACCCGGCGGAGGTCGAGGACGTGGTCATGGGTGCCGCCCTCCAGCAGGGTGCGCAGGGCTTCAACATCGCGCGTCAGGCCGCCTTGCGCGCGGGTCTGCCGGAGTCGGTCGCCGGCATGTCGGTGGACCGGCAATGCGCCTCCGGCCTGATGGCGATCGCCACCGCGGCGAAACAGATCATCCAGGACGACATGCAGATCACCGTTGGCGGCGGTCTGGAGTCGATCTCGCTGGTGCAGACCGAGGCGGTCAACCGCAGCCGCGCACAGGACCCGGAACTGGTCGCTCGCGTGCCCGGCCTTTACATGACGATGATCGAAACCGCCGAACTGGTCGCGGATCGCTACGGCGTGTCGCGGGAAGCACAGGACGAATATGCGCTACGGTCGCAACAGCGCACCGCCGCCGCGCAACAGGCCGGGCGCTTCGATGACGAGATCGTGGCGATGCCGACGCAGATGCTGGTCACCGACAAGGCGACCGGCGAAACCAGCCACAAGAAAATCAGCCTCGGCAAGGACGAGGGCAACCGGCCGGAAACGTCGCTGGAAGGGTTGGCCAGCCTGAAGCCGGTCTTCGCCAACGGGCAGGTGGTGAAGCAGGGCAAATTCATCACCGCCGGCAATGCGTCTCAGCTGTCCGACGGCGCGTCGGCCGCGGTGCTGATGGAGGAAGCCGAGGCGTCCCGCCGCGGCCTGCAACCGCTTGGGATCTATCGCGGCATGGCCGTCGCCGGCTGCGCGCCGGACGAGATGGGCATTGGGCCAGTGTTCGCCGTGCCCAAGCTGCTGGCGAAGCACGCACTGACGGTGGACGACATCGGCTTGTGGGAGCTGAACGAGGCGTTCGCCTGTCAGGTGCTTTATTGCCGCGACCGCCTCGGCATCGATCCGGACAAGCTGAACGTAAATGGCGGCGCCATCTCCATCGGCCATCCCTACGGCATGTCCGGCGCGCGAATGGTCGGCCATGCCCTGATCGAAGGCAGGCGGCGCGAGGCGCAGTTTGTCGTCGTTACCATGTGTGTTGGCGGCGGCATGGGTGCGGCCGGCCTGTTCGAGGTGGCGTGAGATGACGGTTGATCCACAGATCCAGATGCTGCTGAACCTGGGCGCGGCGTTGCCGCCGCTCCACACGCTTTCGGTGGCGGACGCGCGGGCGCAATACGCCGCCCGCGACTTTCCCGGCCTGCGCAGGCCGGAGATCGCGACGGTCGTCAACCGGGATATGCAAGGCCCGGGCGGGTCGCTGGCGTTGCGTATCTATACGCCATTGGGTGAGGGACCGTTCCCGCTGATGGTCTTCTTCCACGGCAGCGGCTTCGTGTTGTGCAGCCTGGATACGCATGACGGCATCTGCCGCAACCTGTGTGCAGGCACCGGCTGCGTGGTGGTTTCGGTGGATTACCGTTTGGCGCCCGAGGCAAAATTCCCCGCCGCGCCGGACGACTGTCTGGCGGCGACTCGTTGGGCGGTGGCGAATGCGGCCGCCCTGGGCGCTGACCCCAGCCGCGTGTTCGTCGCCGGCGACAGCGCGGGGGGCAATCTCGCCACCGTCACCGCGTTGCGCATCCGCGATGAAGGCGGCCCCAGGCTGCTCGGCCAGCTCCTGATCTACCCGGTCACCGATTATTACGACTCCAATACGCCATCGATGACGGAAAATGCAGAAGGCTACGGCCTGGGCCGCGACGGGATGATCTGGTTCTGGAACCATTATCTGGCCGATACGCGGGATGGGGCGCATCCGTACGCCAGCCCGCTGCGTGCCGCCGACCTGAGCGGGTTGCCGCCGGCTCTGGTCGTGACGGCGCAATACGACCCGCTACGCGATGAAGGCGAGTTCTACGCCGAACGGCTTCGTCAGGCCGGCGTGCCGACCGAGATGAAGCGCTGGGACGGCGTGAACCACGGGTTTTTCTTCTGGCCGGGCGTGGTGGACAAGGCCAGCGCCGCGATCGATGAGGCGTGCGCATGGGTGAAGGCGATATTGGCTATCAGGGCGTCCGGCTAATACAAGCCCGCATCGTGAGTGACACGCTGATAGCCCCCGCGTAGTCGTCGTGGCCGGGCCTGACCCGGCCATCCGTGCCGGATCAGGTCTTTTGAAATATTCATCACTCGCGGTGATGCAACGGGTGCCCGGTTCATGTCCGGGCACAACCTTCGTGCATCTACGGAGGGTCGGCGTCACCCAGGATTGATATTATTGACCAACGAACCCCGGACGGCCCGCGTACCCAGTCATCTCCGCTTGCGGCGGATGCGAAGCATGCCGAGCAACCCGGTCGCCATGAGTGTCAGAGTCGCGGGCTCGGGAACATCGGCGGTCAGCGTGCCGATTGAGAATCCTCCCACATCGAAGTTGCCCGTATTCGATCCGTTAACCAGGTCCATGCTGAGTTGCTGGCCCGGGTAAAACCAACCACCGGACCCGAAGCCGGTGGTGAAGGTTAGGGAGGTGACGTTGCCGGTCTCGTCGAGCGTTGCTGAGAAACCGGGCGGGTCGACGATGTCGCCAAGCCCATAGCTATCGACGTCAGTGCCGCCGCTGCCATCCATTGTCAGATTAAACGAGAAGTTGGTCAGATCAGAAAGACTGACCGAGGTCAGGCCATCCGCAAAGGTGACGACGCCTGAGCCTGATATATCGGAAATACCGAAATCATTCTGTGCCCGCTCCGTTACCGCCCCCACATAGCGGAGGTTAATGGTTTCCGCATTCGCGCCACCTATCACAGCGGAGAAGACGACCGCGGCGCTCAATAGTAATTTCTTGATGGACACAGCCTCTCCTCAACCGGATGTCCCGGTTATCCTGCGAAAATTCTGGAACCGTTCAGGCAATTACCGTGCCAGACAGGCGGTATTACAAAGATAAGTAATTCCGTATTTTCAATGGATTGTCGCCTCTGCTTATTTGCCAAAAGATAGGTGTAAAGTTTTTCGACAAGGCTCCCCTGCGGTCCCCGATGATCACCGCCTGAGCCCCCGGGAAAACCGGCCTGGACCGTCAACGCAGGCCGCCTGACGAAAGTGTAAAAAATTCCGACGCTTTGGCCAGCGACGGGGCCTCCTACGGCCCGACGAACGCCCCGCCGTTCACATCCAGGATCGCCCCCGACAGGTAGCTCGCCGCCGAGGTGCATAGGAACGCGATCGGCCAGGCCAGTTCCTCCGGCCGCCCAATCCGCCCCATCGGCAAGGTCGGCCCCAGGTTGAAGCCGCGGGTCATCGGCGTCTCCACCGGCCCCGGCGCCACCGCGTTCACCAGCACGCCGCGCCCAACCGCGTTCCGCGACAGCCACTTCACCAAGGCATGCACCGCGCCTTTCGACGCCGCGTAATCCGGTGGGGTGGTCAATGACGTGCCCCCGGTCTTGCCCGCGACCGAGCCGACCAGGGCGATATTCCCGCCGCCGTGCGCCGCCATGTGATCGGTCGCCGCCGCCGCGAGCTGCAAGGGCACCCGCACGTTGATGTCCATCACCCGGTGGAACCGCTCGTGCCAGGCCTTGTCCTCATTCCACGGCCTTCCCTCCAGGATGCCAGCGCAATGCGCCACCGCATGAATCCGTCCACCCGCGAACAGCGAGGCGATGAACGCATCATTGGTCAGGTCGCCTTGTACGACGGTGCAAGCGCCGCCGCTGGCCCGGATTTCATCGCGCGTCTCATTGAGTGGTGCCCTGTCGCTGATCAGCAGATCGGCGCCAAGCTGCGCCAGCACCAGGGCGGTGGCCTTGCCGATACCGCTGGCCGCACCGGTCACCAGGGCACGCTTGCCTTGCATCGAAAGTGCGGCGGGCAAGGGAATTGTTGTCATCGTGCGTTCCTCCGATTGGTTTTGCCAAGCATGATCCCGCCGGGATGAATTTCTGTCCATCGCCGCCGTTCCCAATGGTTCCGATTGACCTGACGCAGCCCGGTACCTAGCTTCCGGGCCATGTCCGATACAGTCCGCAACAACCTTTCCGATATTCCGAAGGCATGGCCATTCGAGGAAGCGCGGAAAGTCGCCCATCGCCTCGCTGCGTCCGGCAAGGACCACGCGCTGTTCGAGACCGGCTACGGCCCCTCCGGCCTGCCGCATATCGGCACGTTCGGGGAAGTCGCGCGGACAACCTGGGTGCGCCGGGCCTTCACCGAACTCACGGGGATGCCGTCGAAGCTGCTGGCGTTCAGCGACGACATGGACGGGCTGCGCAAGGTACCGGACAACATCCCCAACCGGGACATGCTGACGCCGTATCTCGGCAAGCCGCTAACCCAGATCCCCGACCCGTTCGGCACTCACGACAGCTTCGGCGCCCACAACAACGCCCGGCTGCGCGCGTTCCTGGATTCTTTCGGCTTCTAATACGAATTCGCCTCCTCGACGGAATACTACAGGTCCGGCCGTTTCGACGCCGCGCTGGTCCGGGTCCTGGAACGCTACGAGGCCGTCATGGCCGTGACCCTGCCGACGCTTCGGGCGGAACGGCAGGCAACCTACTCGCCGATCCTGCCGATCCATCCACATACCGGGATCGTCATGCAGGTGCCGATGGAGCGAATCGATCCCGCCGCGGGCACCGTGACCTGGATCGACCCCGCGACCGGCGAAACCTTCGAGACATCCGTCAAGGGCGGCGCCTGCAAGCTGCAATGGAAGGCCGACTGGGCCATGCGCTGGTATGCGCTGGGCGTGGACTACGAGATGTCCGGCAAGGACCTGATCGACTCCGTGAAACTGTCCAGCCGCATCTGCCGCATCCTGGGCGGCCTGCCGCCGGAAGGCATGACCTACGAGCTGTTCCTCGACCAGCACGGCCAGAAGATCAGCAAGTCCAAGGGCAACGGCCTGTCGGTAGATGAATGGCTGACCTACGCTCCGCCTGAATCCCTGTCTCAGTTCATGTACAACCAGCCGCAGCGCGCCAAGCGGTTGTATTTTGACGTCATCCCCCGCGCGGTGGACGAATACGTCGGCAACCTGGAAAAGATGCGGATCCAGCCGGAACCGGAGCAACGCATCAACCCAGCCTGGCACATACACGCCGGAAGCCTGCCCAACCACGCCGGAAGCCCGATCTCCTTTGGCATGCTGCTGAACCTGGCCAGCGTGGTGAACGCGGACTCGCCCGACATCCTGTGGGGCTTCATCCGCCGCTACGTCACCGGCGCCAGTCCGGCAACCCAGCCACTGCTCGCCCGCCTGGTGAACCACGCCATCGCCTACTACCAGGACCTCGTCCGCCCCGGAAAGCGCTATCGGCAGCCCGACGCAATGGAACGCGCCGCACTGGAAGATCTGGCCGCGTCGCTGGCGGCCCTTCCCGCCGACGCCACGTCCGAGGCGATCCAGAACGTGGTGTTCGAGGTCGGCAAGCGCCACCCGTTCCCGGACCTGCGGAGCTTCTTCGGCTGCCTCTATCAAGTTCTGCTCGGCCAGCAGGAAGGTCCCCGCTTCGGCGGTTTCGTCGCCCTCTACGGCATCCCCGAGACGATCGCGCTGATCCAATCGGCGCTGGCGCGTAGGGCGGATGCGGCCTGAAGCATGGCTTCCGGAACGCAAAACGCTTTGAAAAGCTGGGCCCGCCATCTGCCGGCCGTGCTGGGCGTGGCACTCCTGATCGGCGCGATCTATGTTGTGCAGCGGGAATTCCGCCATCTGCGGCTACAGGATATCGGCGAGGCGCTGGAGGCGATCCCAGTGCACTCGCTGGTCTTCTCGTTCGTTTGGACAATCCTGTCCTACTTCATCCTGACCTTCTACGACCGCCTCGGGACGATCTACGCCGGCCATAAAGTGTCCTACGGCCGGGTCGCTTTCGCGTCGTTCTGCGCCTTCTCGCTGTCGCACAACCTGGGCTTCGCCGCGGTGTCCGGTGCCGCGGTGCGCTACCGGCTATACGCGCACTGGGGCCTGACGCCGTTACAGATCGGCAAGACCGTGGCGTTCTGCAGCCTGACCTTCGGCCTGGGAGGCATGGTTCTGGGCGGCGCCATCCTGTTCGTGGAGCCGCGGTCGATACCGTTCTTCGGCCAGCACCTGCCGAAGATCGCGCTGTACGGCGCCGGCGCACTGCTCTGGGCCATCGTCCTGGGCTACGTGACGCTGTCGAGGGTCTTCGGCCGGATGAAGGTCTTCGGCCATGATATCGAGCTGCCCGGCTGGCGTATGGCGATCGTCCAGGTGCTGCTGGCCACGGTTGATGTCGCTGTCACCGCCACCATCTTCTACGCCCTGCTGCCGCACGCGCCCGGCCTGACCTGGCTGATCTTCCTCGGCGTCTACGTCGCTTCCTACACCGCCGGCCTGGCCGCCAACCTGCCCGGCGGTATCGGCGTGTTCGACACCGCGATGCTGTTCGGGCTGGAACCCTATATCAGCGCCCCGCATATCGTTGGCGCGATCGTCGTCTTCCGCCTGTATTATTATGTGATCCCGCTGTTTCTCGCCGGCTCCCTGTTCGCCGGCAACGAGATCCTGCTGCGCGGCGGCGGCCTGCTGCGCCATGTCGGACGCCTGCCCCCCGTGCAGGCGATCGGCCGCTGGAGCGAGCCGGACTTCGCCGTCACCGCGGCGACCGGGGCCGTCGGCCTGTGCGGCGTGCTGATGCTGTGCCTCGGCGTGCTGGCCCCGCAGGCGGATTTTTCCTGGATCGATCCGGACTATGGCGCATTGGCCAGTCAGGCGGGCCAGTTCGTGCCTTCGCTGATCGGCGCCGGTCTGGTGGTGATGGCGATCGGCCTGTCGCACCGGGTCAATCTCGCCTGGGGATTGACCATCCTGCTGCTGGTCATGGGCGCCGCCTTCGCCGCGACGCAGGACAACCGGCTGTGGGTGGTCGGCGTCCTTGTCCTCACGACCCTGTTGCTCGCGCCGTTCCGGGCCTGCTTCTACCGCCACGCGCATTTGATGACGGGGCCGCTGCAACCCGGCAGCGTGTTGACATTGGCCGTCCTTGCTGTGTGCCTGCTGTCGCTGGCGGCCAGCCGCTCGCAAACGCACCTGCTGCACAACAATGCTTTTTGGGCGGTCGTCATATCCCGGGAATTGCCGAACAGTGTCCGGCTGGCGGTCGGTATCGCGGTGTTCCTCGGCCTGATCGCGATCTGGCTGCTGCTGCGGCCGGGCCGTGTCCACTACCTCCCCTGGGATAGCAATGCCCGCCAGCTCCTGCTCGGCCTGAGCGCGCGCCCCGGCCTCTCGGCACCAAACGAAGCCGATGGTTTGCTCATGGGCGAGTCGGCGCGGGCCGCGATCCCGTTCCGTCGCTGCGGACCCGTGCTGCTGGGCCTGGGCGATCCGGCGGGCGATGAAACCGATCGCGTCTCCGCCATCTGGCGCCTGCGCGACCTGGCGCAGCAGGAAGGATTGGATGCCGCCGTGTGGTGCGCGGGACCCGAGTTGCTGAAAGTCTATGGCGACCTCGGCCTGACCGCCCTGCCGCTCGGACCGGACGGCCTGCCGATGCCTGAATCCGAAGGCGATACACCCGCCGCTGACCAATACCTGGTTTGCGTGGCGGAACGAGACCTGGACCGTCTGCTGCCGGTGCTGCCAAAACTCGCACAGGGCCTGCGACCCGGCGTTCGGGTTCCAGCCTGAGGCATGGAATACCCGATCCTCCTTCTACTGGTCCTGATCCTGCTGGCCAGTGTGGGCGGCGGGATCATTATCCTCCGTCAGGCCAACGCGCTTCAGGCGCTGCGCCTGCTCGTCGAACAAACCCAGGCGGGCCTGCGAGCGGAGAACGAAACCACGCGCTCCGCCATACGGGCGGCGGAGACCAGCGGCGCCGAGCGGCTGGCCGGACTGCGCGGCGCGCTGGACGTCGCGGCCGAACAGATCCGCACAGCCCTGTCGCGCGACCAGGGCGAGTTGCGGTTGGCGCTGGCCGAAGGGCAGGCGAAAGCGACCGGACAAACCGGAGCCCAGTTCGAGACGGTCCGCCAGTTGCTGGACCTGAAGCTGCGGGAACTGCGCGAAGGCAACGAGGCTAAACTCGCCGAAATCCACAAGACGGTGAACGAACAGCTTCATGCCGCGGTCGAGAAGCAAATGGGCGAGAGCTTCAACCGGGTGATCGACCAGTTCACCGCGGTGCAAAAGGCGATGAGCGACGTGCAGGCCGTCACCGCGCAGATCGGCGACATCAAGCGGCTGTTCAGCAATGTGAAGACCCGCGGCGGCTGGGGCGAGGCGCAGGTGCGGGCGATGCTCGACGATATCCTTCCGCCCGGCGCGTACGAACTCAACAAGAAGGTCCGGCCGGACAGCGACGACGTCGTCGAGTTCGCCGTCATCATGCCGATACGCGGCGAGAACCGGCCGGTGCTGCCGATCGACGCGAAATTCCCGGTGGAGGATTACGAGCGTCTTCTGGCTGCGTCCGAAGCCGGCGATATCGAGGCCGAACGCGCCGCCACCCGCCAACTCGAACGGCGGGTGCGGGACGAGGCGCGCAAGATCGCGGCCAAATACATCGCCCCGCCGGTAACGGTGGAGTTCGCCATCCTCTATCTGCCGACGGACGCTCTGTATGCCGAGGTCGCGCGCATTCCCGGGCTGGTGGACGAGATCGGACGCGAATGCCGGGTCTTGCTGATGGGGCCGACTCTGTTTCCGGCGCTGTTGCGGACGATCCATCTCGGCTTCGTGACCCTGGCGCTGGAGCACAAGGCGGATCAGATCCGCGACCTGCTCGGTGCCACAAAGACCGAAATGCTGAAGATGGACGATGTGCTGGAACGGCTAGCCAAGCAGGCCGGCACCTTCACCGCCACGATCGACAAAGCCCGCGTCCGCACCCGCGCGGTCGGCCGGAAACTTCGCAGCGTGGAGCAGATCGAGGCGCTCCAGGCGGAAACCTTGCTGGAACTCGGCGACGTGACGTCGACCGCGGACCTGGAGGAAATCGAAGCAGAATCAGGTCTCTGATGCCTGGTTTTGCCTGCCGGCGGAGCGATCGGCGAAGCTATGGACGACAAAAGTATCAGGAACTTTAATCTTTGGTTCGATTCTCGCCGATTCGCTATGGGCGAAACCCTCACCAGCCGGTATAGTGAGGGGCCTGTCGTGACGATTTATGTACGGTATGCAGTGCTCGGGAAAGTTGCTATCCTTACCCAGGTTCGCGCATCTGAACGGGAGCAAACCGGCGATCATGCCACTACCGGCACCGGTCGCCATGAACAACGCGTATGATAATAGGGACGATTTTCTCTTGAACATGACCAACCGCGGCCGCGGACGCCCAAGCCGGCGCCGCGGCTTCGACGATGACTTCAGCTTTGATCGTGCTCCGCCAGGCGACATGCCGCGGGCCGCACCGTCATGGCCCTCCTCGGCCGGTTTTGGCCCCGAGCATGACGCGACCGTGAAGTGGTTCAACTCCGAGAAGGGGTTCGGCTTCGTGGCACTGTCCGATGGTTCGGGCGATGCGTTCCTGCATGCCAACACCCTCAATCAGTCGGGTCACAATGCCGTCAGCCCAGGGGCAACCCTGCGGGTGCGCATCGGCCAGGGCCAGAAAGGCCGCCAGGTCTCCGAAGTGCTTTCGGTTGACGAAAGCACCGCGACCCCGTCGGCTGGCCGTGGTGCTGGTGGTCCGGCGCGCGGTCCGGCCCCCGGCGGTTTCGGCGATCGCGGTGGCGATCGTGGGGGCGCCCCGCGCCGTGGCGCGCCGACCGGCCCGTCCGTGGAAATGCAGGGTACCGTGAAGTGGTATAACGCAACCAAGGGCTTCGGCTTCGTGGCACCGTCCGAAGGTGGGAAGGATGTGTTCGTTCACGCCTCCGCCCTCCAGCGCGCCGGCGTTATGCAACTCGCCGAAGGCCAGACCATCTGGATGGATGTTGTTCAGGGTGCCAAGGGGCCGGAAGCGGCTTCCATTCGCATTAGCTGATCTCGTTCGGATTGAGCGATTGGAAGGACCCGACGCGCCCGGCGCGCTCGGGTCCTTTTTCGTTGGATTGCGACCGCCTGAGACCGCGAGTACGCGTTGCGCCCTCCAAGCCTACGCCCCTTTCGTTGGGGGGCCCGCTGCTGCATCCTCTCTTGGACCAAACAGCAAGGAGGATGACAGATGCCACCGATCGTCGCGGTAATCGCACCCGGCATGATGGGAAGTGCCGTCGCCAAACGGCTGACCACGAGCGGAGTTCAGGTGCGGACGCTCCTGAACGGCCGCTCCGCCGCCACCGTCGCGCGCGCCAAGGCTGCCGGGATGACTGGCGCCACAGACGACCAGATCGCTGAAGCAGACTTTATCCTCTCGATCGTTCCGCCCGGCCAGGCGCTGGCCTTGGCGGAGCGACTGGCGCCGGCAATGCGGAAGGCGGCGCGCAAGCCAATCTACGTAGACTGTAACGCGGTCAGTCCCGACACCGTCCTGCGGATCGACCGCGTGGTGCGGGAGAGTGGCGCGTCCTTCGTCGATGGCGGCATCATCGGGCCGCCTCCAGAGCAAGATTCAAGCAAGACCCGGATCTACCTGTCCGGCCCGGACGCCGCGAAAGTCACGGTGTTGCAGCAGTATGGGCTATCGACGCCGGTACAGCCGGGGCCAGTCGGGGCCGCCTCGGCCATGAAGATGTCCTATGCGGGCATCACCAAGGGGTTCACCGCGCTGGGGGCCGCCATGATGCTGGCCGCGACACGGGCCGGCACCGCGGACGCGCTGGTGGCAGAGATGAAGGTCAGCCAGCCGGCGCTGCTGAAATGGCTGACGACCCAGATGCCGAAGATGCACAGCAAGGCCTATCGCTGGGTCGCCGAGATGGAAGAAATCGCCGCGTTCGTCGGCGAGGACCAGCCGGGTGCCGGGTTCTACCAGGCCGCTGCCCGCCTGTACGAAGAGATCGCCGCCGATTATAACGGACCACGCGCCCAAACCGGCGCGTTGGACACATTCTGCGAGAAAGCAACGGCAGGGTGAATTCCCCATTTCGTCATGGGGACCCTCCCCCGGGTTGATCGGGGGAGGACCATGACGGCGGGGCGGGACAACGACGCGAACGCGTCCCGTCAGCCCTTCGCCTTCGCCCGCGCGATGGCATCGACGACCAGCGCCTTCGCCTCGGCTGCGTCGCCCCACCCTTGGACCTTCACCCATTTGCCGGGTTCCAGGTCCTTGTAGTGCTCGAAGAAATGCTGGATCTGCTCCAGCGTGATCGCCGGCAGATCGGTGTAGTTGTGAACGTTGACGTAGCGCTGCGTCAGCTTCGGTGAGGGTACGGCGATGATTTTTTCGTCGCCACCGCTCTCATCCATCATCTTCAGGACGCCCACTGGGCGAACGTTGATCACCGCACCCGGCACGATGGGCCGCGTGTTCGCCACCAGCACGTCGATCGGGTCACCGTCATCCGACAGGGTGTGCGGGACGAACCCGTAATTCCCGGGGTAGCGCATCGGCGTGTAGAGGAACCGATCCACCACGAGCGTGCCGGATTCCTTGTCCAGTTCGTATTTGATCGGCTCGCCGCCGATTGCGACCTCGATAATGACGTTCAGGTCTTCGGGCGGGTTCTTGCCGATGGCGATGGCATCAATACGCATGAGACTTTTCCCTTAGAGCATGACCGCGCTGGGCGGAACGTCCGAAGCGCGCGAATCATGTGATCAAACAAAGAGTTATACCAAGCGGCGGAAAGATTAACTCACGGGCATTCCCCATCCGACATGGCCTGGCGACAGTTACGGCCATCTGATCCAGCACCGTGCCGCGGCAGATGGCCCGGACTGTCGCCGGGCCATGTCGGTGAGAGGCGCGGCAAGTGACCCCGAGTGTCGCCGGGCCGTGGCGGTGAGAGGCGCGGCAAGTGCCCCCGCGTGCCGCTGGGCCGTGGCGAGGATACAGGGCCGCCGCCAACGCGGGTTGGTATTAGACCATCTTCAGGATGCACGGTCAGCCCGAAGATGGTTTAACCAGGAATTCGTTCGATATCGGCGCCGCAGGCGGCCAGCTTCTGCTCCACCGCCTCGTAACCCCGGTCCAGGTGATAGACCCGGTTGACCACGGTTTCGCCTTGTGCCGCCAGCCCGGCCAGGATCAGCGACAGCGATGCGCGCAGATCGGTCGCCATCACCGGCGCGCCGGACAGCGACGGCACCCCGCGCACGATGGCCGAGGCGCCATGCACGTTGACCCGAGCCCCCATGCGGTTCAGCTCCGGCACATGCATGAAGCGATTTTCGAAGATCGTTTCGGTAACCATCGAGGCACCGTCGGCCACCGACATCAGTGCCATGAACTGCGCCTGCATATCGGTCGGGAAGCCGGGATAAGGCTCGGTCATCACGTCGACGCCGTGCAGCCCGTTCAGCCGCTTGACCATCAGCCCGTCTCGTTCCTCGATGATATCGACGCCGGCTTCGCGCAGAATGCGCACCGTGGCGCCGAGGTGTTCCAGCCGGGCGTCGCGCAGGAACACCGACCCGCCGGAGATGGCGGCGGCACAGGCGTAACTGCCGGTCTCGATCCGGTCGGGGATGATGGCGTGGTCGGCGCCGTGCAACTGATCGACGCCCTCGATCGTCAGCTTGTCGCTGCCGATGCCTTCGATCCGGGCACCCATCGCCACGAGGCAGGCGGCGAGGTCGCCGATTTCCGGTTCGCGCGCCGCATTGACGAGGACGGTGCGGCCGTCGGCCAGAGCCGCTGCCATCAACAGGTTTTCTGTCGCGCCGACGGAGACGAACGGGAACACAATCGTCGCGCCTCGCAGCCGTCCCTCGACCGAGCCATCGATGTAGCCGCTGTCGAGGTTGAAGCGCGCGCCCATCTGCTCCAGCCCCTTCAGGTGCAGATCGACGGGCCTTGTGCCGATGGCGCAACCGCCGGGCAGAGAGACACGGGCTTCCCCCACGCGCGCCAGCAACGGCCCAAGCACGAGGACGGAGGCGCGCATCTTGCGTACGATGTCATAGGGCGCCTCGGTATTGGTGATCGCACCGCCCAGGGACAGAACGCGGCCGTCCATGGTAACGGGTTCGACCGCGATACCGTGCTGTTCCAGCAGCAGGCTCATGGTCTGGATGTCGGCCAGGCGCGGCACGTTCGAAAGCACCAGCCGCTGGTCGGTCAGCAGGCCGGCGACCATCAGCGGCAGGGCGGCGTTCTTGGCCCCCCCGATCCTGATTTCGCCAGAGAGGGGGCGGCCGCCGCGAATACGAATACGATCCATCGAAACTCTTACATCCTAGGCAGGGCGGTGCCCCGCTGACCCATGTATTTTCCGGCCTTGTCGGCGTAGCTGGTCTCGCACGCCTCGTTTCCTTGCAGGAACAGGAACTGGCAGATGCCTTCGTGCGCGTGGATCTTCGCCGGCAGGGGAGTCGTGTTGCTGATCTCGATCGTTACCTGGCCTTCCCATTCGGGTTCCAGCGGGGTGACGTTCACGATGATGCCGCAGCGGGCGTAGGTCGATTTGCCCAGGCAGATGACCAGGACATCGCGCGGGATGCGGAAATATTCCACCGTATGACCGAGGGCGAAGCTGTTGGGCGGGATGATGCAGACATCCGCCTTGCGGTCCACGAAGCTGGTCGGAGAGAACGCTTTCGGATCGACCACCGCCGAGTCGATATTGGTGAAGATCTTGAACTCGTCGGCGATGCGGGCGTCGTAGCCATAGCTGGACAGGCCGTAGCTGATGACGCCGTCGCGCTGCTGGGCTTCGACGAACGGCTCGATCATGCCGCGCTCCTGCGCCATCTGGCGGATCCAGCGGTCGGAGAGGACGGGCATGGGGGGATGATCTCCGGTCGGGTTGGCCTACGGTCGTCTAGCGCGAATGCGTGCCGCGCCGCAAACAGGTTGTCACGAACGGACCGCTGGCAGCACCTCCCGTTCCAGCAGCGCCCGGGACGCGGCGGCTTCCGTCTCCGACACGCCGCGCAGCGCGCCGGTGATGGCGATCTTGTCCAGCCCTAACGCGGCCAGCCGCTTCAGCCGTTCGATGCAGCGATCCGGGGAACCGACGACGGCGAAACGGTCGATGAAGTCGGGTGTCAGCGTGCCGGCCTGGGCCGAGTCCCCACGCGTGTGCGCCTTCATGTCGTAGGCGTCGTGCAGTTTGTGGAGGACCGCGCGGTCCTGCTCCGAAACGGGGCCGCTGGCCGTGCCATGCATCACCGAGAAACGCGCGAAGGTTGTCAATCCACCTTTGACCAGGCCACGTGCGACATCGATATCCGGGCTGCAGCCGCAATTCAGGTAGGCGCCGAACGTGATGCCGGCAGGATCGAGCCCCGCGGCTTCCCTGGCCTTCCGCGCCACGCCCATGCCCCAGGCGATCCGTTCTTCATCGGCGCCGAGGGCGAACATCACCCGGTCCGCGTCCCGGGCGGCCAGGGCGATCACGGTCGGGCCACTGGCGGCGGCCTCGACGGGAACCTTGGCGCCTCGGCCGGCGATCCAGTCGATGCGGCTGGCCGGCGGCGCGTCGGCCAAAGCCAGGCCGGACAGCGGAGGCGCCACATCGGCGGGAATGTCGATGTCCTCGAACGGCACCGACTCCCCACGAAGGTAGGTCTGCAATTGCCGCAGATAGCGCTCGAATACTTTTGGTCGCGCCGGCGCCCGCCCCAGATGGGCCAGGGCCGAATCTCCTCGCCCAATTCCCAGCACCGCCCGACCGCCGGAAATGCGATCCACGCTGGCGATCGAACAGGCGGTCGCGGCGGCATGGCGGGTGACGCAGTTGGTGACACCGGTGCCGAGCCCGAGACGGGTGGTCGCGGTCGCCGCCATGGCCAGGGCGACATACGGATCGCCGGACAGGTTCTGTGAGTCGACCACCAGCAGGCCATCCCAACCAGCCGCCTCGACTTCCGCCGCAACCCGGGCGGTGCCGCGGGGCGATGCGACACCCGTGATCCAGACTTGCATGTGACTTCCTGCCAACTGCCAGTTTTCTGGATGCGGCTTTTTGCGTCAGGTGGCAACCGGCCGGGCAGCTCGCACGATCCGTTCGGCGAGCGCTTCGGGGAGCCCGGCTTCCGTCAGCAACCCGGCATCGAAACCTGTGCCATCGCGGACCGATACCGTCAGCGCCGCGATCGCCTGCTCCAGCCGATCCGGATCGATATCCAGTGGCAGGGTGGCGTCGGCCGAGGGTGTGCCGGTCACGAACGGCTTCAGACGCAGCTTGGCGCGGTGATCCGGCACGCCTTGTTTGTCGTCCATGTCCAAGCCCCGGTAGTAGCGCTTCTGCCACTGGTCCGCGCCGGACGATGGCGCCTTCTCCGCGACCTTGGCCTGGAACGCGTTGCGGGACTGGCTCCATTCGGCGAACTGTCGGGCTGCCTCGGGATTGTCTTTCAGCGGGACGAATTTGGGCTCCATGCGTTCCAGCGCGTCGCGCTGGGTCGGCTGGATGAAGCAGATCGGCTCACCGGCCTCGAACCGGACCCAGTGGTTTCGCCGGAGGAAGCGCCAGTTCATAGTAAAGGTGTAAGGCGACCAGTCGGTCTCGATGACGCCCGACAGCGGCGCGACTCCTTCCTTGGCGCTGTTGGGCGACCCGCCGGCCATGACGTTCCAGCCAGGGGGCGTGCGGAAAAGACCCATGATGTGGATGGTGAACGTCCCCTGGCCGAACAGCGAGACGGGCGCTGACGCCGCCGGCATGCCCTTGTCCGACCGGATGATCACGTCAGCGGTCGTCGCTCCGCCGCGCCAATAGGCCGAGAACCCGGCGGGCGTCAGGATCTCCCATCCATGCGCGTTGGCGATGTTCAACGGCAGGCAGCGGTACGCGAAGGCCTCGGGCGTGGCGTCCATCCAGGCGCGGGTGGGTTCCGCCGGGCGGATCAGCGGCTGCCAACCCTCATGTAAATAGCACAGGAAATCCATTGCTGGGCTCCATCGGTTGCTGGCGGCAGCGTATCCCAGGCCGAGGAACGGCTGTGGTCTATTCGAGGTGAAAGCGGAGCGGAAACACCAGTTCCATCGTGGCGCCGGGGACGCTGCTGGGGATCGCGGGCAGCGGATCGGCCCGTTTCAACGTCGCCAAAGCCTCGCCGTCGAGCGATTCCGATCCCGATCCGCGCTCGATCGACATGGCGGTGATCCGGCCGTCTCGCTGGATCGTGACGTGGACGACGACCAGCCCCTCCTCGCGGCGGGCGCGGGCCAGCGCTGGATAGCGCTGATAGGCCTTCACATGAGCGGCCAGGCTGTTCCGATAGGGGCCGAGCACGTCCGCTACCGGTGCGGTTGCTGCCGGTGCGGCCGCCGCAGGCGCGGCCGGCTGAGATTCCGCGACCGCCGCGGTTGAAGACGGCACGGCTTGGTGCGCCGGCGCGACCGGGCGCGGCCGGGCTTGTGCGGGCCTTACCTTTGGCGGCGGTGCCGGTTGGGGCGGAGGAGGCGGGGGCGGCGGGGGAAGCGGCGGGTTCTCCGGCAGCGGAACCGGCGCGGGTTCCGGCGGAGGCGGGTTCTCCGGCCGCTGGACTGGCGGGACCTCAGGCGGAGGCGGGTTCTCCAGCGGCGGGGCCGGCGCGGGTTCTGGCGGAGGCGGCTCAGCCGGCGGGATTTCGGGGGCTGGTGGTGGGGACACCGGGTTGGATGGAGGTTCCGCCGCGGCATCCGCTGACGCTTCGGCGGCCGGCAGCTCCATCACCAGGGTCACCGCCTGCGGGGCCGAAGTGTCATCAGTTTCCGGCGCCGGATAAGGCACGACAAGGATCACCCCCAGCACCGCCAGGTGAAGCAGGATCGCGGCGCCAAAAGCCAGCAGCCACCGGCCGCGAGGCGTCCGGCCCCGCCGGCTGAGGACAGTTCTCGGGGGAATGGGGGGCAGCGTCACGGGTCCGCCGGCAGCCTTCCCTGAGACGCTGAAATCCGCCGTGCCGCCATGTCGCCTTCCAACCTGAGTGTCGAGCAATCGCGGGCGACACATGGCGCAGGCTTTCCGGCTGGTAAACCCCATTACCGGCCCCTCTTGCAAAATCTGACCGACCGGTCATCTTTAACATCATGCGACAGACCCGCACGCGCGACCATCTGCTTTCCACCGGCTTGAAGGTCTTGCACGCCCGCGGCTTCCATGCCTGCGGTGTCCAGGACATCACGGCAGCGGCGGAGGTGCCGAAAGGCTCCTTCTACACCCATTTCGACAGCAAGGAACGCTTCGGGGCCGAGGTCCTGGGCCGCTACTGGGAACGCCGCGCCGGTGAGGCGATTGCGATCCTGAGCGACGAATCCCGTTCGCCGCTGGAACGGCTGAAAGCCTATTTCGAGAGCAAGACGCGCGCCCGCGTTGGCGGCCCATTCGACAAAGGCTGTCTGATCGGCAATTTTTCGGCCGAGATGGCCGGCGAAAGCCGACTGGTGCGTGACCGCCTGGCAGCGGTGTTCGCGGCCTGGACCCAGATGCTGGCAGGTTGCATCCGCGAAGCGCAGGCGGCGGGAGAGCTGCGCGCCAGCCTTGATCCCGACACCATCGCCGCGTTCCTGATCGATGCGTACGAAGGCGCGATCCTGCGGTCCAAGGTCGATCGCGACGCCGCCGCGCTGCTCCGGTTCGAGAGCATCGTCTTCTCCACAATCCTGACCTGAGGCCCCGCCATGAGCGTCACCACCGCCAGCGTTGAGATGACTGACCGGTCGGACGGGCTATCGCACCCAACCATGGACCGACGCACCCGCGCGCTGCTCGACTCCCCATTGCTGCCGCTGCTGTTGCGGCTGGCCGCGCCGAACATCCTGCTCATGCTTGCCCAATCCGCCACCGGCCTGATCGAAACCTATTTCGTCGGCAAACTCGGCACCGACGCCCTGGCCGGCGTGTCCATCGTCTTCCCCGGCGTGATGCTGATGCAGATGATTTCGGCCGGGTCGATGGGCGGCGGGATTTCATCGTCGGTCGCCCGTGCGCTAGGCAGCGGCCGGCGGGATGACGCGTCCGCCCTGGTCTGGCACGCGCTGGTCATCAATGGCGTGCTAGGGCTCATCTGCTCCGCCAGCGTGCTGACGTTCGGAGAGCCACTGTACCGCGCGCTCGGGGGCACCGGCGGATCGCTGCGCGCAGCACTGGCCTACTCCAACATCATCTATACCGGGGCAATCCTGCTGTGGCTGATGAACGCGCTGGCCAGTGTGATCCGCGGCACCGGCAACATGCTCGTTCCCGGCATGGTGATCTGCGGCGGCGCGTTGCTGCTGATTCCGGTCTCACCGGCACTGATCTTCGGTTGGGGGCCGTTCCCGCGCCTGGGCGTCGCGGGCGGCGCGGTAGCGCTCGTCGGCTACTACGTGCTGGGGATCGTGCTGCAAGCCGCGTATCTGTGGGGTGGCCGAGCGGTCATCCGGCCCGGAATGCGGGTGCGGCTGCAAAAGCGACTGTTCGGCGCGATCCTGAAGATCGGTGCGCTGGCCTCGACGACCTCGATCCAGACCAACCTGACAATCATGCTGACCACCGGCATGGTCGGCGCATTCGGCCCGGCGGCGTTGGCCGGGTTCGGCACGGGGTCCCGGCTGGAGTATCTGATGGTCCCGATTGCGTTCGGTGTCGGCGGGCCACTGGTGGCCATCGTCGGCACGAATATCGGGGCGGGGCAGCGGGCACGGGCGCTGAAAGCGGCGTGGATCGGAGCCGCGGTCGGGTTCAGCCTGACCGAGGCAGTCGGCATCGCCGCGGCGATCTGGCCGGTTGCCTGGCTGTCGCTGTTCGATACCGATCCGGGGATGCTCCAGACGGGCAGCCTGTATTTGCATATCGTCGGCCCGTTCTATGGGTTCTTCGGGCTGGGGCTGGTGCTGTATTTTGCGTCCCAGGGAGCCGGACGGCTCATCTGGCCGGTAGCCGCACAGTTCATCCGGCTATTGGTGGCTGGCGCGGGCAGCGCGATCGCCTTGCGCCTGGGTGGAGGACTGCCGGCGGTGTTCCTGATGATCGGACTCGCCCTGGCGGCGTTCGGGCTGACGGTTGCGGCCTCGATCGCCGGTGGATCGTGGTCCGCCAGACGATGAGATTTTAGCCGGGCCCGCATTTGCGTCGGTGAGACACATTCACGCCTGGAGACCCGTTACATCCACAGTCAGCCTGTTCATTGAACAGCCTGGATGCCCACCTCGGTTCCCAAGGTCCCATTCCAGGCGGCGACACAATCGCTGCCACAACGTGCGATCCATTTCGGCAAGATGCTCTTCGTCAATAGCTGTTTGCGGAGCGCTTCGTCCTCGGCCGTTATCCGCACGAGATTCATATGGAAGACCTTCCCGTCGCCGCATGTGCCGGAACCGACATCGCAGGCCAGGCCGGTGGCGGTCTCCCGATCGGCGGCATCCCAAATCGAGCGTTCGAGCTGATGAATTCCGCTTCGCAGCGTGCTGCGTATGTCGGGGGGCAGTTGATCCCAGGCCAGTCTGTTTGCGCCGAAAAACGACAATCCCCAGCTGATCGCCATCGGAGAAATATACGACGTCACATCCGGCAGCCCGATCTCCCCGCCGCTCATGGTGCCAGTAATCGCGCAATCGACCACACCGGTCTTGACCGCATTTACGGTTTCTGAAAACGGCGTCACAATGGGGATTGCCCCCAGAGCCGACATCATCTCCGACTGGCCCACCGAAGAGGTGCGCACTTTGCGTCCGGCGAGATCCTGCAAGTTGGTGAAGCGCTTCGTACAATACAGGACCTGAGCTGGGTAGGCATAGATGCCGAGCAGTTCGATGCCATATTTCTGCAGAAGGGTTTCATGCAGGTGGTCGCGGTACAGGTCCACCGTCCTGCGAAGAGACGCCATATCCGGATTGAGGATCGGCAAATCGACCGCATTCAGCTCCGGCTCGTCGCCCGACACTACGGCCAGCAGCGCCGTACCGAACGGCACAACGCCCAGGCGCATCAATTGCAGCATCTCCTGGCCAGGTAATCCGCTGCGGTCGAACGGGTGGATTTCCGCCTGGACGCGCCCATTCGTCAGACGTGGAACCTCGTGCATCCAGAATGGTTCTTCAAACTTGGCATACTGGCTGACCCCGGCCAAGCCGCCGACGATCTTGAGCTGGATCGGTGCGTCTTC
The DNA here is from genome assembly GCA_031291715.1 of Rhodopila sp. Lineage (GTDB taxonomy): Bacteria > Pseudomonadota > Alphaproteobacteria > Acetobacterales > Acetobacteraceae > Rhodopila. The sequence goes on along the minus strand of JARLIN010000448.1, from coordinate 29,415 downwards.
GGCGCGAGCGGTAGAGGCCGCGAAGGAACCGACCAGCATCCCCAAGGCGGCCCCTGCCCGGGCGACCCAACCAAGCGCTTTGATAATTCGGCTATCAGATCTATGCATGGCGTTCGCAAACCCCAGGTGGTGCAGCGGCTTTGCTCGCCTGCCCATCTCGTTACAGTAAAATGCTGGTAGCGAATTTCCTTTTCCGGGGCAATTGAAACCTGATGTCTGGTCGATGATCATGCCGCGACTGCAATCGTTGGAACGGCATTACCTGGATCGAGGACGCTCTGGTGACGATGGGGGCGCCTGCCGTTTCCGTCGGGGTCCGCGCCGCTTTCGTTACAGTTCATTGCCGGGACGATAGAAGTCTGACATTGTTGCCCTGTCACGTGCAGGAGAGTTCATGCAAACCGTGCCGCTTTCAAAGGCGAACGCACCCGGCGAAGGGGCAAGAAACCCTGGGGTGGCAGGTGCCTCCAGCGCTCGGCTTGCCGGCCTTGCCTGCGTTGTTTTCACAGCACTGGGCTGGGGGCTTAATTGGCCTGCCACGAAGTTCCTGTTGACGGAATGTCCGCCGTTGTCAGCCCGCGGTGTGTCCGGCCTGGTCGCCGGCCTTGTGTTGTTCGGGGTCGCGGCGTCCCGCGGTGAAACCCTCGTTGTGCCACGGCATCTGTGGGGGCGGCTGACAGTGGCGGCGCTGTTGAATGTCAGTGCGTGGATGGGTTTCACGACCGCCTCTCTGCTTTGGCTTCCCGCCGGACAGGCCGCGACGCTTGCTTACACGATGCCGGTCTGGGCCGCGCTGCTGGCGTGGCCAATGCTGGGCGAGCGGCCGGGACCGCGGCAGATCGGTGCGATTGTCCTAGGCATCTGTGGCGTGGTCATCCTGGTAGGTGGGACGAGCCTTAGCCTGGACGCAACCAAACTTCCCGGTATCGCGCTGGCACTTTCCGCGGCCGCCCTGTTTGCCTTCGGCACGGTTCTCTCGAAACGAATGCCGATCCCGCTGCCGCGTATCGCGCTGACGGCCTGGCAAGTCGCCCTCGGTTGCATCCCGTTGCTCGGTGGCGGCTTGCTGTTTGAAAAGGCGCACTTTGATGCGCTGCCGCCGATCGGCTGGGTCGCCCTGGCCTACACGGCCTTCATCTCGATGGGGATGTGCTACCTTTTGTGGTTCGCGGCCGTGAGGCGCCTCAAGGCATCCAGCGCGGCGATCGGGACCCTTCTTACGCCAGTCGTCGGCGTCGCGTCCTCGTCGCTCGCGCTCGGCGATCCACTCACGCTCAGTCAGGTTGTTTCGCTTGGCCTGGTCGTCGCGGGAATCGTATTCGCGATCAGGGATTGACCCGAAGGAGGGGTAGAAGCAGCGGTCAGACCGGCGGGTTCACCAATCGGCGTCCATATTCTCCCGCGCCAGCCTGTAATAAGTGCGCGGCAGCACCCGGGCCCCGCATGACTCGTACATCTGTCGGGCGGCGGTATTGCCGGTCTCCGTCGTCCAGTCCAGCGCGGAAAACCCTTGTGCATAAGTCAATTTCGCGGCGGCCTTCACCAGCGCCTGCCCGACGCCGAACCGTCGCATCGCTCGTGCGACATAAAGATCGCGGATATAGAGCGAGCGGCTGAGTTCAAACGCCGGAAAGGTTACGTTCAGTACGATCGACCCAGCGATCGTGTCGTCCATCGTAGCAATGAGGACCCTGGGATCGAACGTCGCGCTGACGGGCCGGCAGGCCAGCGTCGCGGCTTCGACAGCCTGCTCATCCGTGACGGGGCGCCGATAATGGCGCTGCATCTCAGCAAACAAAGCTGCAAGGCCAGAAATATCGAGGTGGGTCGGACCACGGACAGCGATGTCCGGTCTTTCCGCTACTGAGGGGTATGGGATATCCCGGGCGGCCAAGCTCGTCATGTTACAGAACCAGTTCGCGGCGATGCCGCCCTATTGCCGTTTCGGATGATATCTTACGGCCAAGATAACCGGCGCCCGATGCTGCATACATCTTACGTTCCTATCCCTGATGCAGGATTACGTTGCGTCCGTTATATATGCAATAGGTTCGGGGCTTCAAATCAACCGAAAAATGAGGGGCGAAGCCCTGGATTCGAACCGATGCTAATATGACACATTCGGCAAGCAACACGGCGCCCGGCCAAGTCTAACAGCCGGACCGGCCGGAGATCGGTGATACCATTTTGCAAGAAAATCAGCTGTATAATCCACGCGACGCGCACTCTCTATCGACTATGTTGGACAGGCGTACCGCAGATCCTTATTTTCATGGCCGTCGCTTTCCTAGTCGGCTAGAATATCGCTCCGCCGTTCGGCCTACAGTGCGCGTGTACTAATGGTTGATGCGGCGGCATTTATTAGACATTTCGATCGACCCGGATCCTGAGACAGGCGATATTCGCGCGGATGACCAAACGGCACTTCCTCGGTGGGACCATCGCTTTCTGTATCGGTCTCGTCCTCGTGACTTTGATCTGCGGCTCCTGGTTTCTGCTCGAACGTACGCGACAGACCGCACTGAATGCCGCGGAGACAACTCTTCAAAATGCCGCACTGATCGTTGAAAGCGTCGTAAATCGCCAGTTACTCCAGGTTGACGGCGCACTGGTCAGCTTACCGGTGTTGTTTGCCACGGTTGCCAGAGATGGGCAGGAGATCAACGCCCAATCCGCCGGACATCTGCTCCGCGGGTTCAACTTCCAGACCTTCGCCTTCCGGGATATCATCATGCTGCGCCCCGATGGCAGGGTCTGGGCCTCCGCCCGGCCTAATCCCTGGAACGGCAACTTTCCGGCTGAACTGCTCGACCTGAAATCCGCTGGTTCCGGCGGCACGGCGATCGTCGCTGGGCCTCTCCGCAATCCCGTAACGGGGGATTGGGTGTTGCTCGTCGTGCGACCGGTATCCGTGCCAGGTGTCGGGGTCCTGGACGCGATCGCCGAGGTGCCTTTGCCCTTGGTTTCCGTCCTGTTTTCCGCGGTTGGCGAAATACCCGGCCTGCGGATCTCGCTTGAGCGCCGAAACGGCCAGCTTCTCGTGAGCCAACCTTATGATGAAATGCAGATCGGCAAGCTGCAGCGAGCCGCCATCAGCAAGGTCCAGGCGAATGGCATCGCATTCATGGTGCCCCACGATCTGGTTCCGGCGCCCACGATCGGTGTCGCACGGGCAAGTCTGTATCCGGACGTCATGATTGCTTTGACGCTCGATCTGAAGACCACGATGGCGGACTGGGTGCGCGACCGGAACCGCATGATCGCTCTGGTCGGCATTGCCGTCGTGCTCCTGTTCGCCCTGGCGCTGACGCTCGATGTTGCGCGCCGCCAGCGTGAACGTGCCGATGCCGAACGCAACAGGGCGCGCGCCATGCTTGATAGCGCCATCGAGTCGATGTCGGACGGCTTTGTCATGTGGGATGCCGACGATCGGCTGGTCACCTGCAACGAGCAATATCGCCAGATGTACCACGTTAGCTCGGACTTCATCCGTCCCGGAGCCAGGTTCGAGGACATTATCCGCGGCGGCGCTCAACTCGGCCAATATCCCGAGGCGACAGGTGATATCGAGGCATTTGTTAGAAAGACGGTTGACTGGCATCTCCACAATCAGGGGCCGATGGAGCGCGAGCTGCCGAACGAACGCTGGGCTCTGATCACAGAACGAAGGACACCCGACGGCGGCATCGTCGGTATCCGCACCGACATCACCGACCTGAAGCGGGCCTTGTCCAATCTGGCCGCGGCGAATGAGCGCGCCCGCCACGCGATGGAGGAGGTGCAACTGCAGAACGTGGCCCTGCGGGAGCGTGACCGGGCGCTGCATATCCAGAACGTGCTTTTCGATGCAGCCCTGAACAACATGTCCCAGGGGTTGCTGATGACCGACCGCAACCAAAGGCTGATTGTTCACAACAAGCGATTCCTGGACCTGTTCGCTATCGATCCGGCCTTGTTCTCCGCGGGTTTGCCGACGGCCGACGTATTCGCGATCATGAAGGCATCCAGCAGTTTGCCGGCGGACGTCGTAGAGAACACTTATCTGAAACAACGTGGTCTCGCGGATGCCCGCCAATCCGGCATGATCCTCATGACCTGCGAACAGGGGAAGTCTATCGCCATCTCGCAACGGCCGATCGCGGACGGTGGCTGGGTCGCGACCTACGAGGACGTGTCGGAGCAGCGGCGCGCCGAGGAGCATATCCGCTTCGCCGCGCATCACGATGCTCTGACGAAACTGCCGAATCGTGTCCTGTTCCGGATCCGCCTGGACGAAATCATCAGCACCCTGACCTATCGAGACACCGGCCTGGCTCTGCTTTATCTCGATCTGGACAGGTTCAAGCACGTCAACGATACGCTAGGTCACCCGATTGGCGACGCCCTGCTCGAAGCTGCCGGCCGAAGGCTGCGGAGCTGCCTGCGGGACAGCGACATCGTCGCGCGCCTTGGCGGGGATGAATTCGCGATCGCCTACGTAGCGTCCGACCTGACGGCCGCCGCGGGGCAACTCGGCCAGCGAATCATCAGCGCCCTGAGCGCACCTTATCAGCTTGCGGGACACACCGTCATCGTTGGCGTCAGCATCGGCATCGCCCTCGCCGGCAGTGATAAGATGGACGCGGATACGCTGCTCAAGAACGCGGATATGGCACTCTATCAGGCCAAAGCCAAAGGGCGTGGCGTTTGCAGCCTGTTCGAGGCGGACATGGAACGGCAGTTGCTGTCACGCCTCGCGATCGAGGAGGACCTGAGCACCGCGCTGGAACGACAGGAGTTCGAGCTTCTCTATCAGCCTTTATGGGACCTCAGCAGTGACCGCATTGCTGGTTTCGAAGCCCTGATCCGCTGGAATCACCCCGTCCGCGGGACCGTCTCTCCTGGACAGTTCATTCAGATCGCGGAGGAGACGGGATTGATTCATGGCATCGGAGCATGGGTTTTAAACAAAGCCTGCTCCGATGCCATGCAACTACCTGACGAGGTCAAGGTGGCGATAAACCTGTCGGGAACGCAGCTCGATAGCAGCAACATCGTCGATATCGTTGCCGCCGCTCTCGGTGCCTCCGGCCTGCCGGCAAGCCGGCTGGAGCTGGAAATCACCGAAACAACGCTGCTGAAAAACAACGAAGCGACGATCGCGTTGTTGCGCCGGCTGCATGCGCTCGGCCTGCGCATAGCCCTCGACGATTTCGGCACGGGCTACTCCTCGCTGAGCTACCTCCGCAGCTTCCCGTTCGACAAGATCAAGATCGACCAGTCTTTCGTGCGGGAAATGGCGACGCGGGCGGACTGCGCCGCGATCGTCAGTTCGATCGTGATGCTTGCCAACAAACTCAACATCACGACGACCGCGGAAGGCATCGAGACGCTCGATCAACTCAACCTAATCCGCGAAACCGGGTGTACCGAGGCGCAGGGCTATTTGTTCAGCGTGCCTCGGACACTGCAGGATGCGCTCGATTACTTCGCGGAATCGTCAGGCTCCGTGGTCGAAGCGCAGAGCGCCATCTAATACCGAGCGCCGTAAAGATTAACCCACGGGCAGCCCCCCTTGTCATGGCCCGGCGTGTCAGTCTTTGCGCGAGTTGGTATAATTCAACTCAAAGCCAATCGCCGTCTTTGAATACCGGCCGGAATCCCCGGATCGCGGTGCTGGCAAACAGCCCGGCATCGACAAAGGGGTCCGCATCGGCAAATGCTTCAGCGGCGGCCTTGTCCGCCACGTCGATCATCAGCACGGACCCAACCTGTTTGCCGTCGTCATCAAGAAGCGCGCCGCCGTACATGATCTTGTCGAGAACGGTCTTGAGATATTCGAGGTGCTTGGGTCTTTCTGACAATCTCAGATCAAGGCTGTTCGGTTTGTCGTGGCGAATCACGGCGAATAGCATCACGGATTTCCTTTTTTGTTCGCGGCCATTGGAGGTCGAGCCGCGTGCCCCCATCGCTGTCGCCTTTAGGGCCCTCCAGGCAAAAGAAGCTGCGGCGCATGATTTTGTACCCGTACCTCCCTGTCGACTCCGAGAGTAAATCACCTCGCATCCGAAGCAATCCCCAACCGTCATGATTCCGTGCAATAAGGGCCCCGTCTCAACGGCGAAGGTTGCCTGCGCATGCGTATTTCGGTCTTCGGTATCGGCTATGTCGGCGTCGTTTCCTGCGGCTGCCTGGCGGAGCTGGGGCATGAGGTCGTTGGTGTCGATGTCTCCCCCAGCAAGATCGCGATGCTGGCGTCCGGCCGCTCCCCGATCGTCGAGGAAGCGATCGACACGCTGATCGCCGGTGCCGTGCAGCAGGGCCGTCTGACCGCGACGGACGACGTGGCGGCGGCGGTCCACGGGACCGAGGTGTCGTTCATCTCCGTCGGCACCCCAAGCGCCGCCAACGGCAGCGTGGCCCTTGGCGCGGTGGACGGGGTCATCAGGGCCATTGGCGCCGCGGTTCGGGAAAAACCCGGCCCGCATGCCGTCGTCATGCGCTCCACCGTCCCACCCGGCACCGCCGAGGACCGCGTCATCCCCTTGTTGGAGGAGGCCAGCGGACGCCGCCTGGGTGAAGGCCTGTTCTACTACAGCAACCCGGAATTCCTGCGCGAAGGCTCATCCGTCCGCGACTTCCGTGCCCCGCCCTTCACCCTGATCGGTGCGCCAGCCGGCGACGATGCCACCATCCTGCGCGAGATCTATGGCGCGATCGACGCGCCCGTCCATGTCGCCCCCATCCGCGTAGCCGAGAGCGTCAAACACATCTCCAACGTCTTCCATGCCGTGAAGCTGACCTTCGCGAACGAGGTTGGGGCGATCCTCGCCGCCCACGGCGTCGATGCGCGGGACGCGCTGCGGCTGCTGTGCGAGGACCGTGTGCTGAACATCTCCCCCGCTTACCTGCGGCCGGGATTCGCCTTCGGCGGTTCGTGCCTGCCCAAGGACGTGCGCAGCTTCCTGTCGCTGGCGGACCAGAAGGGCCTCGCCGCGCCGATGCTGAAACACTTGCTGCCGGCGAACCAGGCGATCATCGACCGGACGTTCGAGTCCGTCGCCCGCCACGGCAGGCAGCCGGTCGCGCTGTTCGGCCTGGCGTTCAAGCAGGGGACCGATGACCTGCGCGAATCCCCGTTCGTGCTGCTGGCCGAGAAGCTGCTTGGCAAGGGCTACGACTTGCGCATCTATGACCGTTTCGTGCAGGTCGCGACCCTGATGGGCTCCAACCGCGCCTATATCGACCGGGAAATCCCGCATCTGGAGCGGCTGATGGTCGTCAGCCCGGAAGCCGCCCTGTCCAGCGCCAAGGTCGCCATCATCGGCCATGTCGCCCCCGAGGATCGGCCGGCCTTGCTGGCCTCATTGAACGGCCATGTCGTGATCGACCTCGCCGGCCTGGCGGACCTGCGCGCGCATCCCGGCATCGTCTATGAGGGCCTGTGCTGGTGAGTCGCCCAAGGCTGCTGTTCGTCAGCCCACGCTTTCTGTTCCCGATGGACCAGGGCGGCAAGATCCGCACCGGCAACATCCTGCGCGGGATGAAAGGCGGCGCGTTCGATGTGACGCTCGCCTCCCCGGCGCCCGCGGATTATGCCCGGTACGCGGCCGACATCGATGCCGCCTGCGACCGGTTCCTGTCGTGGCCCGAGCAGCCGGCGTCTCGGGTGCGCCGGATGGTGGCGCTGGCCAGCCGGTTGCCGGTCGCGGCTGCTACCGACCGCTCCGCCGCCGGCAGCGCCGTCATCCGCGGCGCGCTGGCCGATCGGCCGGACGTGGTCGTGGCGGATTTTCCGCATGCCGACGTGCTGATGCCGCCGCGGATCGACGCCGCCTCGGTGATGTTCACCCACAACGTCGAAGCCGAAATCTTCGAGCGGCACGCCAAGCGTGCCACCGGCATCTGGCGCATGGTCTGGGCCGAACAAAGCCGGAAGATGGCACGGCTCGAACAAGAAAGCCTCGCCCGCTACGACTCGGTGGTCGCGGTGTCAGAGCGCGACCGGGACGCCCTGGCGAAACGCTATCGCCTGCCGGTGGTGGAGGCGATCGACACCGGCGTCGATCTCGCGTTCTTCGCCATGAACCCACCGGACGTCGACCCGCCTCCCGACGGCGGCACCCTGGTCTTCACCGCCACCATGAGCTGGGCGGCCAATGTCGACGGCATTCATTTTCTGCTGGACGAGGTGTTTCCCCTGCTGGTGCGCGCCCGACCGCGGATCCGGGCGGTGATCATCGGTCGCAACCCGCCCGCCGCACTGTCCGACAAGATCAGGGAACGCGGGCTGAACGTGACGCTGACCGGCTTCGTTGAGGACATCCGCCCCTACGTCGCGCAGGCCAACGTCTACGTCATCCCGCTGTTTGTCGGCAGCGGCACCCGAATCAAGGCGTTCGAGGCGATGGCGATGGGGCGGCCGGTGGTCTCCACCACCCTGGGGATCGAGGGCCTTGACGTCACCGACGGGGAAAATTTCCTCCGTGCCGACGATGCGGAGGCTTTCGCGCGTTCAATCCTGAGGTTGATGGACGACGCATCGCTCCGTGCCCGCATCGCCGGGGCGGCGCGAGCACTGATGGAGGAGCGGTTTTCGTGGTCCCGCGTGGCGCGGCAGTTCGAGGCGATCTGTCTGAGGGCCCTCGCCCAACGTCAGGGCGTGGCTTGACCGGTGGGCGCGGCGCGGAGCCCGCCGTCTAGGATGCCTTGTCCTTCACCGGCTTGGTGTCGTTCGCCACGACCGGCTTGATCACGCTGGTGATCGTTTCCCGTAGCACGGTCACGCGCAGGTTCGGGGCGATTTCCACCTCGATCTCGCTGGAGGCGACCTGCTTGCCGTCCTTGTCCTGCACCATTGGCACTTTCTGCACCACACCGAGGATGCCACCGCCGGTGACGACTTTGTCGCCGCGCTTCAGGGCGCCGATCATGGCGCGCATTTCCTTCTGCTTCTGCTGCTGAGGACGGATCAGCATGAAATAGAAGACGGCGAAGATCAGGACCAGTGGGGCGAACTGTGTCGCACTCCCCAGGATGCCCGCGGCGTCCTGCGCATAGGCCGGGGAAATCAGGGTAAACGGGTTCATGGGTGCGCGGGTCCTTGCGATGAGCGAGGCCGGACCATAGTTTCCGCCCTTCTTTCGTCAAGCCGCCGTGGAATCCCGCCCGTATGGAACAGACTTCGATCGACCTGATAACCCGCATCGCGGACGCGTTGGAGCGCCTGGCGCCCCCGCCGCCCGCGGCTTTGGACCTGGGTTCTGCGGATGCCTTCGTGTGGCACCCGTCGCCCGCCCGCCTGGCGCCGGTGCGTAAAATCTCCCGCGTTGACATCGGCCTGCTGAAGGGCGTGGACCGGCAGAAGACCATCCTGGTGGAGAACACACTGCGCTTCGCCCGCGGCCTGCCGGCCAACAATGCCATGCTGTGGGGTGCACGCGGGATGGGGAAGTCGTCGCTGGTGAAGGCGACCCACGCTGTGGCAAACCAGGAAAACCCGGGCTGTCTGGTGCTGATCGAAATCCACCGGGAGGATATCCGCACGCTGCCCGAGCTGCTGAACCTGCTCCGTCCGGAGGCTCGGCGTTGCCTGATCCTGTGCGACGACCTGTCGTTCGAGAAAGAGGACGCGGACTACAAGGCGCTGAAGTCGGTGCTGGACGGCGGCATCGAGGGCCGGCCGGACAACGTGCTGTTCTACGCCACGTCCAACCGCCGGCATTTGATGCCGCGCGACATGATTGAGAACGAGCGTTCCACCGCGATCAATCCGAACGAGTCGATCGAGGAAAAGGTGTCTTTGTCCGACAGGTTCGGTCTGTGGTTGGGATTCCATAACTGTGATCAGCCGACCTTCCTCGCGATGATCGACGGATACGCCGCGGATATCGGGTTGCCGATCACGACCGAGGAACTGCATGCTGAGGCGGTGGAATGGTCGGTGACACGCGGTGCCCGGTCGGGCCGCGTGGCGTGGCAGTTCATCCAGGAGATGGCGGGGCGGTTGGGGGTGGTGAGCAAGACCATCGCATGAATGTCATCCGCCGGCGTTGTCTGCGCGGATGTCACGAATTGTATCATTGATCCGTGCGTGCTTCGGGCGAGGCTCGCCGGTCATGGTAGAATTGTAACGATTGTAACTTCGCGAACGGACGCCTCCCCTGAAACGTAGCGAAGCAACAAAGGGTCACAGCCATGCACCTCCACATAAAGGCCGTTCGATCCATATAGGTTGATCAGAGCAGGCAGCGTCGCCCACGCAGAGTTCGGATGCGCGACGCTGCCTCACTTCAATCGTTCGCCCACAGAAAGGCGATGTTAGCGGGAGGATTGACCTTTGCCGAGACATCTCCTGATAGCTGGAACCGGTCGGGCCGGAACGAGCTTCCTGGTCCGCTATCTGACAGAACTCGGATTGGATACGCATCTTGCTCGCGCGGGTTCGGCGGCGGGATGGGATGACTGGGCGCATGCCGGCTTGGAAGACATGCCGTTGCCTAATGCTGGCGACCTGCCGTACGTCATTAAATCACCCTTTACCTATCAGATAATTCACGATGTGATCGCGCGCGGAAACTTGCAGTTCGATGCGGTCGTGATCCCGATGCGCGACCTGTCCGAGGCGGCGGCGAGCCGTTCGATTATCGAAATACAAGCGCTGCACCGATCAAATCCATGGATGGCTGACCTCGAACAAACCTGGGAGCATATCGGGCATACCTGGGGCGGAATCGTTTATTCGACCAGCCCAATCGATCAGGCGCGCCTGCTGGCTGTCGGCTTCCACCAACTGCTGGATCAATTGGTCAAAGCGGATATTCCGGTAATCCTGTTATCGTTCCCTCGTTTGATCGAGGATGGAGAATATCTCTATCGAAAGCTGGCATCTGTTCTACCGGAAGCGATCTCGGTCGATCAGGCCCGCCTGGCTCATGCTGAAGTCGCCGATCCATCCAAGGTGCGCGTCGGGACAGAGATCCGGGGCAAAGCTGACGGATCCGCTCAGGGATTCACGCTTACTGGGCCGGGGCGTGGCTCACTGGAGCGAGTGGCGCTGACCAGAATATTGGCCGAAGCCCGGCAGGAACTCGTGGATGTGAGAGCCCAACTGGCGGATGCCACTACAACGGTCCAGTCGATACAGGCGGCGAGAGACGGCGATATGAGCCTCCTGCGCGCCACGGAGCAGGCACTTGCTGACATGACCGAGGAGAGAAACCATCAGGAAGCCCTGCGTCGGTCAGCCGAGCAAGCGCTTGCCGAAATGACCGAGGAGAGGAACCATCAGGAAGGCCTGCGCCGGTCAGCCGAGCAAGCGCTTGGCATCGCGACGGAAGAGCGCGATCGCCGAAGTAGCGAACTTCAGGCGGCCGAGCAGGCGCTGGCGGCTGTGACGACGGAGCGCGATGAGGCACAGTCCGGACTCGGTGCAGCATCGTCGGTCATCGCACGCCTGCAGGAACGACTCACTTGCATCGAAAGCGCGACAACCTGGCGCGCGGCACAACTGCTTCAACGCAGCGCTAGCCGGATGCCGTGGGCGAAGCCGATCGCGCGATGGTTGTTTCGCACATGATGCTTGCGCATTCGTCTCGAGCTTTCCCCATTTGTCGCAGCAGGAAACCCGGGGAATGTCGCACGCCTATCCCAACATCGTCTCTCAAGGGGCGGTGGCAACATCAATGCCCCTCCTTTTTTACCAGTCCATACGTTCCGCGCGCCACGGGCGGATCGATCCGCCCCTCGGCCAGATCCCGCGGGACGCGGTGATCGACGCCGATAAGCCAGGACATACGCCCCCCGTAGCCAGCCGCTTCCCCATCATCCTAAGCTCGCAAAAGCCAACAGACCAAGGCCGCGCATGTCACCGCCCGTCGAACCGGTCGCGTCCGACCCCACCGTCCCCGAACGGACCGACGTGGTCATCATCGGCGGCGGCATCATCGGCGTCTCCACGGCCCTGTTCCTCGCAGAGAAAGGCATCGCCGTCGTCCTGTGCGAGAAAGGCCGCATCGGCGGCGAACAATCGTCCCGCAACTGGGGCTGGTGCCGAACCATGGGCCGCGACGAAGGCGAAATCCCTTTGGCGATGGAAAGCCTGAGGCTCTGGCGCGACATGAACCGCCGCACCAGCCGCGAAACCGGCTTCCGCCAACCCGGCATCATGTATCTCTGCCAGACCGAAGCGGAAATCGCCGCCCAGGCATCCTGGCTCGGGCAAGCCAGACAATACCAGGTGGACGCCCGCCTTCTGCGCGGCCCTGCTCTGGAAGCCGCCATGCCCGATGCGACAAATGGCTTCATCGCCGGCCTGCATACCCCCACTGACGGCCGCGCCGAACCCGCCCTGGCCGCCCCCGCCATCGCGGAAGCCGCCCGCGACCACGGCGCCCAGATCTTCACCAATACCGCCGTCCGAGGCATCGAGCAGACCGCCGGCCGTCTTTCCGGCGTCGTCACCGAACGCGGCCGCATCGCCTGCCAGTCCGTCGTCCTGGCCGGAGGCGTCTGGTCCCGCCTGTTCGCCGGCAACGCTGGCCTGGACCTGCCGCAACTGAAGGTGCTGGGCTCCGTCTTCCGCACGAAGCCGCTCGGCGGACCCGAGATCACCGCCGCCGGCTCCGTTTTCGCGTTCCGGAAACGCCTCGACGGCGGCTATTCCATCGCCCGCCGCAACGCCAACACGGCAGAGATCACTCCCGACCATTTCCGCCTGCTGTCCGACTTCCTTCCCCGTCTGATCAATAACCGCAATGAAATCCGCCTGCGGGTCGGCACCCGTTCCTGGGAAGAACTCCGCACCGCCCGTCGCTGGTCCCTGGACCAGCCGACCCCGTTCGAGGCCGTCCGCATCCTCGACCCCAAACCCAAGCAAGGCATCCTCACGGAAGCCCGCACCGTCCTCTCGAAAGCCTTTCCCGCCTTCGCCGGCATGCAGGTCGTCGAAAGCTGGGCTGGACTGATGGATGTCACCCCCGACGCCGTCCCGGTCATCGACCAGGTCAGCCACATGCCCGGATTCTTCATCGCCACCGGCTTCTCCGGCCACGGCTTTGGCATCGGCCCCGGCGCCGGCCGCCTGATGGCGGACCTCGTGGCCGGCGACCGACCTGTGGTCGATCCGACACCCTTCCGCCTTAACCGCTTTACCCGAACGCATACGCGCCATTCCGCTTAGGCGCGGCAACCGCCCACCGGGATACGCTACCGTTCCGGTCCGGCAGGAGCACGTCCGCGAGCCTTATGAACACAACTTCGACCACATCGCAGCGCGCGATGTTCGTTTTCATCTGCTTCGTCTGGGGTACTACCTGGCTGGCGATGAAGATCGGCATCGGCACCGTCGCCCCCGGAATCTTTGCGGGCCTGCGTTGGACCATCGCCGGTATCATCCTGCTGGGCTTCCGCGGGTTCCGCGGCGAACGGGTCATGCCGCCACCCCGTTTGGTCCCGCGCCTAGTGTTCGTCTCGGTCGTGCTGATCACGCTGAACCAGATCATTCAGCTTTACGGCCTGAAATACATCACCGCCGGCCTCGCCGCCGTCATCAGCTCGGCTTTGACGCCAATCTCCCTGGTGGTCTTTTCTGTCGCCGCGGGGCAGGAGCGGTTCAGTCCACGCCAAGCCGGCGCCATCGGTGTCGGCGTCATCGGCGTCCTGATGCTGTTCGGCCCCAGCGCCGTGGCCGGCACATTGGACGTGTGGGAGATGATCGGCGCCGCGGGCGTCACCGTCGGCTGCCTCTGCTACACCGCCGGCTCCGTCATGACCCGCCCGATCATGCGCACGCTGGAGCCGGTGCAGCTCGCTGGCCTGACCGATCTCATCGGCGGCCTGGTGCTGCTGTTCTCGTCGCTCGCGATCGAGCCGGGCGCCTGGGAGTCGATGCACTTTCACTGGGGATGGCCGGCCTTCCTGGCCTGGCTGTATCTGCTGATCCCCGGCGCGCTGATATCGACCACCATGTATTTCCTGCTGGTCCGCGACTGGGGCGCCAGCCGGCCGGGCACCTACGCCTTCATCTCCCCGGTCATCGCCGTCGTTATCGGCTGCAGCTTCTTCGGCGAGAAACTCGACTGGGGCGAAGCGGTCGGCATGGTCCTGATGTTGAGTGCCGCGGGCCTGGCCCTCCGTTCCTTCGCCCTCCGCGTCGCGCCCGAGCCTGCCCGTGTCGCTTCGCTGTCGTCGTCATCGGGCTTGACCCGGTAATCCGTCGCGCCGCGCGAGTCCGAACCTATGGGCGGGTCACGCGGCGCATGACGACATAGAGCAACAACCGGCAGGCGCCCCACTCCCAGGCCGCCTATCTCCCTCGGATCGAAGGGAGAGACACACATGCACCAGGTCACCCAACCCGCTATCCTGTATTTCGGCACCCCCGTCGTGCTGATCAGCACGGTCAACGAGGATGCCTCCTTCAACCTCGCCCCCATGTCCTCCGCCTGGTGGCTCGGCCAGCGTTGCGTGCTGGGATTGGCAGTCGTTTCCAAGACCACGCAGAACCTGATCCGTACGGGTCAATGCGTGCTGAACCTGCCCTCCGACGCGATGGCCGAGCAAGTGGACCGCATCGCCCGCACGACCGGCAGCGACCCGGTGCCGGAAGGCAAAGCCCGCCGAGGCTACCGCTTCGTGGCGGACAAGTTCGAAACCGCCGGCCTGACCCCGATCCCGTCGCTGACCGTTCAAGCGCCTCGCGCCATGGAATGCCCCGTCCAGTTGGAAGCCGAACTGGAAGAGGTCCACCCGATCGCCGACAAGGACACTGCCTGGCGCGGCCGCAGCGTCGCACTGCATGTCAAAATCAGGAAGGTCCACGCCGCGACCGAAATCCTGATGGACGGCGTGTCCGACCGCATCGACCCCGACAAATGGCGTCCGCTCATCATGAGCTTCCAGCACTTCTACGGCCTCGCTCCCGGACGCGTGCACGGCTCCGAACTTGCGAAAATACCGGAGGCCGCCTATCGCGCCTGAAGCGGAGGGCAAGCAAATGATCCGGATACTGAAGCAGGGCGCGACCGAGGCCGAGAAGACCGAGGCGGACCGGAAAGTCCGTCAAACGGTCGAATCCATCCTGGAGGACATCTCCGCACGCGGCGACGTGGCGGTGCGCGAGCTGTCGGCAAAGTTCGACAAGTGGGAGCCGGCCGCCTTCCGCCTGCGGTCGGATGAAATTGAATCCCTGATGAACAGCCTGCCCGCTCAGGTGATCGAGGACATCAAGTTCGCCCAGGCGCAGATCCGCCGCTTCGCGCAGGCGCAGAAAGAGGCCCTGCGCGATATCGAGGTCGAAACCCTTCCGGGCATCCGGCTGGGTCACAAGAACATCCCGGTCAACAGTGTCGGCTGTTACGTGCCGGGCGGGCGCTACCCGATGGTCGCGTCGGCGCATATGTCGGTGCTGAGCGCCAAGGTCGCAGGGGTGAAACGAGTCGCCGCCTGCACGCCGCCGCTCAACGGCGTGCCCCCCGCCGCCACAGTCGCCGCGATGGCACTGGCCGGCGCGGACGAGATTTACCTGCTCGGCGGCATCCAGGCGGTCGCGGCGATGGGTCTTGGCACAGAAACGATCGCACCGGTCGATATGCTGGTCGGTCCGGGCAACGCCTTCGTGGCCGAGGCGAAGCGGCAACTGTTCGGCCGCGTCGGCATCGATCTTTTGGCCGGCCCAACAGAAACCCTGATCATCGCCGACGACACCGCAGACGTCGAAATGTGCGCCACCGATCTTCTGGGGCAGGCGGAGCATGGGCCGACGTCGCCTGCGGTGCTGCTGACGACGTCGAAGAAGATCGCCGAGGGCATCCAGGCCGAGATCGAACGCCAGCTTGCCGTGCTGCCCACCGCCGACATCGCCTCTGTCGCGTGGCGTGACTATGGACAAGTGATCCTGTGCGACACGGACGAAGAACTGGTTTCGGAAGCTGATCGGATCGCCTCGGAGCATGTGCAGGTGCTGACGCGCGACCCGCGCTGGTTCCTCGACCGGATGACCAACTACGGCGCTCTGTTCCTGGGCAAGGAGACCAACGTCGCTTACGGCGACAAGGTGATCGGCACCAACCACACGCTGCCGACAAAGAAGGCCGCTCGTTACACAGGTGGACTCTGGGTCGGGAAGTTCCTGAAGACCGTGACGTATCAGCAGGTCAGTCCCGAGGCGACAGCGATGATCGGCGAATACTGCTCTCGCCTGTGTGCGATCGAGAATTTCGCTGGCCATAAGGAGCAGGCGGATCTTCGCGTGCGGCGCTATGGCGGAAAAAACGCATAGCGTATGATCGCGCTGGGCAGTGGCGACAAAGGCCGATCACGTGGGTGGATTCATGTTTCGTTAAGCCTTCTATGATTTGTTCGGCGGGCTGCAACGCCGGACGAGTTTCCATGACCATCCCAGGTCCTCAAGTTTGCCAGTTATCCCATGCGGGGTTCCGTATGCTGGGTGAACCGGTCTTTCGCCTCAGTGAAGGAACGCAGGTTCCCTCGATGGTTATCCAGCTTGAGAGTCAGGAAGCGGTGCTGCCGCTTCGATCCGTGGCACGCGAGTTCGGGGTGGCGCCGGAAAGCGCCGATGGACAGATGCTGAACCTGATCGAACAGGCGCTGGATTTCGTTGTCGCCGTCCGGCTCGGCGACAAGCTGCCGTCCGAACTCAATGGAGGCGAGGCGAGCTGGAAGCCCAACGAGCAGGACCGTAAAATCGCAATCAGCCGGGTGCGGCACAACCTGGTCCGTTGCGTGTTTGCCCTCATGGGCAAGAGCGTCACGATCAGCAACGGCGGCGTGCCTGGCTGGGAAGAAGAGCCAGAAAATCGAGAGCTTCTGAATCAGGCGATCACCGGCGCCACCGCCCAGATCGATGGGACAAACGCCGCCGAAATCGTCGCCCGAGCCGCGTTGATCAGCGATGAGCTGGCCTATGTCGAGAGCATGCGCCGCACCTTGGCGCGCGGTATCAGCGGTCCGCGGGAGAAACTCCTGCGTATCAAAGCCGACCAGGTGCCGGTCAGCCGCCAGGAAACGGTCAAGCAGGTTCAGGCATTGGCGCGCCGCGGCCTGACGGAGATCATGAGCCGGTTTGACGATGTGGATATCCGCCTCGACGACATTCTGGCGATGTTGCGGGACACGCCCGCCGCGGTCGCCTGGTTGCGACGCCAGCGAGACTGGCTGTTCCGTACCAACCACGCATGGGGGCCTGTCTTCGCCGACTGGGCGGGCGCGCCGAACCATTATGATGACTTCCTGTGGAAAGTCGTGGAACGGACCTACCTTTTCCTGGCCCCACGATATATGTCGTTTCAGGAATGGTCGGTGAACGATATCAGAATGAGACAGGAACCGTTACGAGCTACGGTCTGGTAAGCTCACTCTCCTGGCCGCGGTACGACCCGACCCGGTTCTCCACCAACAACGGCGTGACATGCCGCGACAGCCTCGCTCAATGGGAACGGGCGCGCGATCACCGCTGGGCGGTGCGGGGCAAGGGTCAGGCACCCCACGCGTCCATTCCCATCCCTCCGCCGGTTTTGGCACGCCGTCATAGAGTGTTACCCTTGGTCGCTCGGAAAATCCCGCGCGTGAAAAAGGAGGACACCCGAAGATGACGGACGCAACTCGCACGTCCGCGCAGGTGCGCTATGAGACACCGGCGCCGCATGTGGCTCGTATCGTGATGGCGCGGCCCGAAGCGCACAACGCGCAGGGTCTGCAGATGACCTACGAACTCAATGCAGCCTTCGACCGCGCGGCGCACGACGACGCCATCAAGGTGATCATCCTAGCGGGCGACGGGCGCAACTTCTCCGCCGGGCACGACCTGAACGGCGACGGCGCCAAGACCTGGCGTGACTTCGAGACCGTCGGCACCTGGGCCGGCTTCGATGCCAAAGGCGCGGAGGCGCGCTACGGGCGCGAAATGGAAATATACCTCGAAATGTGTGAGCGCTGGCGCAACCTTCCGAAGCCCACCATCGCCCAGGTGCAGGGAAAATGCATCGCCGGCGGGTTGATGCTCGCCTGGCTGTGCGACCTGATCATCGCCAGCGAGGACGCCTCGTTTAAGGATCCCGTGATCGACTTCGGCATTTGCGGCGTCGAGTTCTTTAACCATCCATGGGAACTCGGCATCCGCAAGGCGAAAGAGTTCCTGTTCACCGCCGATGAGATCAGCGCGCGGGAGGCCGCTGCGCATGGCATGGTGAACCGGGTCGTTCCGCGTGAAGAACTCGCCGCCGTGACGCTGGCTCTCGCGGAAAAGATCGCGACGAAACCCGCGTTTGCCCTCAAGGCCAGCAAGCAGGCCGTGAATCACGTGCAGGACGTGCAGGGACGGCGGAACGCGCAGATGCACGTGTTCAGCCTGCACCAACTGCTGCACTCGCATAACGAGATGGTTTACGGAATGCCGATGGACCCGAACGGCTTGCCCGAGACGGTGCGCGAGAAAGTGCTCGCGCGGGTCGCGCGGGCGAAGGAGGCGGCGGCGAAGACGGCGGCCGGGTAGCGACTGGAAACGTTTCGCTATATGGCATGAGCGAGCTTGGCCCCACGCGCATCAGGATAGGGCGGCCACGGGAGAATGGTTTGGGCGGCCCAATCGTTCTCTCGCCGTCATGGGTGGGGGTGTCCCAGCCATCTGCGCACGGCCGGGGAGCGGATGGCCGGGACACGCCCGGCCATGACGGTCAGAGAGAACGCCCTGTTCCATCTACGTCCTTATCCTGATGCCGGTGAGGCTTGGCCCCATGCGCGTCAGGATAGGGCGGCCACGGGAGAATGGTTTGGGCGGCCCAATCGTTCTCCCACCGTCATCGCCGGGCTTGACCCGGCGATCCCCGCAGACGCCGGTGTTTGGGGGGGGCGGGTGAAGCCCGGCCATGACACATGGGCAAATGGCGCTCCGGGGATCTTCACCTTGAACCCTTCTCCCGACGGCCGCGATACCTCCCGCTATCCCCGCGGCCGCAGTACCACCCGCCCGGGTTCCCCGGCTGCGACAGCCTGGTACGCTGCCACGGCATCGGCCAACGGGAACCGCCGTGCGATCGGTGCGGGCCGGTAGTCGCCGGCCTCGAACCCAGGCCGCAGTTTCTCCAGCACCTCGGCCGAGGCGGTCAGATCCAGCTTCAGTGTATCGATCCCGATCAGGCGGTTTTCGTTGTGATAGAAGTCCGCCAGGTTGAACGTAACCTCCCTGGCTCCGGTCGCGCTCATTTCCACCAGCCGGCCGCGTAATGCGAGGCAATCCAGGGCGTGGCGGAACATCACGCCGCCGACACAATCCAGCACGACGTCAGCCCCGCGCCCATCCGTCGCCTGACGCACCGCGACCGGAATGGCCGCTCCGTCGGCCACAAGCGACACACCGGCACCGGAGATCGCCGCCCCCGGGCGGGGGCCGCGACGATCCACCCCGATAATCCGCGCGCCGATTCGTTTCGCGATCTGGACGCCGGCGTTACCGACACCACCGCTGGCGGCAATGATCAGAACCGTTTCGCCGGCATGCAGATCGGCGGCATCCACCAACCCCTTCCAGGCAGTGATAAAATTCACCCCGACGGACGCGGCCTGCTCGAAGTCCAACACCGACGGCTTGCGCCGCAGGCTGGCGACCGGAACCACGATATACTCGGCGTGAGAGCCGTCGCGCGTGAACCCCGCATCCCCACCCGAGCCCCAAACCTCGGCGCCGATCCAGGCCGCCGGCCCCGCCTCCACCACCCCGGCGAAGTCGCGGCCGGGGGTCCGCGGCAGCGTGGTCTGCTCCATCAGTCCTTGAACGTTCTTCACATCGCTCGGATTGATCGATGCAGCCTCGATCCGAATGAGTGCTTCGCCTTCACCCGGTGACAGGTCCGGAATATCTTCCACGGTCAGCACATCGGCCGTGCCATGGTGGGTGAATCGGACGGCCTTCATGAAGTCTCTCCGTGGCGAGCCAGCGTCGCTTGACGCGACGATCATTCGGGCGACACTGCCTCAACCGCGAAAAGGGGGAAACACCAAATGAGTGACGTCAAGATCCTGGCCACCGGCTTCGGCTTTCCGGAAGGCCCCGTCGTCTGCCCGGATGGCTCCATCATCCTGACCGAAATCCGCAACAACCAGCTGTCCCGCGTAGTACCGGATGGCACCACCAGCGTGTTCTCCCGCTGCGGCGGCGGTCCGAACGGGCTGGCGTTCGGCCCGGACGGCGCGCTGTACCTCTGCAACAACGGCGGCAGCAAGTATGTCGAGGGCTACTCGATGGGCGTCGCCCCGCATCCGGACTACAGGTTCGGCTACATCCAGCGGATCGACGCGAAAACTGGTGAAGCGAAGACGCTCTACGCCGAGGTCAACGGCAACAAGCTGTCGGCGCCGAACGACATCGTGTTCGATGTGCACGGTGGCTTCTATTTCACCGACCTCGGCAAGCGTTACGCCCGCCATCGCGACCACGGCGGGATCTACTACGCGATGCCGGACGGCTCGAAGGTGACGGAAATCGCCTTTCCGATCCTCAGCCCCAACGGCTGCGGCCTGTCGCCGGACGGCAAGACGCTCTATGCCGCGGACACCGAGGGCGCGCGCCTCTGGGCATTCGACATCGAGGCACCCGGCGTGCTGCGCAAGCCCGCACCGCACGCACACCACAGCGGCCGGATCATCGCCGGTCTGCCGGGCAATGCCCGCTTCGACAGTCTGGCGGTGCTGGCCAACGGCAACATCGCCGTGGCGACGCTGAACACCGGCTACATCACGGAGATTTCCCCCGGCGGCGACATCGTGCGGGCGGTGAAGATGCCGGATATCTACCCAACGAACATCTGCTTCGGCGGGGCGGATATGCGGACGGCGTACATCACGCTGTCTGACAGCGGACGTTTGGGCACGGTGCAGTGGGCCACGCCGGGGTTGAAGCTGAATTACGGGTAATTAACCGCCCGTGCCATAGCGGGACTTCACCCGGCTACCCACGACTTTGCATGTATTGGCACCGCGAGACGTGGGTGGCCGGGCCAAGCCCGGCCATGACACAAAAGTAGGTGCCATGCTCGTTCCCCAGGTAATACCAGCGGCCCGAAGGGGGTGGCATGTGCGCGGGGTTGGCGGGGTGGCCGCGCGCATTTGGCGCTGAACCCAGCCATGCCTCGGGGCTGCTAAACCCCGAGCACGACCTCGGCCTCGCGCACCACGTCCGCCAATGCCCCATCGGCGAACGGTGACACCAGCCCAGCCGACCGGACCAGGTCCTGGAACGGCGCTGATCCGCCGCGCGCGCACAGCGCGACATACGCCTCCATCGCCGACGCATAGTCCCGCCGCGACTTCACCCAGAACTGCATCGCGCAGCACTGCGCCAGTGCGTAGTCGATGTAGTAAAATGGCGAGCCGTAGATGTGCGGCTTCGCCTGCCACCGGCCTCCCTTCGTCAGAAAATCGAGGTCGCCGTAATCCGACCACGGCATGTAGATCGCCTCCAGCCGCTGCCACATCGCGTGCCGCTCGGCCGGTGAGGCATCCGGATTGGCGTAAACCTCGTGCTGGAAGTGATCGACGCAGACGCCGTAGGGCAGGAACGCCAATGCCCCAATCAGATGCATGCGGCGGAAGCGATCCGCGGCATCCTCGCCGACCAGCAGGCCGATCTGTGGATGGGACAGGAATTCCAGCCCCATCGAGTTGATCTCTGCGGCCTCCATCGTCGGCCAGAGGTAATCAATTCCGGGCAGCCCGCGGCTTTCCCAGTTCTGGAACGCATGGCCCATCTCGTGCGTGAACACGCCGATGTCGTGATGCGTGCCGTTGAAATTGGCGAAGATGAACGGCACCCCGACGGTCGGAAATGAGGTGCAGAACCCGCCTCCTGCTTTGCCGGGGCGGTTCTTCAGGTCCATGAAGCCGCCCTGGACCATGAGGCGGTAGAACGACGCCAGCCTGGGGTCCATGTCATCGAACATGGCCTGCGCCTGGGCCACCAGCACATCATGGTCGCCGATCGGCTTTGGGTTGCCGGCGGGATCGACCAGCGCCTCATCCCAGAACCGCAGCCGATCCCAGCCGTTCGCCGCACGTCGGGCTTCCAGAAGGCGGCCGACGAGGGGTACGACATGTCGGGCGACCTGTTCCCGGTACCGAGCCACATCGTCCGCGCCGTAGTCCACGCGCCGCAGCCGCCGGTAGCCGAGCGGCGTGTACGTCTCGAACCCCAGCTTTCGGGCCATCCGGTGACGCAGTTTGACAAGCTGGTCGTACAGATCGTCCAGCGCGCCCGCATTGGCGGCGAAGAAGCCCCACCGCACGCATTCGGCCTCGTGCTGGATTTCGCGGTCGGGATCCTCGGCATAGGGGCCGAGTCCGGCGAGATTCACCGTCTGGCCGCCAATCGTCAGCTTCGCCGAGGCAAGCAGCTCGGTATAGCGCGCGCAGAGCCGCGCTTCCTCTTCCAGATCCGGCTTGATCGCGGGATCGAAGGTGGTGACGTCGGTGTCCCACAGGCGCAGCGCGTGCTCGCCCGTAAGGGCAGCAAGGCCGGTTCGGTCGCCGTCCGACAGCAACCGGCGTTTCAGCGCGACTTCCAGGTCAGCCGCCTCGGGCGACAGTGCGTCGGCGTAGTCGCGGTCTGCCCGGGCCGTGGCGTCCGCGGTGTCCTGAGCGAAGCGCAGATGCACGAGTGCGGACCACGTCTCGTAGCGCCGGCGCAATCCATCCCAATCGGCCAATGCCGCCGGGCGGTCGCCGCGATCCAGGGCGGTCTCGATCGCGGCATAGGCCTCGGTCAGGCCAGCTTGCGTTGGCGTCGGTTCCTGAATGCTGTCGAAGCGCGGAATCATGTCAGTCTCCAGCCGCCTCGGGCAGGATCGCGGCCGGCGCCACGATCCCGGAGGCACCATCCTTGCGGGTGAAAACCAGCTTCCGTTCGTGGAACGCTGCGACGGACGGGCGGTGCGCGATCGACACCAGGGTCGCATCCGGCAGCCGCGCCTTCAGCGTGGTGTACAGAGCCGCCTCGGCTTCCGGATCAAGGCTCGCGGTCGCCTCATCCAGGAAGATCCATGCGGGTTTCGCCAGCAGTGCCCTGGCGAGAGCGACCCGTTGCTGCTCGCCGCCGGACAGGCGCATCGGCCAGTTGTCTTCATCGTCCAGCCGCTGAACCAGTTGCGGCAGTCCGGCATCGATCAATGCCTGAGCGATATCCGGCTGACTGAATGAGTCCACCGCGTTGGGGTAAGTGATCACATGCCGCAGGGTGCCCAGCGGGATGTAGGGTCGCTGCGGCAGGAAGAAGGAATTCGGCGGAACCTCGATCCGCCCCTTACCGAACGGCCAGATTCCCGCCAGCACGCGGAACAGCGTCGATTTCCCGGACCCGGAGCGGCCGGAGATGACGACCGAATGACCGGCCGTCAGCGTCAAATCGGCGCCCTCCAGCAATTTCGTGCCGTCCGGCAGGCTCATTGTCACGTCATGCACGTGCACCGTGTCGTCCGGCGACTCCGCCGTGATGAAGCCGCCGGTTGATTCGGCCCGCGCCGCGACAATGGCGCGATGGAAGGTGGCCAGACGTTCCACGATGGCGCGCCATTGGGCGAGCTGGGCATAAGCCTCGACGAACCAGGACATCGATCCCTGGACCGATCCGAAGGAGCCGACAGTCTGCATCAGCCCGCCCAGCTGCATGACTCCGGCGAAATACCGTGGGGCGGCGACGACGATCGGGAAGACGACGGCGACCTGGTCGTAGCCCACGACCAGCGAGTTCAGCATCTTCGTCCGGGTCATGATCTGCCGCCAGTTGGCGATGACCGCACCAAACCTGTCACGCAGGGTGACGATTTCCTCCCGTTCGCCGCGATACAGCGCGATGCTCTCCATGTTTTCACGGATGCGGACCAGGGCGTAGCGGAAATCCGCCTCCACCCGCTGCTGCTTGAAACTCAGGATCGCCAGGGGGCGGCCGACCAGATGCGTCAGCCAGGTTCCGACGACGGCGTATGCCAGCGCCACCCAGACCATGTAGCCGGGGATCGGGATGCCGAACACCTCGATGGCGCCGGACAGGCCCCAGAGAATGGTGACAAAGCTGCCCAGCGAGACGAGGTTGGACAACAGGCCTAGGCTGAGGCCCAGGGTGTTGTCGGTGAAATCGCGCAAATCCTCGGCGATGCGCTGATCCGGGTTGTCGGTGCCGATCGCGGCGCGGTCAGCGGTCAGGCTGATATGGTAGTAGGCCCGATCCGCCAGCCATTCAGACAGATAGCGGCGGGTCATCCAACGGCGCCAGCGGATCTGCAGCAGCTGGTTCACGTAAACCGAGTAAACCGCGAGGCCGATATGGACCGCAGCGACCTCGCAGAAACCGGGCAGCAGACCGCTGGGCGTGTTGCGATACAGGAACAGCAGTTGCAGGAACGCTTTCCAGTCCTTGTCTTGCAGCGCGTTGTAGAATTCGCGGCGCCAGAAACTCAGGACGACGCTCAGCCCGACCAGTGTCAGGTTCATGGCGATAATCGCCACCAGCAGGCCGCGGGCGGACCAGCGCTCCTCCGACGTCATGAAGTAAGGGCGGGTGAGTCGCCAAGCGTCTTTGAGGAAGGGACCGATACCACGCATGAACGGCTTATCTCTCGCTGAGTGAAGGAAATTTCATCTGTAGTGCAGTAAACCAGGCTTCGACGCGCCTGCGGTTCACGCCGAAGTCGGAATAGCCGTACACGCTGCGCGAATACAGTATCACGTTGCTGGCATCCGGGCCATCCGGCTGCACCTGTACCATAATGAGGTCAGGGAAGTTCAGCACCGCACTGCGCGCGACGTAATGAGCCTGAAGCTGATCCGGATAGACCGCGGCCTGGTAGGTTCTTGGCTCGCTGGCGGCTAGTTCTCGCACGGTGGCGAACAGGCGGGCGGCGGGGACATTGAAGTGCGGGATGACGATGTCGGGGGCCGGGCTGAATCCGGCTGGCGCGGCCAGCGCGGTGTTCGGGCTGGCAGGACGGACGATGTGCGCCACGTCCATCAGTGGCGGCGTCGGCAACCCTTGCGCCGCGGGAAAACCGCAGGCGGGAAGAGCCAGTCCGATCAGCCACGCAAGCGGACTCATCCAGTGTAAGCAGACGTCATCGCGGATGTGATGCCCGGAAAGCGGAGCCGCGGCAAGTCAATTGCGGCTCCCGGCGCACGCCCGGGGGAGATCCATGCCCGGCTTTGAGGAAAGCCGGGCATGCCGTCAGGATCAGAACTTCAATTCGACCGTCGCGAACACCGATCGGCCCGGCAGGACGTACCACAGGTTTTGAGCCGGCGTGCTGCCAGCGGCGGCAAGCCCGTTGATCACGTGGGTGTCGAGCAGGTTGTTGGCGTTGAGCTTCAGCACAGCACCCGGCAGCTTGTCCATGCCGGGGATCTCCAGGCGACGGAGATCGACCGACACCGACGCATTCAGCACGCCGAAAGGATCCAGTCCCGACCCGGGCGCCACGTTGTAACCACAGAACGACTGCCCGGCCGGGCAGGCCGCCGCCACCTGGGCGCCATAGCGGGAACCGACCCACTTCTCCATCAGCGAAGCATAGACACCGTCCTTGTTGTAGATCACGCCACCCACGGCCGTCGCATCCGGTGCGTTGGGTTCCCGCTGTCCGGTCGCCTTATCCACCGCCTGATTTAGCGAGAGGTTACCGTAGGTGCTGAAACCGGAACCGATATAGACGGTCCCTTCCGCCTCGAACCCGCTGTAACGTGCCCCTCCGGCGTTGTAGGTAAATGTGCTGCCGTCGGTCGCCGTGGCCGAGTTGATCAGGTTGTGGAAGTCGATGTAGTACACATCGGCTGCCAGCGCGAACCGGCCGCTCTGGAACGACGTGCCGGCCTGATAGTTCCAGGTGGTCTGAGGCGAGGCGCTGCCCGCGTTAGCCTGGTTCGTGGTGTAAAGCGTGTTCAGATTCGGCGCCAGGAAGCCTTGCGCGACCTGCGCATAGACCGACCAGTTCTTCTCGATCTCATAACGTGCCACGAGCGAGGGGACCGCCTGCGTCCAGGTCTTGCCACCGTCGAACGGCTTCAATGTGCTTTGCTGCACCGGCGCGGTTTCCTGACGATTGAAGTAATTGTACTTCACGCCCGCCGTCACGGAGAAGGCCGGTGTGACCTTCAGTTCCGCCTCGACATACGGCTGCAGGGTATCCAGGCTGTCGTTCATCTGGCGGGTGAACGCCAGCCCGTTAATCGGAGCGGACTTGGACTTCACTTTGGCTGGCGACAGCGAGTACACCAGCGCCTGGTCCGTCACCACATCGATGTAGTTCTGCGTCCGTTCGTTGCTCTGATGGTCGAACCAGTTGCCCACCCGAATCTCGAGATTATCGAACGTTCGGCTCAGGCGGAGTGTCTCACCGAACGAGCGGTACTCGTTGCGCTTAAATAGCCCGAGCGCATTGCCGTTGGTATTGGTCGCGGGTGAGGTGCCATAGCCGTTGTTTGAAAGGTGGTAGTAGCCATAGGTGTAGATCTTGCTGTCCACCACGATATCGTACGGCAGCGCCGCCGATTTCAGGCCGATATAGCTGAAGTCGACGTTATACCAGTCCTTGTTGTATGGGTAGTATCCCTGTGTCCCGGGCGTCCCATTCAGGCCTGTGTAATTGTAGCCGTACTTGGCCATATCGCTCTTGGTCGCGCCGTTCAGGTAGCTCTGATCGGTATACCCCGTCGTCGAGACGATCGTCAGGACGGAGTCGCGTCCGAGCGGCTGCTCGATCTTGCCGAAGTAATTGGCGCGGTCCTGACCGGCGTATTGCAGGAACCCGTCGGAGTGGTTGTTCTGGTAGGTAAAGAATGCCCGCGTTCCGTCGGTCAGCTCGATACGGCCCGTATCGGCCTCGATCCCGAACAAGCGCGTGCCGAAGCTGCCAAAGCTGCTGAATGGATTGATCGAGAGAGAATCCGACGGCTCTTTCGATTCAATGCCGATGGTGCCGCCAAACGTCGCATTGCCGATGGTCGATGCGGTCCCCGGACCGCGGTCGACATTGATCGAGCCGATGTTGTGGGCCATGAAATAGATGTTGGAGTGGTGCGTGAAGTCGTTCGAATCGCCCCAGGGGATGCCGTCGAACGTGACATTGTACTGACCATCCACGAAGCCGCGCATGAACACGTTGGCTTCGGAAAGGCCGGGGCCATTTTCGGCCGTCGTCCAAACCGATGGTGCGAACTTCACCACGTCGGCATAGCTGCCGGTCTGTGCGAGGTTGTTCTCGATGAAGTGCTGGCTGAAGACCGACGTCGGCTGCGTCGCATCCAGCGGCTGGGTCGTCGGGGCCTGGTAGGGCGCGGTCTGCTCTATCTGCTGCTGGGTCATGCCCTGCCCGGTGGCCGTGACCTTGCCGATGGACGTCGCGTCCTGAGCCTGTGCCGCGAGGGCGATCGCGAGCGAACTTGTTCCGGCCAGCAGAATTGCGGCCCGCCGATAAACTCTGTGCGAGTGAAACATTTTTAACTTGACGTCCGTTGCGGTTACGGACGCCGCGTCTAACAGCAGGGCCGTCGAAGTTGTGTTAAATGTTGGATAAACGCATCGAGAATTTTGGTTTGACGACAGCCCGCAGGCTGCCGTCTCCATCGGTTACGGATTAGATACGTACCCCGCCGCTTTCAGCTCGGTTCGCACAGGTTCCAACTCCCGCTGAACCCGCGGCGATGACAGCATCACCGCGGCCAAAGCGGTGCCGACGAGACGTCCAGCCTCGACATCGCTTGGGTAATGCACGCCACAGATCAGGCGGCTTCGCGCGTAATCGGCGGCGCGTTCCAGGATGGCATCGCGCTTTGCCGGCACGACTGACGCCAGAACGATCCCAAGCACGTACGCCCGGGTCGCGTGCCCGCTTGGATAGGAAAAGCTCTTCCCCGGCCCACAGGGATGGATGTTCGCATCGACCGCTATCGGCCGCGGCCGGCGCCATTGGTTTTTGGCGATCGCGGCATGAAACCCTTCGTCGTTGCCGACCTTGGCAAAGAACGCCGCCGTCGCTGGCAACCTGTCAGCTGAGAAGCCGTCGCCGAAAACGTTGCGGAACAGGAAGACGCTTTCGTCCTTGCCATCCGCCGCCGCCTTGTCGAATTCAGCCTTGGTCCGCCCCGCCTCGATCCGGTGCAACTCAGCCAGTTCACCCGCCGTTATCTCGGAATCGTTAGCGGGTGGCGTATGCAGGATCGTGCGCGCATCGAACTGAGAGGCCGGCACCAGGAGGGGCTCCTTGGCCGGCGCCGTACCGCCGGCAACAAGGAAACAGCTCGCCGTAAACAAATAGATTCGGAGCTTCATTGGTATCATCCATATTCTTGTATCGATAAACCGGTTCAGGGAACCAATGTCGTCCGCAGCAACAGGCCCTTCACGCTCTCCGTCAGGTCATCGGCCAGACGGTGCAACAAGTTATGCCCGAGCAATCCGTAAAGTGCGGTGCCGATACCGATCGCGGTTGCCAGCAGCGCCATGGCGATGCCCCGGCTGACCGCGGCGGGATCGGAGATGCCGCCCGACGACAGCGCCTCAAACGTATCCATGATTCCTAGAATCGTGCCGAGCAGGCCGAGCAAAGGGGCCGCGGTGACGATGGTGTCGAGCAGCCACAGGCGCGCCTGGACCCGACCATCGATTTCCAGGAACAACGCGGCGGAAAGATCGTCGATCTGTCCGCGCGACAAGGCTTCCGCCTTTTGTGCTGTGACATAATCCCGGATCGTCCGCGTAACAGCATCGCGCGACTGAATCGCCGCTGCGGCGACCGCCCCGTTTTCCCGAACCGCCCGAGCCACCCGCCGCCGGCAGATACCAAGCCAGCAAAAGTAAATGCCACGTTCCAGGATCACGAACGTCGCAATCACCAGGGATGCATAAAGCAGGTCAAAGCTGGCACTGTGCAGCCAGGCTCGATCGAACGTCATCGACCGGCTCGCCCATACGTCGATCTATACGAAAGGCTCGTCGACAATACGGTCATTCTGCTTTTTCCCGGCATCTCATGTTGGCCAAAACTCGATAACGACGGTGAACCGGTGTTCGGCCGATCCAGCCCATGCGTCGTCCGGAAAGGGTGGATAAGCTCCCCCCCGCACTATCGAGAGTGCCTGCTTGTCCAGCACCGCGTATCCCGAGGGCTTGGCCAGATCGACATCGCGCACCTCACCAGAGCGGGTGAGCGTAAAGCGCACCTCAACCGAGCCAGTCGGCCGCAGAAGCCGGGCCGCCGTCGAGGTCGGGTAGTTGGTAATGCTTCGAATATAGGCCCGAAGCTTGCCGACAAACGCGGACTCGATCGTGCCGGACGGCGGCGGAGCGGGCGGCGATGCGACCACCGGCACCTGCGTCTGCGGGACCGATGCCGGAACCGCGGCCGCCGGCTGCGCGGGCCGCTGCTGCGGCCGCGGGTGCGCCGG
>JARLIN010000447.1 GCA_031291715.1 Rhodopila sp. | reverse complement strand
CCTGGCGGAACGCGGCATGAAGCCGGATGCGTTCCTGAAAGCCTGGCGCCAGACCTTTACCGCGCTGGAGCGGATCAACCGCGTGCTGCTGGCCGCGCCCTGAAACGCCGGCCTATGGAGTGATCACGCTGCTTTCTGCCCGCCCGAAAACCACCAGCGGCGACCGGTCACGCGTGTCGCCCCGCTGGGCAACGCGCCGCATAGTCTCCGCGGTTTCCGCATCGGCCGGAAAAAAAGCCTCGATAGCCAGCTCGGAAACGGTGATATCCACCGGCGTGCCGAATAGTGTGGTGGTGCTGAAAAACGACACGACACCATCAATCGTCGCCAGGCGGACGGGTATCGCGATCATATCGTGCTCATCGTCCGCGCCCGGCGACCCGATCCCGCTCAGGTTCGGATAGTCACGGATTTCCTCCAGAAGATCAGCCAGCGTCGCATCGCCGCTAACATCGATCTGCCGGCGTAGGCGCGCGATGACATGCGCCCGCCATTGGGCGAGGTTTACGATCCGCGACGCGAGCCCAGCCGGGTGCAGCGACAGCCGCAAAACGTTGACCGGCGGACGCAACAACGTAGGGTCAGCGCCCGTGACGAGATACGCAAGCGCCCGGTTAGCGGCCAGCATGGTCCAGTGCCGGTCGACCGCCAGGGCTGGATTGGGATCATGGGCCGCCAGAACCGCCTCGACATTGCGACGTACCAAGCCGAGTGCCGGCTCGCTGAACCCGCGCTCCTGGAAGACGGGAGCGAAGCCCGCCGCGGCCAACAGCACGTTCCTGTCGCGCAACGGCACATCCAGACATGCCGCCAAATGCAGCAACATCTGCCGACTCGGCCTGGACCGCCCGGTTTCCAGAAAACTTAGGTGCTTGGTGGAGATTTCCGCGTCACAGGCTAGGTCAAGCTGGCTCATCCGACGCCTGCGCCGCCATTCACGCAGCAATAGTCCGAGCGTCAGCTTCGATGTATCCGTGCTCAACGTCCCCGTATCCTTTCTCGCAGAGGTAACGCTGGCTGGCATGCTCCGCGGCCGGTGGTACCGGACCGGCGGGCACAGATAAACTTTGCGTCAAACCCGCGCCTGGATATCCGGCCAATGTCTAAGAACAGTCACAGACCCGTCAATCTCGCGTGTCATGTCGTGAAATCCGACCATGGCCGATCATAGCGGTCACATTCAATGACGATTATCCCGCAGACAGGCAAGGCGGCCTTTCCGTCACTCTCGCGACACGATTTTCGACGGGTTCCGGAAGCGGGAGCCGGGTATCGCGAATACCGAAACACACAAGGCCGCGCCGTACCCCTGCGGGACGGTCTATAGATTGATGTCATGACCCAATCGTCCGAATCCCAGTTCGCCGCCTTCATCGCCACTCTGGGCCGGGGGCCAGGCCGGTCGCGCGCCCTCTCCAGGGATGAAGCGCGCACCGCCTTCGGTATGGTCCTGCGCGGCGAGGCCGATCCGCATCAGGTAGGCGCGTTCCTGATGCTGCTGCGCTTTCGCGGCGAGGATGCCGAGGAGATCACCGGCATGGTGCAGGCGGCGCGCATCGAGGCCAACCTCGGACGCTGTGACCTGGGCGTCGATCTCGACTGGCCGTCGTACGGGGCCGGGCGTACGCGCGGCGCACCATGGTTTCTCTTGTCCGCCCTGGCGCTCGCCCGGTCGGGGATCACCGTTCTGATGCATGGCTCAAACGATTTTTCCTCCGGTATCGCCGTGGAGGACGGCATGGTGGCGATCGGCTTGCGACCCGACAACGATCTCGCCTCTGCTGCCGCGACGTTGCGGTCGAACCGGTTCGCCTACCTGCCGCTACGTGCGATGGCACCGGCGGTGGACCGGCTGTTGGAGATGCGCCGCCTGTTTGGTTTGCGCTCCCCGGTCAACACGGCCGCGCGCCTGCTCAACCCGGCGGATGCGCCGTTCGGGGTCGATGGTGTGTTCCATCCACCCTATATCGATGTGCATCTGGGCGTCGCGGAACGGATGCATCGCCGCCGGCTCTTGGTGCTGAAGGGCGGTGGGGGAGAGGCGGAGCGGGTGCCACTGAAACCAGCGACCGCCGCCGTCTGGGACCTGAACCACGGCCGGCAGGAACTCACGCTGCCGGCGGCGGACGGATTGCGGGCACATCCGCCGGCCAGCGACACGCCGGCGGCGTTCGCCTCGGTTTGGACCGGGGCGACGACACCGGAGACGCCGCTGGCGACGATCCGTGCGACCATCGCTCTGGCGTTGTTGGCTCTCGGACGGACGGCCGATCCCGCCCATGCGATGGACGAGGCCGGTTCTATCTGGGCGCAGCGCTTCTGACAGCGTAGAACACGACCCATGCGCTACATTTCTACCCGCGGGCAGGCGCCCGCCCGCGATTTCGCCGATGTCCTGCTGGCCGGCCTCGCCGAGGACGGCGGCCTGTTCATGCCCGAGGCCTGGCCGCATTTCAGCCCCGCCGACTGGCGGGCGATGCGCGGGCTGCCGTACGCCGATCTGGCGGCGCGGGTCATGCAGCCGTTTGTCGGGACGTCCATTCCGTACGACGTGCTGCGGACAATTTGCCGGGACGCCTATGCCGGTTTCGGACACCCGGCCGTCGCGCCGCTGATCCAGCTTGAAACCAACCTGTTCACGCAGGAACTGTTTCACGGCCCTACCCTCGCCTTCAAGTACATGTCGATGCAGGTGCTGGGCCGCCTGTTCGATTATGTGCTGACCCAGCGCGACAAGCGGGTGACGATCGTGGGCGCGACCTCCGGCGACACCGGATCGGCTG
>JARLIN010000446.1 GCA_031291715.1 Rhodopila sp. | reverse complement strand
CCGCAGGAGCTGGCCGACGGTGTCGCCATCGTGGCGAAAGGCTGGTGGGCGGCCAGCCAGGCGCGCGAAAAGCTTGAAGTGACCTGGGACGAAGGGCCAACCGCGACGCAGGGCAGCGAGGGGTTCGCCCGCGATGCGGCCGGGCTCGCGAAGGGCGCGCCGGCGTCCTGGCTGCGCCGCGACGGGGATGCGGCCGCGGCGTTGAAAGGGGCTCACCACATCGTGGAGGCGGCGTACTCCTATCCGTTCCTTTCCCATATCGATCTTGAGCCGCAGAATTGCACCGCGCATTACCAGGACGGCAAGATCGTGCTGTGGGCGCCGACGCAGAACCCCGGCCCTGGCGCGAAGCTGGTGGCGACGACCCTGGGCATCGCCGAGAGCGATGTTACAGTCAACATGACACGGATCGGCGGCGGCTTCGGCCGGCGGTTGCGTAATGACTTCATGGCCGAGGCAGCCTGGATCTCGAAGCAGGTTGGCGCGCCGGTGAAGCTGCTGTGGAACCGCCAGGACGACATGCAGCACGATTTCTACCGGCCGGCGGGCTTCCACTTTCTCAAGGGCGGGCTTGACGACAAGGGCAGCCTGATCGCCTTCAGCGATCATTTCGTCACGTTTGGCCGGGGCGGCAAGCTGGCTGACTCGGCGATGATGGATGCCAACGAATTCCCGGCACAGCTCGTTCCACATCTGGAATACGGGCAATCGGTGATGCCGCTTGGCGTGCCGACCGGACCGTTGCGCGCGCCGCGGTCCAACGCGCTGGGTTTCGTCTTCCAGTCCTTTATCGATGAACTGGCGCATCAGGCCGGCAAAGATCCGGTCGCCTTCCGCCTGGCTCTGCTGGGCGAGCCTCGGACGCTGGTGAATTCAACCGGCACGCCCAACGCCCTGCGCGATTTCAATACCGGGCGCATGCGCGACGTGCTGATAAAGGTCGCCGAGCTTTCCGCCTGGCCGGATCGCCACACGTTGCCCCATCGCACCGGAAAGGGTGTGGCGTTCTATTTCAGCCATTTCGGCTACTTCGCCGAGGTGGTGCAGACGACGGTCGCGGCTTCGGGCGACATCAAGCTCGACCACGTCTGGGTCGTCGGCGATGTCGGCAGCCAGATCATCAATCCCAGCGGCGCCGAGAACCAGGTCCAGGGCGCGGCGCTGGATGGATTGGGCGCGGCATTGGGCCAAGCGATCACAATCGATCGAGGTCGGGTGGTGCAGGCGAATTTCGACACCGTGAAGCCGTTGCGGATGGATCAGGTGCCGCCGGTGGACGTGCATTTCATGGTGACCAACCATCAGCCGACCGGTCTGGGTGAGCCTGCACTGCCGCCGGTGGTTCCGGCGCTTTGCAACGCGATCTTCGCCGCGACCGGCAAGCGTATTCGCAGTCTGCCGATCGATACGGAGGCGCTGAAGACCTGACAGCGAGGCTTCATGCCCCGCATTCCGGCAGTTTTCGATCACTGGGCGGCTGCAACGCATCCAGCGCGGTGGCGCGCGCCAGGCGGGTCGGACAGGTCCTGAATTCGGTCTCGAGGCACTGAACGGCGCCGCAATCCAGGCAGGCTGACAACTCGTCCGGCACTTCCGAAACGATATGCCTCCTGACGATCGTCCGTAGGTAGGCAAACATTGAGACCTCCACCTAAGTCAGGAACGCGCCATCGTGCGCATGCCGGGCCTGAATGGCATCACGTGCGGATCAGTGAATCAGTGATCTGGATCAATCACTACGTTTGTACAACGGAGGACGCGGCGGCACGCGCTCGCTCCGCGCCACCCCCCCGGGTCGACCATGCCCGGCCTCTGGCAGCCGTCATCGCGGTTCGATAAGCTGCTCGGACCTTCTGGCGGGTGAACGGACCATGAGAAGCGACACGATTCGCCTGGGCTGCGGTGCGGGTTTTTCGTCCGACCGGTTGGGGCCGGCGGTCGATCTCGCTCAGCGCGGGGCATTGGATTACCTGGTGTTCGAGTGCCTGGGCGAACGCACCATGGCGTTTGGCCACCGTGACCGGATGCTGGACCCGGCGCGTGGCTACAACCCGCAACTTCGCGCACGGATGCGTGGAGTCCTGGCGCATTGCCACGCCAACGGCACGAAGATCATCACGAACATGGGCGTCGCCAACCCGCGCGCCGCCGCTTTGCTGACCGTCGATATCGCGCGGGAACTCGGCCTGTCCGGCCTGAGGGTCGCCTGCGTGGAGGGCGACGATGTCACCCATCTGATCGGCCCCGACACCGAATTCATGGACCACCCCGGCGCGGTCAAGGATGTCGGCCTGCGCATGGTCGGCGCGAATGTGTATCTCGGGGTGGAGGCGCTGTTGCCGGCGCTTCAGGCCGGCGCCGACGTGGTCATCGCCGGCCGCATCGCCGACCCCGCCTTGTTCCTGTCGCCGCTGGTTCACCGCTTCGGCTGGGCGCTGGATGACTGGACCGCGTTGGGGCGCGGCACGCTCGCGGGCCACCTGATGGAATGTGGCATGCAGGTCACCGGCGGCTATTTCGCCGATCCCGGCTTCAAGGACGTGCCGAGACTCGCGGATTGCGGCTTCCCGATCGCGGAGGTCCAGCCGGACGGCAGCTTCGTGATCACCAAGCTGGACGATACCGGGGGATGCGTGACCCCGGCGACGGTGAAGGAGCAGCTTCTGTACGAGGTGCACGATCCTGCCGCCTATCTGACACCCGACGTGACCGCCAATTTCCGCGGCGTCTCGGTGGCGGAGGTCGGTCGCGACCGT
The DNA here is from genome assembly GCA_031291715.1 of Rhodopila sp. GTDB lineage: Bacteria > Pseudomonadota > Alphaproteobacteria > Acetobacterales > Acetobacteraceae > Rhodopila. The sequence continues at coordinate 2,149 of JARLIN010000446.1, read as the reverse complement.
GTGCGCGTCAGCGGCGCGGACGGCAGCGCCCGCCCGGACAAGCTGAAGGTGACGATCGGCTTCGACGGCGGCTTCCTGGGCGAGGGTGGCGTCAGCTACGCCGGCCCGAATGCCCGTGCCCGCGCCGAACTGGCGGCCGATGTGGTGCGGGAGCGGCTGACCCGGATCAACCAGTTGGGCGGCGATCTGCGGGTCGATCTGATCGGGCTGAACTCGCTGCATCAGACAGCCGAGGTTCCGATGAGCGACAGCGCGGACGTCAGGCTGCACGTGGCGCTGCGCTCGACCGACCGGGACGATATCGATACGATGTTGTGGGAGGTCGAATCGTTGCTGTGTTGCGGGCCGGCTGGTGGCGGCGGGTATCGCGGCCAGGTGACTCCGTGCGTCGTGACCCATTCGGCTCTGATCGCGCGTGATCAGGTGAGCCCTTCTTTTGAGGTGTTCGTCGCATGAGCCAGCCGCGCCGTATCCATGACATCGCTCATGCCCGCGCCGGGGACAAAGGCAATACGTCCAACGTTTCGGTCTGGGCGTATGACCCGAAGGACTATCCGTTGCTGAAACAGCAGCTGACGGCGGACCGGATCAAGAAGGCGTTCCCGAAACTGTTTACCGGGGCGGTGACACGGTACGAGATGGACGACCTGCACGGTCTCAACTTCGTGCTGCTCGATGCGCTGGAGGGTGGAGTCAACACGTCGCTCAATCTGGATTCGCACGGGAAGTCGTTCAGCTATCTGATTCTGGGACTGCCGATCGAGGCGTGACCGGGGCGGATTTAGGCGCCGGTTCCCTCGACGAAACAGATGATCCTCATGCCCGACCAGCAGGCGACTCCCTCGCCGGTGGGGTTGTCGTGCCTGTGCAGAATGCTGGCTTCCGGGACATCGACCCAGGCATAAGGCGGATTCTGCCAGCGTGAGAACTCACTGCCGATGAAAGCCTGAAAATGGCCGTCCACGATGCGGTATCGCACGGTGCGGCAATCCGAGCGATCGCAGCACGATTGCTCGGTCTGTGGCTGGCGGAGGCTGCGGAACCACGGTGCGAGGTCGGGATCGGCGCCAGGCGGCGGGGCCGCGCGCAGCGGCGCCTGGTAGCAGGAGATCAGCCCTGATGCGGCAAGCGTGAGAAGTTTCCATTTGCCCGTCGAAAACCTTGGGGTCATCTCCGACCTCTGTTGCTCACCATTGAATGTATGTAATTTCTGGCCAAACGAACGGCTCCCGGTGTGCGGTTCGCAAACGTGAAGTGGTGGCGGCTGCGACGCCAGCGACGCGGCACGGTCGTCCGTTCAACAACCGGTGAAAGCGACGTCCTATCAGGCCGCGGGTTCAGGTTCGCCCGAGCGCCCGCAGGATAACCTCCGGCGTCAGCGGGATCTCTGAGCAGCCGCACGACACCGGTGTCGGGATCGACCCTCAAACAACCGGCCTGGATGCCGTCGGTGAACGCGAACGGATATTCGCGCGGCGCATAATGTTTCGTTGCCATCAGCTCGGCCTGAAACCCTGGCGGCGCGAAAATACGGAATGCGAGCCACCTCCGCCAACGTCAGCCGTTCGGTTCCTCCCGAGACACCGACAACCCGGCCATCGCGAATATCCAGTTGCGCCGGCTGGGTTTGCAAAATCCTCGCGGCCACCTCCAGGATATTCAAACGCAACTGCTTGCCCGCCTGCCACGCGGCTTTGCTACCGATGCCGGCAGCGCGCCGGGCCCATGTGCCGCCGCCATAGGGCGTGACATCGGTGTCGCCGGACATGACGCGCACATCGGACAGTTTCACACCCGGCACGGTCGCGACCACCTGGGCCGTCACTGCTTCGGCACCCTCGCGTTGCTCGGTCACGCTGGTCTGGCACACGATTGTTCCGGCTGCGTCCAACCGCAGCGATACGCCGTCCTGCGAGGAAATCCGTGCCCCGCCGGTACGGGTTTCCACGTGGCAGAAGGATATGGACATCATTGGCGCCCACGCGGGTTCGTATAGGCCGCTGACCTGCTAAGCAGACTCCACTAGCTTGACCAACGGATAGGTGTACGATTCGCTGGCGCCACCGATTCGAACAGGTGCGGCATGAGTGGCAAGTCTCCGGTTTCAGCGAGCGACGACCAACGCGTCGCCTTGACGGCCATGGCCGGG
>JARLIN010000445.1 GCA_031291715.1 Rhodopila sp. | reverse complement strand
TCACCTGGGCTTCGACAGCGAGGTCGGCGCGCAGGATAGTCGCCCGTCGGCCGAGGGCTCGGATGCTCGCTTGAGCTTCCTCGGCTGGCCTGGTGCTGGTGTGGCAATGGATGGCGATGTCGAAGCCGTGGCGCGCCAACTCCAGAGCGATTGCCTGTCCAAGGCGCTGTGCGCCGCCGGTCACAAGGGCGACCCTTGGGATGGTGGCCGGGATAATGGCGGTCATGTGCGGGGTGGTAGTCCGCGCCGGGAAGGCCGTAAAGGCTTCAATGGCTATCTGGTGTGTGGCGCTGGAACTCCGGGGTATCGCGGCAGGCCGGAATGTATTGTGCCGCACGGAACGCGGTGTGGCGGATAGCTGCTTCCGCTGGCAGATGCAGGCCGTGGAATACCGCGGCAACGACCACGATCACCGCGATAAGCGGCGCGATTCTCAGTCGCGGTGGTGGTCCGGCAAAGCGCAGCAGCGCGCCCGCACCCGCCAGCCCGATCAAGGCGCCGACGACAACCTCCGGCAATGAATGCATGCCGAGCACGAGACGCGACACGCCGATCACGATCGCGGCCAGCAACGCGGCCGGCAGGATGTTGGCTCGCTGTCGGGTGAGCATAGCGGCCAGGCCGCCCGTCACCACGGTGGCCGCGGCGACGTGGCCGCTGGGACTGTGGACGTCCATCGGCCCAAACAATGGGGAGCAGGCCAGGAACATAAGCTTGAAGACCAGCGTGGCGACGAAGGTCGCGGCGACCACGACGAGCCAAATCATCGCTCCGCGCCGCCAGCCTTGCACGGCGAGCGCGACGGCGACAGCTAGCACCAAGGGCAGGATCACGGCCTGGTCAACGAAGTCGGTCAGGTATCTCACGCGGATCCGTATAGGCCGGAGGATATTAATAAACGGTTCAGAAGCGCGTCATATCAGAAAGAAGCTGGCTTTCACGCACCCTGCCAGACGGGTGGACGCTTGGTCAGAAAGGCATCCATGCCTTCCTTGAAGTCCGCACTGGTGTAGCAAAGACGGATCAGATCCTCGTCGGGCGGCAAATTGTCCCGCAGGCGGCGCAGCGCTTCTTTCGTCGCCCGCATCGTCAGGGGAGCGTGGCCAGCGACCAGGGTGGCGAGATCGACTGCGCGGGCTTCTAGCGACGGTTGGTCTAGCAACACCTCGGTCACGAGGCCCGCCGACAGGGCGTCATTGGCGGAGAACAGGCGCGCGCTGAAAATCATCTCGATGACGCGAGCCGAACCGACGAGCGCCGACAGACGGGCAAGATTGGACATCGACAGGCAATTGCCCAGGGTACGGGCGATCGGAAAGCCGAAACGGGCATTTGCGTTGGCGATCCTCAGGTCGCAAGCAGCGGCTATGGCGGCGCCTCCGCCGGTGCAGGCGCCAGCGATCGCGGCGATGGTGGGCACTGGGCAGCGTTCGAGGATGCCGAGGACGCGATCGATACGAGCCTCGTATTCCAGCGCGTCATCGGCGCCGGAGAAGGCCCGGAATTGGTTGATGTCGGTTCCAGCCGCGAACGCCTTGTCGCCAGAGCCGGTGACGATCAGGGCGCGGACGTCGCCTGGACTCGCGGCGATCTCGGCCAGACGTTCATACATCGGGAAAGTCAGGGCATTACGCGCCTGGGGCCGGTTGAAGGTGATGTGGCCGATGCCGTCGCGGGTTTCGTACAGGAGTTCAGCGGTCATCGAAGCGGTCCTTCATACATTGCCATGCCGATGGAGGCCCACGGCAGGCATTATCATCACGGAAACCTGAGGCGCGAAAAATGTTCCGAACGCTAGTAACAGAAGACTCTCGGCCGGCCGTCAAGCGCGGACCCATGCGCATGGTGAGGCGGATGAGAGCTTTTGCGCCCCAACCGCTCAAACACTGAGGCGGGGACGATCATTATCAAAGTCCATTTGCCAGGCGGCGTTGCGCCGCCCGCCGTTCGCCCATAGCTTACTGACCGGTATCCGATCGAAGAGAGAATACGGGCAGGAAACGCATGGCCGACGACAACGTCACTCAACCGATCGCCGAACCGGTGAAGGCATCTCCGGTCGGGTGGGAACCCGAACTCGCTGAACTTCGCCAGCGGCAGGCCCTCGCCCGCGAACTCGGCGGCAAGGACCGGGTCGCGCGCCAGCACGCCGGTGGGCGGCTCACGGTGCGGGAACGGATTGATCGTCTGCTCGACCCTGGGACTTTCAAGGAAATCGGCAGCATCGCCGGCAAGGCGAGCTACGACGCCAAGGGCAACATCACCGACTTCATGCCCGGCAACTGCGTATTCGGTCGCGGTTCGGTGGATGGGCGGCCAGTCGTCGTCGCCGGCGACGATTTCACGTTGCGCGGCGGGTCGGCCGATGCCTCCATCAAGGGCAAGCCCAAAATGTCGGAGGAGATCGCGACGCAGTACCGCATGCCGATCATCCGCCTGATCGAGGGATCCGGAGGCGGCGGGTCGGTCAAGACCATCGAAACCACGGGACGTGCCAATCTGCCCGGCGGGCTCACCGAAACGACGTCGTTTGACCTGGTTGCCAACCAGATGGCGCAAGTTCCGGTCGTCGGCCTCGGCCTCGGCTCAGTTGCCGGCCTGGGGGCCGCTCGGCTGGTGGCGTCACATTACTCGGTGATGGTGAAGGAGATCGCCGCGGTGTTCGTCGCGGGTCCGCCGGTGGTGGAACGGCTGGGCGAACCGCGGTCGAAGCAGGAGCTGGGAGGATGGCAGATCCAGTTGGGTTGCGGCGCTGTGGACCATGCCGTGGATACCGAGGAACAGGCGTTCGAAGCGGCTCGCAAGTTCCTGTCGTATCTGCCCAGCTCGATCCACGACGTGCCACCGCGCATGCGAGGATGGGACGATCCGAACCGGCGTGACGAATCCCTGATTTCGGCGATACCGAAAATAAAGAAGCAAGCCTACCACATGCGGCGAATCATCTCGTCGCTGTTTGATAAGGACCGTTTCTTCGAGATGGGTGCGCTGTTCGGCCGGTCGATCATTACTGGCTTTGCGCGTCTGGACGGCTGGCCGGTGGCGGTGATGGCCGGTGACCCGCTGTTCGAGGGCGGTGCTTGGACCGCAGATGCGTGCAACAAGATTATCCGTTTCGTCGACCTGGCGCAGACCTTCCATCTGCCAGTCGTGCATTTGGTGGACTGCCCCGGCTTCCAGGTGGGACTAAGGGCGGAAAGCAACGCGGTGATCCGATGGGGCGTCCGCGCGCTTTCGGCGATCAACCAAACCACCGTGCCCTGGTGCAGCATTATCGTGCGCAATTGCTACGGCGTCGGCGGCCTGGGACATCAACCGGTCGGACATTTGTGCCTACGCTATGCTTGGCCGTCCGCGAGTTGGGGTTCGCTGCCGCTGGAAGGCGGAATCGAAGCAGCGTATCGCGCGGAGATTGATGCCTCACTCGATCCAGCCGCGAAGCTGGAGGAAATCGAGGAGCGGCTAAATCGCCTGCGTTCACCGTTCCGCACGGCTGAAGCGTTCTGGGTGGATGAGGTGATCGACCCGCGCGATACCCGGAAGCTGCTGTGCGACTTCGCGAATTTGGCCGCACCGTTGCGAACGCCAGGCCCGTCGGCCTTCGGCATGCGGCCGTGACGCAGGGCCGGAATAAATGGGCTTGGAGCATGATCGCGCTGGGCGGAACGCCCAAAGCGTGTGAAGCATGCGATCGATAGGCTGGTTCCAGTCAGTCGATCGCGGCACTTAGTCGGGAAACCAACGCTTCGGCCTCCGACTCAGCGACATTGGTAAATCCCAGCAGCAATCCCTGGCCACAGTCATGCGCCATGGTCATTGAGGATAGTGCCGTGGGCGCCAGCCCCATCTGTGCGGCACCTTTCGCCAGGACGCTGTCATCGGCTGCTCCGGGAAAACGCACCAGCAGGTGCATCCCGCCTGATGCCATTTCCACGACGGCTCGTTTCCCAAACCCAGTTTCCAGCGCCGCCGCCAGACTTCGCCGCCGCTCGGCGTAGAGAATTCGCATTCGCCGTATATGGCGCGCAAAATGTCCGTTTCGCATGAACGCGGCGACGACATTCTGCTCCAGCTCCGGCTGTCCGCATGTAAGCAGCCGAGACGCTCGCAGAAACGCAGTCCGCAGCTCCGGCGGCACGACCAGATAGCCAAGCCGCAGCGCCGGAAACAGCACCTTGCTGAAGCTACCCGCATAAAGCACACGCTGCCCCCGATCCAAGCTCTTAAGCGACGGCAGAAGTCGGCCTAAATAGCGGAATTCGCTATCGTAATCATCCTCGACGACCCACGAATTGGCCTCGGCGGCCCAAGCCAGAAGCTCCAGTCTCCGTGGCAGGGACAGCGCGACCCCCGTCGGACACTGGTGTGTAGGGGTCACCACCGCGAGCTTCGCTTTCGGCGCGGCGGTAATGCCCGCCGCCACCCGTAGCCCATTCTGGTCAACCCGGACCGGCACGACGCGTGCACCTGCGGTTTCCAATGCCTGGCGGGTCATTTGATAGCCCGGGTCCTCCATCCAGACCGGATCACCGGGCCGTACGAGCACGCTGCGAATCAGGGCGAGCGCGCCCTGAAATCCCCCGGTGATCAACACCTGCTCCGCCGAGCACCTGATCCCGCGCGCGACAGCGAGATAGGTTGCAACCGCCTGCCGCAGTTCCGGCGTCCCGGCGGGGTCGACCTCTCCCAGGTGAGCAGGCTGAATCGTCCGGGCCGCCCGGATCGTCAGAGTGCACCAAAGCTTGCGAGGGAAAGCGTCCAAAGCCGGTAGACCCATTCGGAACGGCAACCGCCCCTCGGCCGGGGCGGATGCGGCGGATGGGAACAGGAATGGCGCCTGTTCGGGTGCCTCGATCCGGTGTGCCTGTTGGCCGGCAACTATTGTCCCCAGAGAACCGCGTGTCACGACCGCACCTTCTCCCGCCAGCAGCGCATACGCAGCGTCCACCGTTCCGCGTGCGACGGCAAGCTGGGCGGCCAAAGCGCGCGAGGATGGCAGTCGAGCGCCGGGCGCGATTTGGCCGGCCGCAATCGCCGATCGGACCCGGGCGGCGATTTGCAGGAACAGAGGATCCTTCTCGGCCGGGTCCAGGCTAAAGTTGAGCGTCATGGTCCAGTCAGTTACTGCATTTCTGGCCCTTAACGCTATGCCACCAAAGGTGTCCTCTAGGCGAGCCCGAAACGAAGGGGTGTTCTCAATGACCCAAGCGCGGATGACCCTGGAACGGGTCGCGCCGAACGCCTAAACGGCGATACCGAGCAACGCCTGCACCTGCTGAATGCGTGGCGCGAGGCACCATTTTACACCGAACGCGAGCAAGCCGCGCTTGCCTGGACTGAGCATTTGACCAGACCCGCGACGGATGGCGCATCGTCCGCCGACTATAATCAGCTCCCTGGCCGGTTCTCGGAAACCGAAATCGCCAATCTCACGGTACTGATCGACCTGATCAACCTATGGAACCGGGTGGGGGGTTGGCCTTCGTATGACTCCCTCGACGACCGAACCGCCTATTACCTGCTGAGTGCGGGCTGATCCCCAGAGCGCTTCAACGACGTCGTCCGCCGGCATTGGGGCGTCGAGATCAGCCTGCACCGACGGTTCGATGTCGTCACGAACGAGGATCAGGACAGGACCCGATTGGGCAATGCCCCCACAACCTGCCCGCCCTCCGCCGCGTGGCGCTAAACGCTACGCAGAAGGACACAACGAAAGGCTCCTTGCGCGGCAAGTTCAAGCGGGTCGCCTGGGACGATGCCTGCCTCACCAGCCCCCTGCACCATTCTCAGGTGCAATTGCCCCGGCTAAGCCCGCCTTATCGTCGGCTGGGCGATCCTACGGCAGGATTGGTCGCCGCAGGACGAGGTGCCGGCAAGTCTTCCTCCAGCACCGTCAGATGGATGGAATACGACGTCTCACCTTCATCAACATCGCGGTGGACGGTTCCGATCGTTTCATCGTTCACCGCCAGCTCGATCGACAGGCCCTTGCGCGGCGGCGGCACGATCTTGATCCGCTCACTGCCGAACAGCTTGCGCAGGTAGGTTTGGAGACGTTCGATTTCCGACGGGTTCATATGAGTCTCGTGCGTAAGGAGTTAGCCCTTTACTCTTGAGTGCGGGCTCGGGTCCAGGGCGCTATATCCGTAACGCGGCCTAATCCAACATGTGGCCAAATCGCGCGGCCTTGGTCGCTAGATATTCATCGTTCACGCCATTTGGGGCGAACAGATGCGGCTCGCGGCCCGCCACCTCGATGCCACAAGCCGTCATCGCATCCAGCTTCTCTGGGTTGTTGGTCAACAGCCGCACCCGGTTGATCCCCATGATTCGCAGCATTGTTGCCCCTACCAAAAAGTTGCGTTCGTCCGCGCCCCATCCCAGCACCCGATTGGCATCCATGGTGTCCAGGCCACGATCCTGCAGCCCATACGCTCGCAGCTTGTTTACCAGCCCGATCCCACGGCCCTCCTGCGCCAAATAGAGCAGGACCCCCGCACCGTCATCCGCCATCCGCCGAATTGCGCCACGGAGTTGTTCCCCGCAATCGCAGCGCATGCTGCCCAGCAGATCACCGGTGAAACATTCCGAGTGGATACGGACGAGAGGGGCGTGGTGGGTCTCAGGTCGACCGATCACGATCGCGAGATGTTCAATCGCTGAACCATCGCTGCGAAACGCCACGACCCGACTGTCAGGGGCATCGTGGAGGGGCACTTCAGCGGACGCGACCTGCCGGAGGCCGGCTACCTCGTTCTCGGCGTAGGCGAGCACTTGGTCAGCCGCGACTTCGACCAGGCCATAGCTGGCGATAGCGGGCTTCGCACCATTCGGCAGCGGTACCGCCAGGATCGCCGGCAGTAAGCGGCCTATCTTGGCGAGGCCAATCGCGGCATCGGAAAAGGGCGG